>NZ_JBVVPW010000037.1:0-66519 GCF_055811385.1 Mesorhizobium sp. WSM4849
CTGCACGGCTGGCTGTTCGGAGTCTCGCCCTTCGCTTGAACGTCCGCAGCGACGGCGCGCCTTCGAGGATGTCCTGGCGAATCCCACCAGTTGCCGCGGATCGAGCGCCTCGCAGACGCCACAGTGAACCAATGCTTGGCATAAGGTCGGCACATCAGAATTTTGATCCATAGACCGGCTCCAGAACCTCCGGTGCCTGCTCGCCCAACTGCGGATGTGGAAGCCGGGTTAACGGTTGAACGCCTAAAGAAGACCTTTACGCCGATCTCTCCTCGCATGCGCCGAAGCGTCATAGGCCACGACGTGCGACAGTGGAACAGCAGATCGAACATGAGGCCGCCGAGCCAAGCCGGAGCAGTCGGGTTGCTGCTCGTCGCGCTGATCAAGGGATAGATCGGCGCCGCCATTCCGGTGTTCAGCGTATCTGCGTTCGACAGACCTCGGAAATCGATGGAGCCATAATCAGCTTCGAAGACCCGCGATCCAGAACGGGATGAGAGGGTGGCTGGCGTAAAATCGAAGCCTCGGAACGAGCCGGCTGGTTCGCTTCCCCGACCCAGAGTCCGTGGCCTGAGTACGCTAATCTCAGAGCTACGCCCATCTCATCGCCACTAAAAGGGGGATTGGGGACGGAACCATCCAATGAGGTGTTCGAATTGATTCAGATCAAAGCAACAAAGTGCCATCCGCGCATTCTTCTTCATCGTCATGCGGAGACAAACTGGCCATACACCATGGAGGACCGTTCAAGCGAATGGGAACCCGGGCAGGTAAACCAGATTGCCAGTGAAACATGATAGGCGAACCCGCGGCACCACCTAGGCGACTCTGAAGTTAAGTTCAGAGCTGGAAGGTGAGAGCCGCGGGCTCGGTACTCCTCGCTCCATGGCGCACCGCCGATGGGCGGTGAAGAGCGGGGATGGCCCGGCTGTACATCGAGGGAACCCGAGGGCCTTGCGGCGCGGCTTTCCAAGGAGGAGACAATGATCGCACGAATGCTATTCGGCGCAGATCCTTTCCGCAACATACGCCGCCTCCAGGACGAAGTGAGCCGACTGGAATTCCCGGCGGTGAATGTCGTCGTAAACCAGGACGGCGTCATCATCACCGCCGAACTGCCTGGGGTAAGATCAGAAGACTTGGACATCTTGATTCACAGGGATTCCGTTACGCTCAGCGGAGAGCGGCAAACCGAAACTGAGGAAGCCCGACGGGGATACCACCGGCGTGAGCGTCGTCGAGGCCGGTTTGTGCGGACTGTGTCATTGCCGTTTGTGGTCGACCCGAACAAGGTTGAAGCGGATCTCGTCAATGGCGTACTGACTCTGGATCTTCCTCGGGCCGAAGAGGACAAGCCCAAGCGCATTCACGTGAAGGCGAGCAAGGAGGCGGGTCATGGCTAAGCGAGAGACCACGAGAGCGGGGACGAAGGGGAGCAAGCAGTCTCAGGCCACGCCGACTAGCCAACCGGAGCTGGAGGGCAAGCTGTCCGCGGAGCAGGACGCGGGCGAGCGGACCCATGAGAGGCTGGTCTTCGTACCACGGGTTGACATCTACGAAACTGAAACGGGCCTTGTCGTCGTTGCGGATCTGCCCGGCGTCAGCCCGGAGGGTTTGGAGGTCACGTTGGAGAAGCGGGTGCTGTCGATCTATGGCCGCGTCGAAGAGGATACGCCCCAGGGCTACAGCCAGGCCTATCGCGAGTATGACGTCGGCGATTTCGAGCGGCAGTTCACTCTCTCCGGGGATTTCGACATCAACGGAATTGAGGCGAACATGAAGGATGGTGTGCTTCACCTCGCCATCCCGAGAGCTCCGGAGGCAGCGGCAAAGCGGATCGAGGTTAGATCGGTTTCCTGACGATCGAGGAAGATTGCGCAGACGCCGCGCTCGCCAGCGGTTAGCAGAGCCTACTGCATGACTCGCGCCGGGTCCTCTTCAGACCGGGGATCAGAATGACGCCCGCCAGGACCATCGCAAGCCGTGCCCGATTGCGGGCCGACCAGCCCAGGCCAAGGGCGATCAGCAGATTGATCGAGGTATCCTCGAGGAAATCGACGCTGTCGGCGAAAAGCGACACCGAGCCGATGGCCAGCGCCACGGCGAACTCGATGCCAAAATAACTCAGATTGAGGGCCGCCACTATGATGACGGCACGACGGAGCGACGCATTCAAATTCATCATCCCATGGTTGCGGAGAGCACCTTACTTAAGCGGAACGACCTGACGGAACTTGCCGCCCTTGGATTGCTCTGGTGGCTCGGCGCCGGGCTCCAAGGAAACATGCTCGAGACCGTGCTCGGCGAGCAGACGCTCAATGCCGTCCTTGATGGACTCCCACACGCGATCTGGATGAGCACCGTGCACCTTCAGGCGCACGCGCAGCTTTGTCGACTCGGTCTGCACGATCTGGAACATTTGCAGCCCCGGTGTGCGATCGGCCAGCGTCGAAAAGGCCAACGGTGGGATCGTCACCCGGTCGCCATCGGTGCGGAAGGTGAGAACTTCAGCGGATCGCCCCTGCACTCGGATTGCCGGGAGCGGATTGCCGCACGGGCAAGGCCCGGACTGCTGGACGACACTGTCGCCAAGATCATACCGCAGGATCGGCTGCACGCGATTGGCCAGATTGCTGATGAGAAACGGTGTGCGCGGGCTCGCCCGCCGGCACCGGCCGATAGTCCGCGTCGACTGGCTCAAACGAGACCCAGTCGCTGTCCACGTGCAGCCAGCCATACTCGCAGCTGTAGCTGAAAAACGGGCATTCGGTAGCAGCGTAGCTGTTGCCGACCTTTGCTTTGAATGCTCGTGCGATTCGCTCGTACTCGCCTTCGGGCAGTCCTTCGGCTGAGAGCACCAAAAGAACCGGATCAATCCGCAGTCGACCGGCTTCCTATTCAGTCGCAAGCAGCGCGGCCATGCTCGCATACGGGGTAAGGAGCACAGGCCGGAACTGATTGAGGCGAGCCACCAGCTCAGACATCGGCATGTGAACCGACAGGACCTCGAGCTGTCGCCCCCGGCTTTTCTCAAGACGTGCCGCAGCCACCGCAGAGGCAAAATGGCCGCCTGTGGCCATGACCATCGCCATGCGCCCTCGGCCCACCACGATCCGAATGAAATCCCCCGCACTGAGCCAGGCCGTCAGCGTCCGAAAGAGCATTGCGGTGGTGACAGCCATACTCCGATCGTCAAGCACGAAGAGGCCGTGCGTTCCCGTCGTGCCGGACGTCGTCAGCAGCGTGTATTTGTCGAGGAAGCGTTCGCCGATGAGGTTCGGGTCTTCTGCAAATGCTTGCGCCCGCTCCAGAGTGATCTCTCGATCGACGCACCAGTCATCGAAGCGAGCCATCAACGTCTTCTTATCGGTAACAGGAAGCTGCTCAGTGGCTTCGACGCGACCCTGCAGATCACGGTACAGCTCACGATAGTATGGCGAACTTGCCCGGGCATGGGCGACGATGTCGGCGAGACGGGCGCGCTGACGTTGCGCGATTGCGCCCACGCCCTTCTTTCGTGTGCGCCACGCGTCCCAGATCAGCCTTACAACATGCTCGGTCACAATCGTTCTCGGGTTCACACACCTCCAGCCACTCGCTATACGTACATCCTGTAGCCACTACAGAATCAACGCGCAATGATCGCTATCGGGCCTTATCCAAACGTACCGGCGTCAATATCGAGACGATCAGGCGACCCCGGCAGAGCTCGCCCTTGAATTCCGCACTTCAATCTTGTGCGACTTTTCAAGCACGGCTTGCCTTTGTAGCCTATCCCGATGTTGTCGGTCCTGATCCGCTTCATCTCCTCGGAGCCATCCCTGCCGAACTGCGCGCCAAGGGATTGAACTCCTATCCGCCGAATTTGTAACGCACGCCGAGCGAGATGATGTCAACGCGGCCCTCGGCCGTACCGGCATAACGAATGTTTGCCGTCGTCTCGTCGACCGGCGCATCGTCTACGAAGAGGTGTGCATAGGCGGCGTCGATCGAAAGCCGCTCGTTCCAGTTGTAGCTCGCGCCAATGCTGGCCCAGATGCGGTCTGCGTCCGGCAGGCGCATGGAGCGGTGCTCGTCCGTGGTTGGTGCGATCTCATAGCCGAGACCGGCCCGGAACGTCCAATTGGGATTGTACTTGTACTCGCCACCGAGCGAAAAGAACCATCCATCGTCGAAATCGAGTGCCAAGCTCGTACGGGCCGGCGAACCGCCGAACGGCACGGTCTGAATGCGGCTCCAATTGGCCCACTCCATGCCTGCCATGACCGTGAAAGCGTCGTTGATGCGCTGACGCACGCCGATCGAGACAGTTTCAGGTAGCGTGATGTCGGCGGAGACCGGATAGGTTCCCGCGGGTATCGTGCCGATCTGCGTAACGACGGGGATGCCGAAGGACTGGCTGCCGTTCAGCGAATGCTTGACCATCGAACGGTAGCCGATGCCGATGGTAGTGCCGTCGAACGGCGTTAACGTCACGCCGGCAACGAAACCGGCGTTGACGTCGTCGCCCTTAAGCCGTTGCCGTGGCGGCGTGGCGGTCGGTGCGAGCGCCGTTTCGATGTCGACGTCGAAATACTCGATCTGCATGCCGATGCCGACGCTGATCATGTCATTGAGCTTGAAGCCGAGCACCGGAGTCGCGTTGACCGAGACCACCTTCGCGTCGAGATGGCTGAACATCCCGACCCATGGCGCGTGCGAAGTCGTAGCGAGGCCATAGGGCGCGGTGACGCTCAAGCCGATATAGAACTCGTCGGTGACCGGCACCGCAAAATAGCCCGCCGGCACGATGCCGGTCTCGCCAACGTTGCCGCCATTGCCTGTAATGCCCAACGCCGTGAGCGTTGAACGCGTGGGGTCGACATCAAGCTCCGAGCGCGGGAAAATGGCTGTCAGATTGCCCTCGATGGTCGTACTGGTCACCGTGGTCACCGCCGCCGGATTCCAGAACATCGAGCTGATCGAATCGCCCGGCGCTGCCATGCCGGCAAAGCTTGAGCCCAATCCGTAGGCGGATTGCTCGCGGACCGCAAAGCCCCCGGCCTCCGCTGTCGCGACTTCCGCTACCATCGCCACTATCGTCGAAACAAAGAATATTGCGCGCATCTCGCTACTCTCGATGGCCGCCGGCGCATCGAGGCGACGGCAGTGCCACGTCAGAAGAGATAGAAGATCGGAAGCTGTTGTTGGTGTCGACGGCAGGCGGCCAGCACTTCTGGCACGTCAATGATGGAATGAGGGCAAATCCAAGTGCCCTACTTGCCAAACCGTCACGTACAAAATGGCTCAGGCGCATTCAGAGGTCCCCCTCTGCATTATCCAGCCAAGCCCGCCTTGATATGAAGGTGAATTATCATTGCGTACCAATCAATTGCTTTTTGACCCGAACCGGCATTGCGTCTTGCTGTGTGACGCATCGGCCACAGAGCTACCAACTGATGAGAGTTCGCCGAAGTCATCTTTGCCTGAAAAACCTCCCCGGCCATCCCCGAAGAGAACGGCAGGAGGCCAAAGCTGTGCATTTGAACGCGAAATGCGCAACGTACTCGTTCTGGCTGTTGAGCCGAACGGCAACTCCCCATCCATTTCGGCCGCTGGCAGCGGCCAGTTGGTAGAGTTTTGACCTTAGAACGCCAGCGTGTGAGATCGCCGCCGCCGGGACGGCCGGTCGGCGGCACCGCCCCGCCGGGGTTCGCCGGGGGCGGGGGTGGGGGGGGTGAATGTGGGGCCCCATCACCCCGCGCGCTCGGCCTGCGTTAGGCCGAGGCGCTTGTGGATGGCACGGAACTCGGTCGGGGATAATGGCGGAACGATCCGCTCCGATTTCGCATGAGATGGGATGACGATTATAAAAAATAGACGGTCTGTGAAGTTGCATCGCTCATGAAACTTGCCTCCATGACTCGGGGCTACGCCAATCTTCGCAATCAGATTAGGCCATCAAAACAGCAAAAATGGCGCCGAGCAAAATAGGAAGCGATGAGCGCGTTTGATATAGCCGTGCGCTGATGGAACCGAATTGATCCGGTGTGACTTATCAGGCCCATGAGCACACGCGGGAAAAATCTTTTTTCATCATTGGCTGACGAACAATGTGCCCGAGACGGTGGGCGCCGAGTTAATCTCGGTGAGCGAGTTGGCCAGCAAACTATTTGCCGACGCAAAGCGTCAGGGTATCAGCAGATCGAGGAGGACACCGACAGTGTCTACGAGACGATCCTCGACGCCATCGTGCACTACGACGCCGGTTTAGCCGACTGATCCTAGTCACAGGCCCTCTAGCCGTTCGACCGTTTGGTAGTGTCTCAGTTTGCCTTTCGCAAACCGGCCCGACTCTCCTATATGCTTGGCGGAAAGCATATGGAGGCACACACGTGGGCAAGCCCGACCCGAGAGACGAAGGCATAGACGCATACTGCCTAAAGCTGCCCCGATCGGCCTGCCCTTATCCCCTATTGACCAAAAAGCGACGCTCTTGGCTGCAAGGTTGGGACGAATCCAAACCGATTGATGAAGAGGAGCAGGAGGCAAAATGGTGCCTCGATCCTGATAGAAGCGCGTCCCTTGCGCCGTGATCTACGGCCGAAGCTTTAAGGCTTCCCTGCGGCCGATCATCACGAACCTAGATAGGCCGGCCGGTTCTCATCATGGCACGGGCGATCGCGAGCTGCGCCTCGACCTTGGCATTTTCCTTTTGCGTCATCTTGTCGGCGGCGATCAGCCGGCGTAGCGAGCGCATGATTTCCCCGCGTGTCCAGCCGGCCTCGAGCATGCAATCGACGATCGCCTGAAAGCCGGGCTCCATAGCCTCCTGGCAATCAATCTCACGGTCGAGATACTCGTCCTGTCGTCTTGGCGGTCTGATCATCCAGGCTTCCTCAAAGATATCGCTCGCCCTCGGCGCGGTGCTCGAAACAGAACCAGTGCGACGGCTGCCGCGGCTTGGCAAATCCCCATCCCGCATGCTTCCCGCAGCCTCGATGCTCGCCGGAAGAGTCCGATTAAACAATCACTGGGCCGGCCGGAACCTTTGTTGATTTAGAAGCTCTGGACGTCGCGGTTGCGCCATCCGCTGATTCCCGCAAACCGTCAATAGCGAACGTTTGCGCGAGAACTGGTGCCGGAGTCTCAAGCGGTCAAACCTCCACTGCCGACTCCCAAAGCCGCCGCCCCTTAAGCGTTGGACGGCGACTCAGGGCGCAGCCTGCTTGCCGTTGTTGCCATTCGTGATCCGTTGGGATTCAGTTCGCCGCGCCGACCCGCTTGCGCTCCCGGGTTTCCAGCAGCTTCGTCAGCCAGTCTGGATCCATCTCCGGCACCGAGGAGAGAAGCAGTTCGGTATACGGAGCATGCGGCGGCGTCAGGATTTCGGTCTTGAGCCCCTGCTCGACGACTTTGCCTTGGTGCATGACGACAATTTCGTCGGCGATTGCCCTCACCGTCGCGATGTCGTGCGTGATGAAAATGTAGCTGACTCCGAATTCTTGTTGCAGCCGCATAAGAAGCTTCAGGATCTCTTCCTGTACGATCTGGTCGAGCGCCGAGGTCACCTCGTCGCAGATGATGAGCTCCGGATTAGCAGCCAGCGCCCGGGCAATGCAGATGCGCTGCTTCTGACCGCCCGAGAGTTCGCCCGGCAGACGGTCGAGGAAGCTTTCATCCATCTCGATCATGTGCATGAGTTCGCCAACGCGGCGGTCGCACGCCGCCCCTTTGAGGCCGAGATAGAACTCGAGCGGCCGGGAGATGACTTCCTCGACGGTCTGACGCGGATTGAGCGCGTTGTCAGGCATCTGATAGATCATCTGAATGCGGCGCAGAATGTCTTTGGGCCTCTCTTTCAGTGTTCTTGGCAGACGATGCCCCGCAAATGAGATCGAGCCCGAGACCGGCGGCAGCAGGCCGGTGATGACGCGGGCGAGCGTTGATTTACCGGAACCAGATTCACCGACGACCGCTACCGTCCGTCCGCGCGGCACCTTGATCGATACATCCTGCAGAACCTTGACTTTCCCTGCGTAGGCGGCGGTGATGTTATCGATCGTGAGCAGATGGTCCGCGGCCGGCACTTCGGGTTTGGCTAGCTTTCGCACCGCCCAGAGCGTCCTCGTATAGTCTTCGGCCGGCGCCGCAAGCATCTGGCGTGTTTCGGCCTCCTCCACAGTACGGCCATGGCGCAGAACCATGATCCGGTCCGCCATCTGCGCAACCACGGCCAGATCATGCGTGACGTAGATCGCGGCAGTGTTGAATTCTTCGACAATCTTGCGGATCGAGGCGAGGACCTCGACCTGTGTGGTCACGTCGAGCGCCGTCGTCGGCTCGTCGAAGACGATCAGGTCGGGCCGGCAGGCCATAGCCATCGCCGTCATAGCCCGCTGCAACTGCCCTCCGGAGACCTGGTGAGGATAGCGGAAGCCGATGGTGTCCGGATCCGGCAGGTGAAGACGCCGGTAAAGTTTGATGGCATCCCGATTCGCTGCCTCGCGACTAGCGATCCCGTGCGCCACGACCGTTTCGACGGTCTGATCGAGGAGCCGATGGGCCGGGTTGAAGGAAGCGGCCGCGCTTTGCGCGACATAGGCGATGCGCGAGCCTCGGAGCCGCCGCCGTGCGGTTTCGGCCATGGCGAGGAGGTCGATCCCGTCGAACAGGATGGATCCTTGCGTGATCCGGCAGCCTGGCTTGGCATATCCCATCGCGGCAAGCCCAATGGTGGACTTTCCGGCGCCGGACTCGCCAATGAGGCCGAGAACCTCACCGCGCTTTAGCGAGAGATCCACACCGCGAACGATCGGATGCCAGCGCTCGTCGGAAAACCCTTCGACGTGAAGGTTGCGAACGCTGAGGAGTTTCGTTCCCTTTTCGCGTTGGCCAGAATTCTTACTTTTCATCGCGCAACCCGCTTGTCGCATGCAAGAACCAGTCGACAACGAAATTCACCGAGACCGTGAGAAGGGCAATCGCGCCTGCCGGCAAGAGCGGAGTGATGTCGCCATAGGTGATGAGGGTAGCGTTTTCCCGCACCATCGAGCCCCAGTCGGCAGTCGGCGGCTGGATGCCGACGCCGAGAAAGGAGAGCGCGGCGATGGTGAGGAAAACGAAACAGAAGCGCAGGCCGAATTCCGCGATCAGCGGCGGCAGCACGTTGGGCAGGATCTCCTTGGTCAGAATCCATCTCGGCCCTTCGCCACGCAGTTGCGCGGCTTCGACATACTCCATGACGGCAACATTCAGCCCGACCGCGCGCGCCAGCCGGAATACGCGGGTCGAATCGAGCAGGGCGATGATGAGGATCAGGCTGGTGACCGACGAACCGAAGATGGATAGCAACATCAGCGCGAAGATGAGGCTCGGGATCGACATCAGCACGTCTACCGCGCGCGACAGAATCTGGTCGAGCCACCCCCGGTACATCGCGGCCAGCAAACCGAGCGTGACGCCGATCGCGAAGGACAGAAGCGTAGTCGCGAAGGCGATGCCGATCGTATTGCGCGCGCCATAGATCAACCGGGTGAGCACGTCGCGACCGAGTTGGTCGGTCCCGACGATGAACTCTTGGCTCCAAGGCGCGAAAGCCTCGGTGAAAACCTGCGTTTCTCCGTAGGGCGCTATCCAGGGCGCTAACAGCGCGACGAAGACGTAGCCAAGGATGACCACGATGCCGAACCAGGCGCTGAATGGAGCCTTTTTGAGTGCGGTTTTTACCCGGGAGGCGCGCGTGCGCCTCTGTCTTGAGACCGCCACGACATGTTCGGTGCTGGTCATCGCGGGTGCAAAAGCCTCGGATTGGTGGCAATGGAAATGATGTCGGCGGTCAGGTTGAGTAGGATGTAGGTTGCCGCGAAGATTAGGGCGCAGGCTTGCACGACCGGAACATCCCGGGACTTCACCGCATCGACCATCAATTGGCCGATGCCGGGATAGACGAACACCACCTCGACCACGACCACGCCGACGATGAGATAAGCGAGGTTGAACGCAATCACCGTGACGATAGGCGCCCAGGCATTGGGCAGGGCGTGTCTGAGAACGATTGTCATAGGCGACATTCCCTTGAGCCGCGCCATATCGATATAGGGGCTTGCCAGCATGTTGATAATCGCCGCGCGCGTCATACGCATCATATGGGCAACAATCACCAGCGTGAGGGTGATGGACGGCAGCGCTGCGCGCCAGACGTGCTCCCAGAACGGCGTTTGGTCGCTGATATTCGCCAGTGTCGGAAACTTGGGAACCAGGTTCAGGACCCAGTTGATCGAAGCCGCGAGCCACTCGGGCAGGGATTGTGCGAATTCGGTTCCGATGAACGTGTCGCGCGAGATGATCAGGTAGGCCAGCATATAGGCGACGAAGAATTCGGGGAATGAAATCGTCGTCAGCGTCACCGTGTTCACCACACGGTCGAACCAGCTGTTGCGGTAGAGAGCGGCGAGAATGCCAAGTCCCAGCGCGAGTGGAACCGCTATAAGGGCGGTCATCACGGCAAGGAACATCGTGTTGTAGAGCCGGGGCGCAATGATCTCGGCGACTGTGCGCCGGTAGCCGGTGCGGCTTGCGAAGGAAGAGCCGAAATCCCCCTGCACGATCTGCCCGACCCAGGCGAAATAGCGCTCAACCGGCGGACGATCGATGCCGATTTCGCGCTGGAATGCGGCGACCGTCTCGGGCGTCGCGGATTGCCCGAGCATCGCCTTGGCGAAATCGCCCGGAAGCATGGCAATCGCCGAAAAGATGATGATGGTGACGATGAACAGCGTGATCAGGCCGAGGCCCAGGCGCTGCAGAACCGTCCTAACGACCGGATTCATGGGCGGTGCCTTCGAGCGTTTCCCCTGAAAAGAGCGAACCGCCCGCGCCGCGGGCGGTTCGCTTGGCGAACGTCACGCGTTGGCTACCCACCAGCGCTCGGCCATCTTCAGTCCGTCATTCTCCCAGTTCGGCGCCAGCTCGCCGTGCGCCAGTTTCTTGGACTTGGCGCCGACAAAATTGTTGAAGACCAGGACGATGGCGCCGCCGTCGTCATGCGTCAACTGCTGCATTTCGGCATACATCGCGGAGCGCTTGGCCTCGTCGGTCTCCGCGCGTGCCTGGATCAGCAGTTCGTTGAAGCGGGCATTTTTCCAGAACGTCTCGTTCCAGCTGGAATCCGCCGAGTAGGCCTGCGTGAACATCCAGTCGGCCGTTGCACGACCGCTCCAATAGGAGGCGCACCACGGTTTCTTGAGCCAGACATTGTCCCAATAGGCGTCCTCGGCCTCGCGCACCACATTGACATCGATGCCGCATTGGGCCGCCGTCTCGCGGATGAGGGCGGCTGCGTCCACGGCGCCGGCGAAAGCGGCGTCGGCGACGGAAAGGTCGACCTTGAGATTTTCCATTCCCGCTTTTTTCAGATGGAAGCGCGCCTTTTCCGGATCGAACTTGTGCTGCGGCTCCGGATTGATGGCGAACTTGATCGCCGGTGCGATCGGGTTGTCATTTCCGACGGTTGCATGGCCAAGGAAGATCTTCTGCGCGATTTCCTCGCGATCGATGGCCCATTTCAACGCCATGCGCACATCGGGGTTGTCGAATGGCGCCACCGTCACGTTCATCGGCAGCGTGTAATGGCCGTATCCGGTGACCTCGAGGATCTCGATATTCGGCTTGCGCTTCAGCATACCGAGCGTTTTCAGGTCGGCGCGGCCGATATAATCCACCTCGCCGGTTGACAGCGCGGCCATACGCGCGGCGAGGTCCGTGATGGCGATAAACTCCACCTCGTCAAAATAGGGTTTGCCGTTCTTGAAGTAGTTGGGATTGCGCTTGAGCTTGGCCGAGACGCCTGGCTGAAAGTTCTCAAGCACGAAGGCACCGGTCCGGACGCCCGATTCCCAGTCCGCCTTTCCGTCCTTGGCAGGCATGACGACAAGGTGATAGTCGCTCATGATGTAGGGAAAGTCGGCATCGCCGCTTTTTAGCGTGAAAACGATCGTTTCCGGACCGTCCGCCTTGATGTTGGTCACCGATTCGAGCAGCGACTTCGCCGCCGATTTGGTGTCGGCTCCCATGTGATATTGCATAGAGGCGACCACGTCGTCCGCGGTGATGGTCTTGCCGTCGTGGAAGGTCGCACCTTTGCGCAGCTTGAAGACCCACGTCGTCGCGTCGTCCGAGGTCTCGAAGCTTTCGGCAAGATCCGGCTGGATGCTGCCTTTCGCGTCCACCTCGGTCAGGCTGTTGGACATGGCGCCCGAGAAGGCGGTTTGCGTGAAGGTATCGGGATAGCCGGCCGGATCGATCGAATCCGTCGTCGCGCCATGTGCCATACCGAGCTTGGCGAAGCCGCCCCGCTGCGGTTCGGCCCGCGCCACGCTCACGAAGAGCATATCGGCGGCGGCGACGGTCAGGCCTGCCGCCAGCCCAAGATGGATGAAATCACGGCGCGAAACCTTGCCGCGGCCGATCAGGTTTTGCGCCAAGCGCAGTTTGTATTCAGATTCTGACACTGCTTCCTCCCATTGCGGATTTCCCGCATTCTTGTTGTTGGCATTTATTGAGCAGATCTGGCGGATTCAGCCGATTTGCCTCCTTTCGATTTTCCCCGGTTTGACGCAAATCTACGCCGTTACATAGATTTCACCAGCTTCCACCATGACCGGGAATGTTCGGGCACGCACGCCCGGATCGACCAGGGCCGCACCGGTCTTTATGTCGAATTCCCAGCCGTGCCAGGCGCAGCGCACGATCTCGTTCTCGCGGTGATAGATGAATTGCGCTTGGTCGACCGGCGCCGTGGTTCCGCATTGCGGTCCCTCGCAAAGCGGAGCGCCGCGGTGCGGACAAACGTTCAGCAAGGCATGGAATGAATCTCCGATGCGGAAAACCCCGACTGAAAGGCTGCGGATCTTGGCGATGTAGGGAGTTCCGGTCTCGATTTCGTCGACGCGGCAAATGTATGTCTTCTCAGCCATGGTTGACTCCCGTCAGGCGGCATTAGCCGCTTGCGTGCGGGGAATGCGTTTGTAGACCTCGAGCGCATTCAATCCCATGATCTTGCTCCTCCAGGCAGGCGGGATGTGCAGCGTGTTGGCATCGTCATAATCCCAATGCGGGTAGTCGGAGGCAAACATCAGCGTGTTCTCGCCGTCCATCGCTTCGAGAGTGGTCCAGAGATGCTGTATGTTCGCGGGCTGCTCCAGCGGCTGCGTGGAAAAGCGGATGTTGCGACGGCAATACTCGGAGGGCAGCATCTTCAGCCACGGCGTTTCCTTGCGCAGCGCTTTGTAGTCTGCGTCCAAGCGCCACAATACCGACGGAACCCAAGCCACGCCGCACTCGATGATCACGAAATACAGATTCGGCCATTTCTCGAAAACGCCATGCGCGATCATGCTTGCCACGTGCGACAAGGCCGACATGTGAAGAATAGCGTGCGTCTCCCAGAAGAAGGTCGTGGGAGCCGGTGCCACCGCGTTCCAGTTGATGCCGCCATGGCCGCCCAGGTGAATCGCGAATGGCAGCCCGACTTCGGCGCAGGCCTCGAAAATGGGATGGTAGAACGGATCGCCGTAGGGTTTGACCGAGCCTTGGGAGGCTAGGACCTGGACCATACGGGGGTGGTTGCCGAGACGGCGGATTTCGGCTGCTGCGAGCTTCGGATCCTGCGGCGCGATGATGATGGAACCCATGAAGCGGCTGTCTTTGGGAAGCCACTCGGCGATTTGGTAGTCGTTATAGGCGCTGACCAGCGCGCTAGCGTAATAGGGATTTGCCAGCGTGGAGGCTTCGATCGGCTCGTCGCCGGTGAGGATAGCGGCCGCGACATTGTATTTGTCGAGGTGCTTTTCTTTCATGATGAGATAGTTGTCGGCCTCCGACTCGGGCCTAACGTCCTTGCGGGAAAAGTCCTGCGGGTGGAACCACGGACGGTGCCCGTGCGGGAAGGCGCCTCTCGGACCAGTTTTCTCGCCTTCTGTGAACATGTCTTTCCAGACGCCGGAAAGATAGGGCTCGAGCACCGTCGCGCTCGACCAATAATTGTGACAATCGCAATCGACTATGAACACCCTATCCAACTCCCTGGCGCGGCAGGCCGGCTAACCTAGCCGGCTTCTTCAACCGCAGCTTCCGCCTTGGCAATTATTTGATCAAGCTTGTGATCTGGGGTAATACGATCGGATTTTTCGATTGCGAGGCGACATGCAGCTGGATCACATCGAGACCTTCCTCGACATCATGGAGTCACGAAATTTTAACCGTACGGCCGATCGGCTAGGGGTTACGCAATCGACGGTGAGCACGCGCATCAGGAACCTGGAGCAGGCCATTGGTTCGGAGCTCTTCCTGAGGGGACGCGCCGGCGCCGAACCGACCGCGGCGGGGCGACGTTTCGAAGCCTATGCGCGCGCCATGCTCTCGACATGGTCGCAGGCCCGCCATGACGTTCGGGCATTCAACCGGTTCGAGGGCACCTTGCGCGTCGCTGCGCAGGTCGGGATGACGCGATCGATATTGCCGGGTTGGGTGGAAACGCTGTTCCAGGTGCTGCCGAAATCGTCAATTCACGTAGAGTCCGACTACTCGCCGCAGATGATTTCCGATTTGAGCTTGGGAAACCTCGATATTGCTGTGGTCTACGCGCCCCGTTACCTCCCTGAAATCTCCTACGATCCTCTCATGGTTGAAGAATATGTGATGGTGTCTACGACGGCCAGCCTCCTGTCGGAGGTCAACCCGGATACGTATATCCGGCCAGGCTACACGGTCGCGCTTGAGAAAGCCCACGCCGAGGCGCTGCCGCAATTGGCGATAGGCCGCCTTTCGATGGGCTCGGAAACGCTCGCCGAAGCGATGCTGCGGCGCATGGGTGGCACTTGCTATATGCGCAGTGACGACGCTCGGCGGTATACGGCCGAGCGTCCGTCTTTTATGGTCGAGGGTGCGCCCGCGCTTCAGCAGCCCGTCCACACCGCTATTTTGGCGCGACGCAAGCACGAGCCGATTATCCGTAGAGGGATTCGCGCGCTCCATCTGGCCGTTATGTCCATGGAAAGTTAGATCGGAATACCCGATTGTAAAGGCGACATCTGCCGCTTTTTCGAAAGCATCCAGGCTGCCATCCTGGCCGGGTAAAGCAGAGTCGATCGATGAACGCGCACGCTTCCTTTTCAACCACCGATTTCGCTCCGGCGATGCGTCAACGGCAATGGGCGGAGAGCTCAAAACAGTTCGTGCGCTGCCGGCGCGTAATCGACGAGACGCGCGATGCCCGCACATTCGTCTTTTCGGCCGCTTCGGGCCAAATGTTCAGCTTCAGTGCAGGCCAATATCTGATCCTGCACCTGACGATCAACGGCGCCACGGTAACGAGATCCTACTCGGTTTCCTCGCCGCCGACCCGACCGCTCGACCTGCAGATCACGGTGAAGCGGGTGAAGGGCGGGCTTGTTTCCAACTGGCTTCACGACAATCTCCGGCCGGGCCACGACATTGAAATCGAAGGGCCGATCGGACGTTTCAGCTTCGACGATCTACCATGCGAGAAGCCGCTTTTCCTTTCGGGCGGCAGCGGCATCACTCCCGTTATGTCGATGCTGCGGGCGCTAACCGACAGGGCATCTGGCCATGACATCCGTTTCATTCACTGCGCTCGGACGGCGAACGACATCGCTTTCCGCTCCGAGTTGGAGGCGCTCGCCGCGCGATTCTCCAATGTCGATGTAAGCTTCATCTGCAGTCAGGAAGGTTCGGCGTGGCAGGGCCCTAAGGGTCGCATCGACGGCCCCATGCTCTGGCGGCTGGCTCCCGACCTTCACCAGCGCACGTCTTACGTTTGCGGCCCCGAGCCGTTTATGCAGACGGTTCGGGCCTGTGTCGCGGAGATCGGCATCGCACCCTCGCAATACCACGAGGAAAGTTTCGGCGGCGCCGTGGGCAATTCCATGCCTCCTCAATCGGCTGCCGCTGGCCCAACTTGTGTCCGTTTCGCCCGGTCTGGCGTGGAGCACCTGTGTGCGCCTGGAGAGACCCTGCTCGATGCGGCGCGCAATAGCGGCCTCTACATTCCTACCGCATGCCAGCAGGGCATTTGCGGAACTTGCCGGACGGTCAAGCTGTCGGGTGAAGTCGTGATCGACGACCTTGGAGGACTCAGCCTTGAAGAGAAGGCGGCTGGTTATGTGCTGGCTTGCTGCAGCCGGCCGCAAGGCACCGTTTGCCTCGATCTCTGAGCGCATTGCGGACTGATGGCAAAGCCCGGCGCTGCGGGCATGCCGGTGGCTCACATGATTGAATAACGTCGCGCTCACTCATGGGTCGGTTCGGGCAAGTTGTGCTTGGCCTCGCGCCCGCCTTCTGGTGGCAGGCTGGTTGCGATCGCTGCTGGCCGTGGGGATGCGCACCTCGTTTAAGCAGATGGTGGAGATCGGGGGTGATGCAATTGTGCTGATCTTGGTAAAAACGGCGGTCCTTACCGGATTGGTATCGCCGGCCTCGAATTTATCCAGGGGTAATAGAGGCAATGTCGGAGAATTGGCGCCTGCGACGGGCGGTCCAACAGCTCCGGCCACGGCGCTGAAATCCGGAACTGAAGTTCGGTTCGGCGGAGGAGATCAGCGCCAGCCTTCGACGCGTGCGCGACAAGCGAAAGATTCCGCGGTCAAAATTCGCCCCGATGCTCGGCCTGAGCGAACCGGTTTATGTCCGCTACGAGCGGGCAGTGTCGAAATTGACGGTCGGCCGACTTCTCCACATTTGCGAGCTGCTGGATGTTTCGCCGCTGGAGATTCTGTTCCCGGCCGCGCCGCATCTTTGGGGCGACGGCCAGGCCGAAGCGGAGCAACGCAAAGCGATCATCGAAAGGCTCGAGGACTTCGACGAGCTGACCCTGACGGCCATCAATGATTTCCTCCAACACTTGAAAACCAAGCACTGCTGCTTGTGAACTGTAAGCGGTGTTCTCAGGGCCACGGCCCCCTCAGCGTGGGAGTGCGGATGTAGGCCTAGGGCAAGGAGACTCGTCTGTTGGCGTGGCCGTTGACGATCCTGGTGAGGGCGTCCGCGAGATGGCCAAACGGTTCGATGCCGTTTCGACGGCCCCGACGGTGGCGGTGAGCGGGCTGCGGCAATAGCCCACAAGCAAAGTCGCAGATGGGTGGAAAGCGGAGAAGCAGCCATCCTCCAATTCCCACATAGCTGGCATTCCGCGAGCCGCCTTGATGGGCGAGTTACTGCCGCTGCCATGGGACTGCAATGCTCTCAAAGAGACTCATCGTCGGAAAGCGGACGTGATAATGTGAACCCCATGCTTTTCGCGGCGGCTAGCGCCCAGTGGAGACAGGGCACATCAAAATGAGCGGCGGGCTGGAATTTGACGAAGAGACCAGCCGAAAGGTCGAAGCGCTCTATTTGACTCCCGACGTGGTCGAACAGCGGTGCCAAGTGCTGAAGGCACTGCAGCTGAGGGAGGGCGAACGGATTCTCGACATCGGTTCTGGCCCCGGACTCCTGGCTTACGACATGGCAGCTTCTGTCGGGCCCGACGGGCGTGTGTGCGGTATCGACATCAGCGACGACATGCTGGCCATGTCCAGAAAACGTTGCGCTAATCGGCCTTGGGCCGAATTCCTGCGGGCAGAGGCAACCAAACTGCCCTATCCGGACGATGATTTCGATGCTGCCGTATCAACTCAGGTCTACGAATATGTTGCCGATATTCCGGCAGCGCTCGCGGAGCTTTACCGAGTAACGCGCCCGGGCGGTCGCGTGGTTGCTCTGGATACGGACTACGATTCGTTGGTAATTTACACGGGCGATCAGCCGCGCATGGAGCGGGTGCTTTCGGCTTGGGACGAACATTTTGTACACGGCGGGCTACCCCGGACCTTGTCGGGGCAGCTCCGCGACGCCGGGTTCACGATTCGACAACGCGGTGTGATTCCGATGTTCAATCCCGAGTACCACGACAATACCTACGCCAGACGCATGCTGGCTATCATGGCATCCTTTGTAGTCGGGCGCAGAGGCGTGTCCCAGGAGGAAGCAAACGCTTGGCTTGCTGAGTTTTCTGAACTTGGCAAGCAGGGGAAGTTCTTCTTCAGCCTCAATCGTTACCTTTTTGTCGCGGACAAGGTTGCGGTTACGTGACCGGAGAATTTCAGCGGAATCAATGTCGCGTTAGCAGTCATCTTCCGTCGTAGCCTGCTCGATGCGCGGACGCCTGGATTGGGTCAAGCCTTCGCGTTGTGGAGGTCGCGGTCGCGCCAAAACCGGGCATTCGCTTCTCAAAGTTGATATTGTGAAGCTCAGTCGGGGAGAGGTGATCTCGATGAGCCAGATCGAAATCCGCTATGACGATGGGGTCGCCTATGAAAAGATGATGGGCACCTGGAGCCGAGCGGCCGGCGAAATCTTCCTGGAATGGCTCGCGCCCTCGCAAGGCTTACGCTGGATCGACGTCGGCTGTGGAACTGGCGCGTTTACGGAATTGATTATTGAACGTTGGGCGCCCGCTGAGGTCCAAGGGGTTGATCCCTCTGATGCGCAGCTGTCGTTTGCACGGACGCGACCCTTGGGTCAAATCGTCAAGTTTCAATGGGGTGACGCCCTGAGCCTTCCGTTTTCGGAGGCCGAGTTCGATGTCGCCGTTATGGCGCTGGTGATCTTCTTCGTTCCTGATCCCGCCAAGGGCGTTGTCGAGATGGCGCGGGTAGTTCGTCCAGGCGGCATCGTGGCCGCTTACGTCTGGGACATGATCGGTGGGGGACATCCGCTTGAGATGATGCACACCGAATTGAGCGCGATTGGTTTCCCTGCTGTACATCCGCCGCATTCGGAAATAACCGGCCTGGAAGCACTGCGGCTATTGTGGCGAAATGCCTCCCTGGATGAGATCGATACGCGAGAGATCACAGTTCGACGAACATTTGCTGATTTTGAGGAGTATTGGACGACCAGCACGCTCGCGGCTACCGTGCGTCAAACCATCAAAGCCATGCATCCAAGTGATGTTGGGCTGCTTAAAGAGCGCATGCGTGGACGCTTATCGGCGGATGCTGAGGGGCATGTCACCAGCGTTGCCCGTGCCAATGCAATAAGGGGTGTCCGATCTCGATAGGAAGGTGAACTGACCGGCCAACGCCAAACTCATGCTCGCCGGGCCGACTTGTCAGCAGACGACAGAAACCGCTCAACGGCCGCGCGTTAGTAAGCGCTTCAAGCTCAAACCGGCCAACAAAATGTAAGGCGGCATGGCGAGCGAATAGTGACCACAGTTTAATTCCAGAATATTTGGCCTAGCCCCGGCGTCCTTCAGCCTCTGCATGAACCTCTCCGATAGCTCTGGCAACACCACTTTGTCTCTCTTAGCCAACACAACCTGAAGATCGAGATCAGGCCGTGCCAAACTATGCGCGTAATTCTCCAAGTTAAGTGGACCCCAGGCCCTTCTGAGATCGGTCAGCTCAATCTCAGGCTCAAGGCTATCGCGTATCGATCGTGTCGCCCGGCCCGTCCAAACCATATCCGCTAGACTCCCCGCCGTCAGAAACAACGAGGCTTTTGACACAGCCAAGTCGTGTGCCGCGACTATGGCCGCAACCCAGGAACCTAAGCTCATTCCGAGAACCGAAATCTCTCGATAGCCTTCGCTTTTCAACCAACGTATGAGTTTTCGCCCATCCAACACTGCCTGCCTTACAGATTGGATCGTTCGACCGAGATTGGGGCTAAGCATATGGTCGGCGTGCACGGAGCCGGGACGGCTGCGTTCGAAGTGATAAGGCATAGCAATCTCGACAACCGTGATGCCACGCTGCGAGAAAAAGTTGGCAATCTGACGATTCCGGGCGCTTGCATTCCAATGGTGAAAAATCACCATCGCCTGATCGAACGACCCGCTTTCTGTGATTTTCGCCGAGACGACATTGTTCTGTTCGATATCAGTAGAAATGTCCGATGGAAATTTGAGCCACCCATCTAGCCTTTCAAAACCCTGATCACTCACACTCGGCTCATCGAAAAAGGCTGGATCAGCCACGGCTTGGTCCGCAAGGGCACAGAATTCCTCGATACTTGTTATCTTCTTCGCACCTGGAAAGGCGCGTTCCGCGTCAAGGACGAAATCCGTTGGTTTCTTCCCTTCCTCTCCGCGAAGGGCCCGGCGTTCGTCCCAACGATCGAGCCAACTATGAAACACTCTGATTGTTTCCTAACTCGCTCGCTCGCCAGCGGCCTAATCCTGGATCGAACAGGCCGTATAGTGCGACTAGCACTGAAATGGCCAGAAGGGTGGAAAAGCCGGCAAACGCGTCGATCAACAAGTAGCTGACAACAAGTAACGCCACGACCGCCGACATCTTCCACAAAGGCGCATGAAAACGACCTCCGACACCTAATCGGATGGAGCCATACAGAAATACAAAACAGGTCGAAATAACGATAAGAAGGCTGCTGTAATGCGTCGGCATACGATAGCGGAACCCGGTGCTCACATCATCGCGACCTTGGAACATCGAAGACATATCGCCGACCAACCACGCCACAATATTCTCACCACTGGATGCCAGATAAGAGCTTTGGACCTTCATCCATATGGCGACCAGAACCCCCAAAACGGTACACCGAAAAACCCCACGCATCACTGTGAGGCCGGCTTCATTGAGCTCTTGCTGACGATCAACATGCGGCAGCTTCTTCAATCCGTCTCCAATTCTCCAAAGATCATGAACAACCGTATAGAGCAAAATGAGACCTGCGAAGAAAAGATAAAACACCAGGCACATGTATAGGTAAGCGAGCCCCGTAAAAATGACTGTTTCGGGGACAGATATGACCTCAGGACGCACAAGAGCTATTTTCCCCCAATCTATGGCATAGTTGCCACCGCCCTTCATCAACGGCATCAAGGACACGCCGATCCATTGAAAAAGACCCGCGAACAGCAAGCAAATCAAAAAAACCGACAAATATGTGTACGAGGAAGCGTCAACGTTGCGCAACCAGGCGTCGTCGCTTTCCACCTGATCGCCCTGCGCTGCGAGCTTTCTGCGCCCCTCACTTTTCCAGAAGACCAGCAACTCTATAACGAAGAAGAAAAACAGCGGTAAGAACACCATAAAGTCGAGTGTCCAATTCGCTGCCCAAAGGAATCCAACCTGCTTAACGAGCCCGTCCGCTCGCTCGTAGGTGACGTTGTGGATACCAATGATGTACGACAAAAAGCCGAGGGCGGTCATGCCGGCAAACACCGACGCCGGTAAATTCAGGGGAGATCCGTGACTAAAAAACGCCTCCGATTTCCTCGCCAAACTAAAACGCCGCCTCGGCCCCTTGGCGTCAGTATCCCGTGTCGGCTCTGCCGGGGAGTCTGTCTCGTCATCGAATGTCGCAGCCAGTGCCGTATCTGGAATCTCCTGTGCAACGCTGCTTCCGGCTCTCTTCCATTCTCGTCTCTTGGCCGATAACCGCGATTGCGCCGCACTAAGCTCCATCTGCCATTCGCTGGTTGCCACCGGATCATCGCACCCAAAAACCCTCGCCAGCCAACGAATATTGGCAGTGCTAATTCCCTTCTCGTTCTCTTGAAACCAAAGCTGCACCGTTCGCAGATCGACCCCAATCCGGTTGGAATCGATCTGTGAAATCGCCTCTGCGAGAAGCTCTGGCGTCCATGGGCCTGCAGGAAACCCGTCCTTGCCCAATGGCCTACCAGCACCCGCCGCGGCCAACCGCTTGAATATTTCTTTGAAATCACTTTCGTCCCCCGGCGGAGGGAGAAATATTTTTCCATTCTTAATCAATGGCTTACAGGCGCTGCTTTCGTTTCGTTTCGTTTCGTATCCTATCGTGCTCTCGTCCTTGATCAACGTTTTTATCAACTCGATTTTGGCCGGGGTGGCAGGGGCGGAGTGTGCCCGCATGAGGAATGAAGCCATGCTGAGCCTAGGAAAATCTTCAAATGACCTATCCGGAGACAACCATTTCACTCGGCAGAATCGCACGGCGATTAATGCCGAGGCGCGGCTCGGCACCCTGGCCGACATAACCGAACGACATGTCGCAGCTCAAAGAGTGGCCAAAGCGTTGCGAAAGACTGAGAAGGGGCCCGGGGCTGGCGACGTGATCGCGTTGGACGAGGCCGCGGCGCGGCGCGACGTGATTGCGTATCAGCCCGCCGATCACCAGGAATCCATCGGGAAGCTGGTATACATCGCGGCATATTTGATCGCGAGGCGGGAGCGTCTCGAGGAACGGGAAATGGCGACGGTTATGGAGATGGCGGCGCCTTTTGGGTGAGGTGATCGGCCATCATGGGGGTGAACAAGCCCGCTGAAAAGCGGGCTTCTTCATGCCACAGGTGCTTGCGGTCAAAGTCGATCTGCTCTTCCGTGGATCAACCTGATCGCACCGGCTTGCACGGCACCGGTCAAGCATCCCCAAATCAAAGCGGCTATGAAGTTCCAGCCGAAAAGCAGGGCAATGACACCTGCAGCGCGATGCGCTGATCAAGGCCGGCGTTCTTCCCAACCATATCTATCAGGATGCCGCCTCCGGCCGGCGGGATGACCGGCCTGGTCTCGAAGCGTGCCTGAAGGCACTGCGCGGGGGCGATGCGCTCGTGGTCTGGAAACTCGACCGGCTCGGCCGCGATCTCCGTCATTTGGTCAATCTCGTTGGCGATCTCACGAAGCGCAGTGTCGGCCTGAAGGTGCTCGCTGGCGAAGGCGCCTCGATCGACACTACGACCGCCAACGGCCGACTGGTCTTTGCGATCTTCGCTGGGTTGGCTGAGTTCGAGCGGGCGCTGATCGTCGAACGTACCAAGGCGGGGCTGGCATCAGCCCGCGCGCGAGGGCGGCACGGCGGTCGTCCTTTCAAGATGACCCCGGCCAAGTTGCGCCTTGCTCGTGCGGCGATGGGGCAGCCCGAAACCAAGATACGCGATCTGTGTGCCGAACTCGGGATTACCAGGCAGACGCTTTACCGGTTCGTCGGGCCGAACGGCGAATTGAGGGCCGATGGTGAAAAACTCCTCGCCCGTCGCAAGCGCGAAACCTGAAGCATTCAGGGGAGACAGATTAGCGGCTTTTTCGGCCGCTCTCGACGCTTTGCGGTCGTTCAGTTGCGAGGGTAGCATGACGCAATCTGACCCGGCTAAGACGTTGCGTGCCTATGCAAAGCATCGGCGTGCGCAGGCCTTGACACCGCTTTCTCAAGGACATGAGATCGTGTAATCTTTGCAGCTCTGTTCTTGAAGCTCGAGGCCCCGAGAGGCCTTCGCGGGAGAGCGGCAGTGACATCTACATTCGACGCATCCAAACAACGCGCGTGGTACGCACGTCCTTGCGTGCTCTCGACATGTTCACCGAGCTTTCGAGACGAATCAAAGGAGAACACAATGAGGAGGTTTAGCACGATCACTGCGGTTGCGACGCCTTTGTTAATTATCGCGTCTCCCGTTCAGGCCGAGCCGGTGAAGTTTGAGGCGCTTGTCGCGCAGAAGGAAGCCATCCGGCTCGATTTCGCCGATGCGAGCAAGCACTTCTTCTTGCTGGTCCGACGGGAAGGCAAGTCCGAAGGTCAGGGTCCACTCGCCGGCGCGACCGTTCAGGAATATGGCGCTCACGACGTCGTGCCAGGCGTTGGCGGCGAACCGCGCGGCTATCTGGAATTCGCTACGACGGATGGCAACAAGGCCTACATAAAATGGGTTATCCAGGCGGTGTTCGTCCCCGGGCCCGATGGTAAGCCGAAGCTCCTGGACAATGGAGTGTGGCAGGTCGTTGGCGGCACCGGCAAGCTGGAGAAGCTCAAAGGCGCCGGAAGCTTTCGTTTGCTGCCAACCGGTCCCACCGAGCGCCGTTTCGTGATGGAAGGCGAACTCGTCCAGTAGGGATCGCCGTCGAAGACGAAATTACTCGCTGGTTGCCGATCGTCACAGCGCTCGGCTTAAGCTTGACTGAGCGGTTCGAGTCGACTGGGTCCATGGTGCCCACCACATCGCGTGGGCTTGTCAGCTGATGGCACCACGTGCTCGTTCTGTAGCCGAACGGCAACTTCCCACCCTTCTCCGACCCTCGATTTCGCGCGGGACTGGAGCTCGGAATCGGGCCGCTGTTCATGATATGATCTTTCTACCGTATATCTGTGCCCCTTTAATGTTCAGGGGCGAGTTCGTCTTCCATTTTCAGCAACACCTGTTTTCGTCGGTCTCGCCGTTTAAAAACGGCGGCGGAGGCCGGCTAGTTGATGGTAGCGATCCATTCGCCGGATGCACCTTTTGCAAACCCGACGACGCGATCCAGGGGCTGAGCCTGTGGTGACATCTTGATTGATGTCATGCACGATACTCCGAGGCCGCTGCTGTTCTTGTCGCACTGGCCGAGAGTAAGCGAGATCTCGGGCATGTTGTTGCGGTCCCAAACGAGCGGCGAAGCTTCCTGTGCCTTCCGGAAGGCGGCAAGAGCTTCATCCTCCGTCGGCGCTTCGACGATCGGGGCTTGCGGAACAGGGCACAGAGAAGGATCGGCAGAAATAGCCGCTGTGAGTTCGGCCTTAGAAAGTGCCTGTGCTTCGACGCCGGGCATCGCAAGCCATGTGCCGCCAGCGCCGGCTAACAAGCCAACGGTGGCGGCAATCGCGAGAAGTGCGTTTTGGTTCACGCTGGAGTCCTCACCTAGAGATTCAAATTGAACCAGTGGCGTTGTTTTACGCCTTGGTCGTTCGGGATGTCGAAATACCAGGGATCGGCGCGGCGGGGACGCATTGACGAAATTTCTTTAGTGCAGCTATCGCTTCCGTTGTCGCTGTCACGACCAGCGCGACGAACGGGAATAGTGAGGCCATTTTTGTCGGCTTGGCTGTTAAACCTCGATTTGCAGACATTCACGGTCTTGACGCACTGATCGGGGACGCGGCGATTGCCTTCCTTGCCCCGCTCGCTATAGCCGACCTTCGAGCCTTCCGGGCAGTCGGCGTACTCTTGGCGGCCAGGTTCTCCAGCCTTTGCTTCGTGGCAAATCGGCCAAGAGAAGCCTGGCTTCGCCATGGCGCGAATGAGTTTCGTCATTGGCGGAACGCAGTAGGAGACGCCATGCCAGGACGGACTTTGCGAGGCAGCACAGAGCAGTACTTGGCAACCCCAGGAGGCATCTTGAGCCTTGGCGGCGGTAGCAGGCAGGAAGGTGACAGCGGACAAGGCCGATTGCGGCGTAAAGCAGTTGTTTCATGTCAGATGATCCTCTCGATTGTTGCTGCTGGTGGCTCCCGACCGACAAATATTTGGTCGATGGGTGAGGCGTTCGACGCTCGATCGCCGGCGGCGTAGGAGACGGCGGCAATGAGCGTGAAGGCAGAGAACCAGAAGATCCCCACACGATAGAGCAGCGGTTTGTTGGGGATATCGCGGCAAAGAGTGGGAAAGGCGAAGAGGCCGACAAGAAAGCTGTCGAACGCCAGGTGACGTTGATCGTGAAGCAAAATCGAAGCGACAAGGAGCAGTGCGGCGAGCGGCCCGTGGACCCACCACAGTTTGGCCGAAACGGTAAGGAGAGCAAACGATAAGGGAATGGCGAGCAATAGGCCCGCCAGAGGATCGGTTGCGAACGAGCTCGCAATATGAGCGAAGTCCGGCAACTATCGGTCTGTCCTCTTCGGTTTATGACGAGCATCGACGAAGGGAGGCGAAATTTCACTCTCGCGCTCAGCGAGCAGGTTAAAATCGGCGATCGGACGCCGGTCGAGCGTCTTGTCGACCGCCTTGCGTCGCCACTCATTCATATCGAGGACGTACGTGGCCCACATGCCGTAGCGCGCTGCCATCGCGTAGTTCTGAACGGTCAGATACTGGCCGTTCACGGGGTAGGGCGAGGCAACGCGCGCCCATCCGACACGCAGCATTTCGAGGGCGAGATCCTCGCCGCCCGTTGCGCAGCGACCGCGCGGCACACCGTCATGGCTGTAGCCGAGAACAGCACATTCGACGCTTTTGTTGCCGACAGTGCGTTTCAGCCATGCCTTGGCGAGCGGACCGCATGGGACTGGTGGCGGCGCCTTGATCTTGTCGCGGGTCTCCCATTTGGGATTGAGCGCCCATTGCGGCAGCTCGCATGCATCGATGTCTGCGAGGCGAACCCGTTGTGCATATTGGGGATACCAAAGCGTTCGGCCGTCCATGACCGCCACCCGGCCGCGAAAGACGGCGAAGGCCGGAGCTGGCGCTGCGGCTTGCGGCCCGAGGCGCGGCGGCAATGGCGGCTCGTCGATGATGTCGGCGGCGATCGAGGGATGCGCGATGGCGGCGGATACAGCAGCCGCGAGCACATGCTTTTTCATTTGGCAGCTTTCTTGGCGCGTTCGTTTGCCGACCTGCTCAAGAGGATCGCCGGGTGCTGTACGTCTTCGAACTGCCACAGACCGGCCCGTTGCTCTCGGGCGCCTTGTTCGGCAACGGCATAAGGAGGATGAAACGGCAGGCCTTCGGCATTGAGGGCAGCGAAGGCATATCCGCTAGTGACCATCATGGTCGCAAGGTCCAGTCTGTCCCTGCCGACTGTGGCGTAGCAGACGACATAGGACGTCTCCACGGTCTTGGCGACAGGCGCACAAACCGGTCGGGTGTCTTTGATGTAGGCGGCGAAAAGGGCGAGCGAAGCGTCGCCACAATCTCGCTTTTGGCCTGTCTTGTCGGTGTAAGGGGTCCCGCGAAGGCAAGATTGCACACCGTAGAGACGATAGCGGTTGCCGCCGGCAACCCACGTGTCGCCGGATTCGAGCGTCACGCCAGGTTGAAGATCGAAGTATCCTGCAGGCGCGGCATTGATCTCTCCTGATGTGAGAATCGCCGCTAGATAAATCGCGGCCCTTCTCATTGGCCTTTGACCCTCGGATCGGCCCACATCCCGTATCCTTGTTTGCCGATGCGTTGTGCTTTTTCGAGATCCACTCGCGCGGGCGAACCATCCGGGTTTTTCACCACTCGAAGTGCGCCAAGGGAAACCAGCTCGTCTTCAAGCATGTCAACGCTGTCGAGGCTGCCGGGATAGTTATAGTAGCCGTAGCAAGTCGCATCCTGGCTCGGTGCATTCTGTTCGCTGACGAAGGCGCGGCAGAAGAGAACCTTTGCTGACTTCAGCATCACCTGCAATTCTTGCTGCGCGAAGCCGCTGCATGATCCCGAATATCCTTCGGTGCGATTCACCATCTCGCCGGTGCACGGCTCGACGCCGTAGAGATGCAGTATTGTCTTGTCGTCGACCTGAATGTCGGTCGGCGAGACAGCCTTATATCCACTGGCAGATGCAAAGCCCTTGCGATCCACGACTTTACCGCTGCCGTCATAGTATTCGACGACCAGGACTGTCTTGCCCGGCGACGCCAGCGATTTGACGTAGTCCTTGTCGATGTCCGGCGCAGCGAAGGCAGACGTTGCCAATATGCAACTTGCGAGTGCGGCGATGATCGTGCCTTTCATTTTCTAGCCCTTACCATTTTGGTTGTGTTGGATTCCCTGCACCTAGGGGGTTTAAGTATGGCGCAAAAGCATGTATCAGTATGCCATATCGGTATCATACCTGTTAGAACTTAACGGTTTTCGTTGCGATCTCAACACCTCAAATGGGGTGGGGCCGATGGCAGGAAGGGCTAGGATGGCAGCTGATTCACGCATCGTTCTGCTGATAGGTGTAGCGGCGCTTTCGACCTTGGGAGGAGGAGCATCCCAGGGCGGCGAAATCCTTAAAAGAACGCCAAAACAGCACGTTTCTATCAGCGATCAGGGAAACCCTGCCGCTCTTAGCGAAACCGCGATCACGGCCATATTCGATAGACGGTGGTCCAGCCCTGAAAGCGACTTTGTCCTTGGTGCCGATGGCGTTGTGCTGTCAGAGCCACCGGCTAAAAACGCCGTCATGACATCTAATCATATCGGTAACATTTCTCCAGTGCAGAGAGTTAAGAACGATAAACCGATTGATACCGACCGAGTTGGAAGCGTCACGGGTGCAATAACCCACAATGGCATCATTGTGCCCGACAAACAGGACACGGAAAACGTGCGGCAATGCGGCCCATCTCCATTAAGTGCGTCTGAAACCAAGACGTTGGTCATTGAGTCAGCACGTCGCCACAGGGTCGATGAAGTATTTGCGACGGCCATTGCCTGGGCTGAGAGCGGCTTTGATCGAATCCGAAACTCGGAGAAGGGCGCGCGCGGGCCGATGCAGCTCATCCCTGCGACCGCGGCACAATTCGGTGTGCGCGACGTCTGCGATCCCGCGGAAAACATCGAAGGCGGGATGAGGTACCTGCGGGTGCTCCTCGACGAATTTCAAAATCCACTGCTGGTCGCGGCCGCCTACAACGCCGGGGAACGGCGGATTTATGAGTACGGCGGCATTCCGCCTTTCAGAGAGACCGTCGGCTACGTGGCGAAGGTCGTGAACTATCAGCTTGGCCTGCCGATGCCGGCAACCACGGGCAAGTCGCCGGCGGATGCTTCGGAAGCAATCGCCGATGCGGGCGATGATCGAGATGTTGGCGTCATCGCGGTCAAGAAAACCGGCAGGTTCGTCGGCGGTGTGATGCATTTTTGAAGGAGAGAAGTATGAGAATTGATGCGGTAAGGGGACCGGGGGCAGGGGCTGTCAAGGTGGCGGCGCTACTCGGGCTCGTGGCGGTTATGCAGGTGGCTGGCGCCGATCTGGTGCTTGCACAAGACACTGGCGGTGGTGGTGGTGCATTCGGGCCGCTTCAAACCGCCGTACAGATGATTGTTGACTTCATCACCGGTCCGTTTGGTCGGTTGCTCGCGATCATCGCCGTCATCGGACTGGGCTTTCTGGCATTTGCGGGCCGTCTGTCTTGGTTCACGGCGGGCGCGGTTGTCATCGGCATCGGTTTGGTGTTCGGCGCTCCCAATATCGTCGATGAGATGATCTCGGCTGTCGGCAATTGACCGATGGCTGAGCACCAGGACGAAAAGCCTCTGGTGACCCCGTTGGTGATCGGACTAACCCGGTCACCAACGCTGTGGGGAGTGCCGTACATGGCCGTCATCATCATCGTCGGCATAACCATCATCGGCTGGCTTGGGACGAATTCGCTGTGGGCGCTCCTGGTAGCTCCGGTGAGCTACCTCTTCCTGTTTTCGCTCTGCACTTGGGACAGCAAGATTCTTGACGTGTTGCAGGTGGCGTCCCGGAAGACTCCGCGGACGCCCAATAAGACATTTTGGGGAGCCAACTCATATGGGCCGTAACGGATGCTGAAAGTCGTTAGAGAAGAACTCGGATTTGGGAAGGTCGCTAACAAAGAGCGGCCTATGGCGGCTCATATTCCTTACTTACGGCACGTCTCGAATACGGTCGTGGGGTTGGAAAATGGCGCCCTTCTTTGCGTGATCAAGCTGGATGGCCTGTTCTTCCAGACGGAGGATCAGGCTGAGCTCAATATGCGCTCGGTCGTCCAGAACACGATGATCCGGGCGCTCGGTTCAAGCCGTTTTTCTGTCTGGTCGACGGTTATCCGGCGCGAGGTCGAAACGGAGATTGAGGGAACCTTCGATGATCCGTTCTGCGATCTCCTGAACAGGCGCTACATGGAGCAGTTGCGCCGGAAGCGCATGTTCACAAACGAGATCTATCTGACCATTGTGCGATCGGGTTTGCGCGGACCGCTCGGCTTGAGCGATGCGGCCAAGCGCCTTCTGGATCGGACTGCAGGCGGCGATGCGCGCGGGCAGCAAACGCGCGAGGATGTGACGGAGCTCGAGGAGCTGATCGGAAACATCACGCGTGAGCTTCAGAAATACGGTGCCCGGGCGCTCGGCATCAGCTATCGCGACGGCGAGCCCTATTCGGAACCTTGCGAGTTTTTCAATACGATCCTGACCTGCGGTGTGCCCCGGAAGATGAGGCTGCCCCGCATGGGCATGCGCAATTACGTCGGAGCGTCGCGGTTGCATTTCAGCAAGCGGACCATGCAGGCGCAGGGTGCCATCGAAGAAGACAACCGGTTTGGCGCGCTGCTGTCCGTCAAGGAATATCCGCCGTTCACCGGTCCAGGGATGCTCGACGGCCTGCTGCAGGTGAACCACGAATTCATCCTGACGCAATCATTCACGATTGCGGACAAGCCAATTGCCCAGGAGCGGATTAGCCGCCTGCAGCGGCAAATCCAGGCATCGGATGAAGCCGGAAGCTCGGTCGAGCACGATATCGACTTTGCGCTCAACAGCCTCATGAATCAGGAAGCCGTGTTCGGGTTTCACCACCTGACATTGCTATGCCTATCGCGGGATCTTGAAGGCGTAAGCCGCTCCGTTTCGGAGCTCGGGTCGTGCCTCACCGACATGAACATTAACTGGCTGCGAGAGGACGTGAACCTTGAAGCAGCCTTTTGGGCGCAACTGCCGGGAAATCACAGCTACATCGCCCGCAAGGCCATGCTGTCGAGTGCAAATTTCTCAGGCCTATCGTCGATGCACAATTTCGCAACCGGGCAGGCCGACCGGACACATTGGGGACTGCCGATCACGATCCTCGAGACAACATCGCAAACGCCCTATTGGTTCAATTTTCACCGTCGCGATATCGGTCATTTCACAGTCGACGGTCCCACCGGGTCGGGCAAGACCGTGGCGATGACGTTCCTTCTGGCGCAAGCCTTCCGGGTATCGCCGTCCCCCAAGGCTGTGTTCTTCGACAAGGATAGGGGCGCGGAGATTTTCATCCGTGCGATTGGCGGCTCTTACGAAGTTTTGTCGCCTGGCACGCCGACCGGCTTCAATCCGTTGCAGCTTGAGAACACCGGGCCGAACCGCGAGTTTCTGTTGCGTCTGCTCAAAGCCATGCTGCGGTCGGGCGATCGGCAGGACTTTTCACCAGAAGACGAAGACACGCTCGAACGAGCGATCGCCCGCCTGATGCAGGAGCCTGCGGCCGAACGCAATCTGCCAAATCTTTCGGGCCTGCTCGTCGGCCGTTCTCGGGCCGACGCGAATGACCTTCATTCCCGACTGCGACCTTGGATCGACGGTGAAAAGGCCTGGATGTTCAACGCTCCGCACGATGTCTTGTCGTTCTCCGGAAGAAGCGTCTTCGGATTCGACATGACAAGCATCCTCTTGACTGAGGATCTTCGCACGCCTGCTTTGATGTACATCTACCATCGCCTCGACGAGCTGCTGACCGGCGATCCTGTTATGTTCTTCATGGACGAAGGCTGGCAGCTTCTTTCCGACGAAACGTTCAGCAACTTCATCGTCGATAAGATGAAAACGATCCGAAAGCTGAATGGCATCGTTGGCTTTGGTACGCAATCAGCGGCCGATATCGCCAAGGCCAAAGCGTCTCACACGATTATCGAGCAAGCAGCGACGAACATCCATTTCCCGAATCCGCGCGCGGATGACGAGAGCTACATCAAGCGATTTGGGCTGACGGTCAAAGAATTCAACTTCATCAAGAATACCCCGCCTGAAAAGCGCACGTTTCTCATCAAGCACGGCAATGACTCCGTCATTGCCCGTCTCGATCTGTCGACAATGCCGGATCTCGTAAAGGTGCTCTCCGGCAACAAGAAGACGATCGAAGAGTGTGCCGCGCTGCGGGAAAAATATGGCGATGAGCCTGAAAACTGGCTGGCTGAATTCTGCGGATGGGAGAGGGTCAATGGAGAATAGTCCTGCTCTATGGCTGATGTTGACGGCGCTTGCTGTACCGGCGCCGGCATTGGCGGGAGGAGTGCCCGTTATCGACGGTGCGAACCTGACCGAGCGTACGACGAGGGACGAAAAGACGACCGAAATCGAAAAAGTCGACAAGGATCGTTTTTCCATAAACAAGAGCGTCACTTGCTCGGTGTACCGGCCTGGCCGGCGAGACGATCCGGTAGCAGCTGCCAACGCCAATCCGGAAATTGCCGGTCTGGTGAAGCGTATCGCCCGAGAGGAAGGCATTAACGAGAACGAATTTCTCGCTCTTGTGTACCAGGAAAGCCGTTTCAACCCTTGTGCAAAGTCAGGCGTGGGCGCGATCGGCCTGGCACAGCTCATGCCCGGTACGGCTGCCGATCTCGGCGTCAACCCTCACAACATCGAGGAAAACCTGCGCGGAGGCGCCAAATATTACCGGCAGCAATTGAGGCGCTTCAACGGCAACGTGAACCTTGCTCTTGCGGCCTACAATTCCGGTCACGGCAACGTCCAAAAATACGGCGGCATTCCGCCGTTCAAGGAGACTCAGGGCTACGTAAAAAACATCACGCAAAGATGGCTTCCGGCCTTCGGCGGTTCGGACTCGGCGAACATTCCGCTGAACTATGGCGGAGGCGATACCGCATATACCGGCATGCGGGACTCAACGATCAACGCCATGGCGACGTCGCAAGCGGCGACCGATAGCGTCGGAAATGTAGCGTTGTGGCTACAACAGTTGGGTGGGATGCAGAGTGGCACGATCCAGGACAGTTGGGATCACAACTCCGGCGCCCGCAATGCCAATCTCGAAATGATGAATCAGGTCATCCGCATGGGAACGGCAATGGGCGACCTGATCAACTCTCGCAACGCCGGCACGGCAAGCAATCTCTCGGGCACTTCGCAGTCCTCAGATTTTAAGGACGAGGACAAAAAACCGCGCGAGACAACCGGCCTCTGCGATCCGCGCGAAGGGCTCGAATGGAGCCCGACGGAGAAAGCATGCGTTCAGAAACGCGAACGCGCGGCCAACGTAAATCTGATGTTGAAGCCACAGTGAGGGAGAATACCATGAAGCGCTTTATCTTTTCTGCGTCGGCGATAGTCCTTGCATCGGCCGCATCCGCACAAGTTCCTGTGATTGACGGAGCAAACTTTGATGTAGCGAAACAGACAGCCGCGACCACAGACAAGATCCTCGGCACGAACAAGGAAATCCTCACGACCGTCGAGCAGACCTTGAAGTCTGTGACAGGCGATCGCGGCAGTGATGCCAACCAGATGCAGGACCTGGCCGTCGGCAATGGCTTTTCAGTCTCGTCGATGCCGTCATTCGATAGCCTGCTCCAGGGCGGTGTGCCGAATTTCGGCGGCATGGGCGGGGACATCGCCAAAGTTGCCACGACGTTTATCAATGGTCTGCAACTGGTCAAAAGTCTCTCTGGCCAGGCGAACAGCACGTTCTCTGGCGATAAGTCCTACGAGGAGTTGGTGAACACCGTACTTGGTGTCGCGGCACTGGTGAATGGGTCCCAGCAGGCGGCCCAGACGCGGAAAAGTGCTTTTGAGCAGGCAGGCCAGCAGATCGGCCAGGCGCAGGACATCAAGGGCTCGATCGACCAAAACACGCAGCTTCAGGTGCAAGCGGGCCTGACGATCAACGAACTGATCGGTGTGATGAACGGCGCGGTTTCGTCTCTTCAGGCGGACAATCAGCGGCGTCTGACCGATATCTCCAACTCAAAAAAGGCGCTCAGCTACAGTGGGAACTAAGCCGACAAAAACAGCGACAGTGATGACGCTTTTCGTGGTCGTGGCCGCTCTTTCCGGCTGCGGCACGGTCAAGGAGAAGACCGCGCCCTGCAAGCGGCCGGCAAACCAGACATCTTATGCGCCGGATCCCCGTCTCGAGTGCGGACCGATGATGCATGTCAATGGCGGTGCATCTGCGGCCTTCGAGGCGATGGAAGTGGAATAGGGACGCTAGGCGACAATGCAGGATTTCTTAGGCGAACTGCTGGACAGGATAGAGCAGACGGGGGCGAATTTTTCTGAACGTGCCTACGAAATTGTCGGCGGCGAGATCGTTCCACTGCTCAATGTCATGTTCCTGGCCTATGTCGGCTATTACGGCCTGCAGCTCTTTATGGGAACTGCTCGCGTCAGTGTCAGCGAAATCATCGGTCGCGTCGTTCGCATGCTGCTGATCCTGACACTGGTGAGCCAGTGGAGCCATTTCAACACGTTCTTTTACTCCTGGCTCAACAATACCCCCGAAGACGTCGGGCGGGCCATCCTCACGGCGACCGGGACAGGCATCACCGAGCCGACGAATGGCCTGTCGATGATCTGGAAAACAGCCAATGAAGCGGCTTCGGCATTCGCCGAACAGTCAGGTTATTTCTCGGTTCTCCCTTCAATGGTCGGCTTCCTGATCATGTTGTGCGTCGCCGTCTTCATTGCCGTTGCCCTCGCAATTTTGCTGCTCGCCAAGGTGATGATGTGGGTGCTCATTGGAACCGCTCCGATTTTCATCGCTTGCATGCTCTTTGAACAAACGCGGAACCTGGGCGTCTCATGGTTTCAACAGGTTCTGCTGTACGCGCTGATTCCGCTCTTTGTTTATGTCGTTGCCGCGTTCTTGATCGCGGCGATGGACCCTGAGTTGACGAAAGTATCGAACGCAGCGAACCAAAGACGGCTCCAGCTCAGCGATATTTCGGCATTTCTGCTGCTGTGCGGTGCCGGCGCGTTTGTACTGTTCAACATCCAGGTCCTCGCACAAGGGATAGTCGGCGGAGTGGCGGCCGGTATCGGCAGTGTCGCGAGAACTGTCGGTCGATATACCGGCTTGACGGCGCCTATGAACGTGTCCCGGGCCGGCATCAAGGGCGCAAGCATCGGCTTCCAGGGCAGCAAGAGCCTCTACACCCGCTTCCGTGGCAATGGCGGCCCTACATCAACATCCCGGGGAGACGGCGCAAAGGCAGCAATGCAGAACCGGATAAGCAGCCACAGCATGCCTCGTTGAGGCTGTTGGTTCGTAAGAAAGTAAGGGCTAGGCGCGATGACAGATTCTAAGGACGTTGCTCTCAGGAGTTATTTTCAGGACGGTGATCGTTGGGAAAATGAGATCGTCAAAAAGGCGAAGCGCTCGCGCGCGCTCGCGTGGTTTGTGACAACGCTTTTCGGGGCGACAACGCTTCTGGCGCTTGCTGCTTTGGTGCTGCTCGTACCGTTAAAGAGCTTTGAGCCATACATCGTCGAGGTCGACAAGAACACGGGCTATATGGAGGTCAAAACGGGCCTGACCAGGCCGTCGAACCTGACCGAACAGCAGGCAATCACCCAGGCCAACGTCGTACGATATATTCGTGCGCGCGAAGGCTATGATCCGTTCGCCATTGAAGAGAATTTCGGCATCGCCGCACTGTTGTCGACAGGCGACGCGGCCCGCGAGCTGCAAGAGCTCTATAGCGCCGCTAACACGAACAATCCGGCGAAGGTCTATGGAAAGAACAAGCGCGTCCTCGTCGAGATCAAATCGGTAACGTTTTCGAACGCCAGCACAGCGCTGGTCCGTTTCTCGACGACGGAAAAGACCGACACGGACTCGATCGTCCGGCACTACATTTCCGTCGTGCGCTACCGCTACACTGATACGCCGGTAACAAACGAGTGGCGCTTCGAAAACCCGCTAGGCTTCCAGGTCCATAACTATCGTCGCGATCAAGAGACCGTGACGCCGGGAGGTCAGGGATGATAAAACGTTTCCTGACGTCGGCGGCGATCTTCGCCGCGATCCTCACTCACGCCCATGCGGCGCAAACGCCTCGGCCAGGCAGCCTCGATTCGAGGGTGACGAGCGTTGTCTATCAGCAAAACAACGTGGTGAAGGTGGCCGCGACCTACGGTATCTCGACGATGATCATCTTTGACGAAGATGAGAAATTCGAGACCATTTCGCTCGGCGATACCGAAAGCTGGCAGGTCTCGCCGTCCGAGAAAGGCAACATTCTGTTTGTGAAGCCCATCGCGAAGAACGTGGCCACAAATATGAATATCGTCACCACCAAGAGGATCTATTTCATCGAATTGCACGATTTTGCGCCCGATGCCGACAAGAAGGTCTTTGGGGTTAGGTTCGTCTATCCGGACAAGGACCTGAACGCTGCACTAAGGAAAGAGGCCGAGTATCGCGCCTCTAATCCCAATGTCTCGAACATCGACAAGGCGAACGTCAATCTCGACTATTCTTTTTCCGGCGATCCGTCGCTCAAGCCGTCTATGATTTTCGACGACGGGAAGAAGACGTTCTTCAAATTCAGCGGGCGCATGCCCGCAATATTCGCTGTGAATTCCGATTTCTCGGAAACGCTCCGCAACTTCCGCAAGGAAGGGGAATATCTGGTCGTCGATGGCGTGGCGACCCAATACACGCTGCGTGACGGAAACCAGTGGACGTGCATTTTCAATCTGAGAAAGCCTGATTTTGGCGCACCGGATCCCGATATCCTCGGTCCAGCTCCCGATCGCCTGGCGTCCAAGCGCAGAAGGGGCGGCAACTGATGAAACGGACTCCCGAACTTGAAGCGATGCTCTCGGCCGACGAAACGGACGTCAGCAACAAGAACGCCAAACGCAACCAGGTCCTGGGCGGCGCGGCACTCCTGCTCGGCGGTGCCGTCGCGGCCTATTTCGTTCTCGCCGGTGCACAGGAAAGGCCTCGTGACGCGCTGGATGGTGACGAGGAATTCAGGACCACCACGTTCCGGCCCCCGTCCTTTGTTCGTGATGTCGAAGAGCCGCCGGCCGCTCCTGACAGTGAGATCATATCGTTGCCGCCACCACCCCCGCCTCCCGCTGAAGAAAAGCCGGACACGACAGCGTTCAACGTACCGCCGCCACCGGCACCTGTAGTTGCCGCTCCGCCGCCACCCGAAGCCGCCGAACCGCCGCCGGAAGAATTTCCGGAGCGCTACAAGTCGGCCATGGTCGTATTCGACAACAAGGGCTCGGCGGCCGATGGTGGCACGCTGGCCGGTGACGAAGGCGAAGGCGAAGGCCTGAGTGTCGCCGGCGAGGACCGCAACAGCAAATATCTGGCGGCAGCAGCGAGCTTGGCCGACAGATCAGCGACAGCACGCCAGATCAAGCGTGTCGACGCCATGATCCCGGAAGGAACATTGATTCCAGGCATCCTCGAAACGGCAATCGTCAGCGACTTGCCAGGACAGATACGCGCCATCACTTCGCAGGACGTTTATTCCTTCGACGGAAGGCGCGTGTTGATCCCGACGGGTACCCGGCTGATCGGCGAATATCAGTCCGATGTCGTCAGGGGCCAAAAGCGCATCTTCGTCATCTGGACGCGCCTCATCCGTGACGATGGGGTGTCAGTGCGCCTCAATTCGTTCGGCACGGATAGCCTCGGCCGCTCCGGCCTCACCGGCATTGTCGACAACAAGTGGCGCGAGAGGTTCGGATCAGCCATCCTTCTCTCGATCGTCGGCGCCGGCGCAAGCTATCTGACCGGCTATGGCAGCGACGAAGCTTTCGGCGACGAAAAGGATGATGCCAAGCGCGGCGAAGAGCTCGCGCGCGACACCATCGCGCAAACCTTTTCGGACATGGCAAATCAGGCCCTTTCCGAAAACCTTCGCATCCCTCCGACGATCAGTGTCAGCCAGGGCGCGCGGATCTTCGTCTATGTTCGCCAGGATCTCGATTTCTCGGCCATGTACGACGATCCGGTGGCTGAAGCCATGAAGGAAATCAAGCGTGAACGTGGCTTCAAATAATTTCGGGCCGCGAGACCCCTACTATTTTCTCAATCGTGCGCTCGCACCGATAAAGGATTTCCTGGATGACCCGGCTGTCGTCGAAATCTCGATCAACAAGCCGGGCCACGTCTATGTCGAACGGCTTGGGTCCGATCACATGGAGTTTCACAAGGTCGATGCTCTGACTGCTGAAGAAATCCAGAACATCGGGGAGCGCGTTGCCGGCGCAACTGAGCAGTTCATCAGCCGGCATAGGCCGATCCTGAGCGCAGCCTTGCCAACCGGCGAGCGCATCCAGGTCGTTCTTCCGCCTGCCGCGCCGGAAGGCGGGGCCATCTCCATCCGCAAGCAGGTCGTGAACAATTTTACGCTGGAAGAATATCGCGACAACGGTTCGCTTCAAAAGGTCTCCGTGGCTGTCGGAGGACTAAGCGACACCGATCGCGAGCTGATCGGCTATCTCCGCTCAAATGCCATCTACGAGTTCATCCACACCGCGATCATCAAACGTGTTTCGATCCTCATCAGTGGCGGCACATCGTCTGGCAAAACCACATTTCTCAATGCGTGCCTGAAGAGCGTTGACCTGAACGAACGCATTCTGACCCTCGAAGACACCAGAGAGCTCTTTCCTCCCCAGACGAACAAGCTGCATCTCATCGCGTCGAAAGGCGACCAGGGTACCGCCGACGTGACGATTCAGCACTTGCTCGAGGCGTCACTGCGCATGCGGCCGGATCGGCTGTTCGTTGGTGAGATTCGCGGCGCGGAAGCATTTTCCTTCCTGCGCGCCATCAACACCGGCCATCCAGGCTCGATGTCGACGGTCCATGCCGACACGCCTCTCGGGGCCTATGAGCAATTGGCAATGATGATGCAGCAGGCCGGTATGTCGGCCGGGTTCACCAAGCAGGATCTCATGTCCTATATCCAGATGGTGATCCCGATTGTCATCCAGTTGCGCCGTGAGGGCGGCAAGCGCGGCGTTTCAGAGATTTTTTTCGCGCGGCACGAATCATGAGCAAGGGATATCAGGCCGTCTTCCTGACCTTCTGCCTCGGCGTTGCATTCACAGTCTGGATGTTCGGCTATGGCCTCGGCCTGCAACTCTTCTACAAAGACGGTCGGATCCTCGAGACGACGATCACCACGAATCCATTCGTTCCGATCCAGCAATTTTGGCACTTTGCGGGTAATCCTGCCCTGCAGAAGGTCGCGATCGGCTCGCTTGTACCCGCGCTGGTCGCCGGCGGTCTCGTTGCTTACATCGGCCTTCGGCCGCAAGGCAGCCCACTCGGTGACGCGGCCTTTCAAGACATTGCCTCACTCCGCCGCGGCAAGTGGTTTCGCAAGTCCGGTCATATCTTTGGCCGCATCGGCCGCAAAATCCTGCGCACCAAGGATGATCGTCACCATCTGATCATCGGGCCGACACGATCCGGCAAAGGCGCCGGCTATGTCATTCCCAATGCTCTCATGCATGAAGGGTCGATGATCGTAACCGACCTCAAGGGAGAGGTTTTCAAAGCAACGGCCGGCTATCGCCGGCGCAACGGTAGCCAGGTCTTCCTTTTCGCGCCGGGCGCGGAGCGGACGAACGGCTACAATCCTCTCGACTTCATTCGCCAGGAACGTGGAAATCGCACGACCGATATCCAGAACACGGCGAGCATTCTCGTTCCCGAAAACACCGAATCCGAAAACTCGGTGTGGCAGGCGACCGCTCAACAGGTCATGGCAGGCGCTATCAGCTATGTGCTGGAAAGCCCGTTTTATAAGGGCCGGCGCAATCTCGGGGAGGTCAACTCGTTCTTCAACAGCGGCGTCGACCTGCAGGCGTTGATGAAATTCATCAAGGCAAAAGAGCCGTACTTGTCCAAATTCACGTTGGAAAGCTTCAACGCATATCTGGCCCTTTCCGAGCGCGCCGCCGCCTCGGCCTTGCTCGATATTCAGAAGGCGATGCGCCCGTTCAAGAACGAACGTATCGTCGCAGCGACGAACGTCACCGATATGGATCTCCGCGCGATGAAGCGACGGCCGATCTCCGTCTACCTCGCGCCCAACATCACGGATATCACGCTGCTCAAGCCGCTCCTGACGCTGTTCGTGCAACAGACAATGGACATTCTTACCCTCGAGCACGATCCGAACTCACTGCCGGTCTACTTCCTGCTCGACGAATTTCGGCAGTTGAAGAAGATGGACGAAATCATGACCAAGCTGCCCTATGTGGCAGGGTATAACATCAAGCTCGCCATCATCATCCAGGACTTGAAGAATCTCGACGAGATTTACGGCGAAACCTCCCGGCACTCTCTGCTCGGCAATTGTGGTTATCAGCTCATTCTGGGCGCGAATGATCAGGCGACCGCCGACTATGCATCCCGTGCGCTCGGCAAGCGGACCATCCGCTACCAGTCGGAATCCCGCACGATTGAGCTCTTCGGCCTGCCAAGGCGCACGAAGGTCGAACAGATTCGCGAACGTGACCTGATGATGCCACAGGAAATCCGGCAGATGCCGGAGAGAAAGATGGTGCTGCTTGTTGAAGGCCAGCGCCCGATCTTCGGCGACAAGCTGCGCTTTTTCGAGACACAGCCATTCAAGTCCGCCGAAGCCTTTTCGCAGACGCACATTCCAGATGTACCGCCGATCGAATACCTCCCGGTTCAGCCGGTTCCGGCTTTGACTGACGATTACAACCGGGCAGGCCAGCCCGCCGAAGATGTCGGGGCCCCGACTACCGGGATGGCTTATTCCGAAAAGAGAATGTCATCCCCAGCTGAGGTGATGGCGACGGCCGCTGCGACCGCGAAAGCGGTAACAAATGAGCCCGCAACTCGCACCGTGAATCGAAAAGCCAGCCTGCCGAAACCGAAACGCGCTAAAGCGGCGTCGAGTGGCGGATCTGGAAACGAAGCGGAGGCGACACCGGACGTAGCAGCTATCGACGCGCGGATTAAGGTTGCTGAAGAAAGCCTGAAACCTAGCGCTGAACGCCTTAAGGAGACGGTTTCTCAGAAAGTCGAAAAGCTCGGCCAAGCATCGCCCACGAAACGGCGAAATTATCTCGATATTTTCTCGACGACGGTCCCCGATCCCGTCGAACTCGGCCTGGCGGCCGTGGAAGCCCCAGCATAAAGAGCCGCGAATTGCGGGTCTTTATGCGATGCGAAGTGTAGCGGCCAGAAGAAAAGTGCAATGCCAGCGGCGGAGGGAATGTCGCGGAAGGGTGGATTTCGTTGAAAAAGTCCGCGACTGAGCCCACGGTGACAGTCGTTCCCGAAGAATCCGTTGGCGCCACCGCAATACGGGGTTTGATCCGCCTGTCCGGTGGGGCACCTATCTCTCGCTCAAAGCGGAGCTCACAAACCCTGTACCTTCGAAACACGCCGAAGTGCCCGATCCAGTGGCTTTGCAGAGCCCTTCATGTGGCGTTCAATGGCCCTCTCGTCCCCTCGAACGGAATGCCGAGATCGGGGCCTGCGCCAGTTCGACCACAAGCCCCTTCTCGGTGAAGAGCAAGCTGCCCGCGTTTTAACTACTAAACCGCGATCGATGCGCCAGCCTAGCAGCGCTATTCCGGCAGCCCCGCCTTTCGCAAACCTTCTGAAAGCAGAGCCATATCGGCCGCACGCTGCCTGATTGCAACGACGTCGGCGAGATCGGAAATTCGTTGGCTAGGATCGAGGGCGAGAATTCGGCTCACCACCTTTTGCGCATCCTCGGTTCGGCCGGCGTGAGCATAGCTTGCAGCCGCAAAGCGCAACGACGGCAAAAAGTCCGGCTTTTCCCGCAACGACCTTTCAGCCCAAGATGATGCCTCCTCAAATCGACCAGCGAAGAGATGAGCCACTGCAACCGCATTCTGCATATCGAACATGAGCGGGTCGACTGGACTCATGCGTATCGCAGTCGCCAGGTGCTGGAGTGAGGTTTCCGTATCGCCAAGGTCGGCTCTGACCCAGCCGCTGAATAGCCACGCAGTAGCCAGGTTCGGATTGAGCGCAAGCGCGCGATCAATGAACGCTGCCCCGCTATTGTTGTCGCCCACGACGAAGGCGAGCGCGCTCCCGCCGCGTGAGAGCGCAACCGCGTCATCCTTGCCCAAATCCACTGCCTTCAGAGCCAGGCGTTCCGTCTCGGCGGTTTCTTGCTTGCGATCCGTCATCCAACCGTTCGCCTTGCGCATGACGGCACACCAGGCGGCCATGCCGTATGCCGAGGCGAATTCAGGGTCGAGTTCGATGGCTTTGTAAAACAACTGGAGGGCGTTTGCCGTGGATTCCCTGGTCAACTGGTGGAGGCTTGCTATCCCGCGCAGATAGTAGTCGTAAGCGTCACGGTGCTCGGTCGGCTTTCGCTTGGCCCGCTCGATCTCTGCCTGTTCCAGCTTCGGAGCGATCGCTCCGACGACGCTCCGGGTCACTTCCTCCTGCAGGTCAAAAACGTCCTCCAGCCCGCCGTCGAAACGGTCGGCCCATAGATGTGCACCCGTTGTCGCATCGATAAGCTGCCCGGTGATGCGCACCCTGCTCGCCGCCTTGCGCACGCTCCCTTCAAGCACGTAGCGCACACCAAGCTCGCGTCCAACCTGCTTAATGTCCACTGCCCGGCCCTTGTAGGTAAAGCTCGAGTTGCGCGCGATGACGAACAGCCAGCGCGTCCGGGACAGCGCGGTGATGATCTCCTCCACCATGCCGTCAGCGAAGTAGCCCTGCTCGGGGTCGCCACTTAGGTTGTCGAATGGCAAGACCGCGATAGACGGTTTTTCGGGAAGCGTCAGCGTATCCCTTGTCGAGAATGCCGAAGTGGGTTTTGCTCGAGTGACCCGATAGGCGCGCACCGCCTCCACGATGTTGTGGACCTGATGGCTACCGAGGTCGGTGTAGGCATAGTCTAGTTTGCCTTTGACCTGCTCGTAGACGTTGCTCGCGACGCAGACGCCGCCAGGTTCTGTAAGCTTCTCGAGCCGCGCGGCGATGTTCACACCATCACCGTAGATCGTGTCGTCCTCTGCAATCACGTCGCCCAAATTCACGCCCATGCGGAAAGTCATGCGCTTGTCTTCGGGCAAACTTGCATTGTGAGCGGCCAATCCCTCCTGGGCTTCGACCGCGCACTGCACCGCGTGGACTGCGCTGGCAAATTCGACAAGAAGGCTGTCGCCAGCGGAACCGACGATGCGTCCGTGCAACTCTGTGATCTTGGGCTCGATCACTTCGGCGCGAAGCCTCTTCAGCTGCGCAAGCGTCGGCAGCAAGGATTGCGGTGAGGCGTCGCTCCATGCTTGTGTCCTGCCTCTTCGATAGGTCGAAGCTCGGGCAGCGAGCGTATTCTAGTCCTACCTCGAATGCGAGCGTGCAGTGCCGGCGCCAGCAGCGATCAACTCACCAGATCCCTTTGGCCGCCTGGACCCGACCCTCGCGCTACTGCCCACCCTGCAGCTCCAACGACCAGCATAAATGTTATTGAGATAGCCGCCATGTCTTTTGCGAACCAGAGCTCGCTGAGGGCTCACGTCGAAGAAGCATGAACACCATTGTCCCGGGCAAATTCTTCGATCAGGAAATCAAGGAAGACGCGGACTTTTGGGGCAAGGTGCTGCCGGGCCGGGTAGACCGCGTACAGTGTGGTTTCGACCGTGCTCCAGTCATCCAGAGCCGATTGCAGCCGGCCTGCTTTTAGGTCGCTCTCGACGTAGGGATGGGGGATCAGACTGACGCCGAAGCCCGCGCGCAACGCATCGCGCACGGCAAGGCTCGACGAGACCGAATATCGACCGTCGATGGCAATTCGCTCGATGCGACCGTCCTTGCGGAACTCCCATAGGTCCGCATGCCCCGAGAGGCTGAACCGGATGCAGTTGACCAGCTTCAAATCGGAAGGCGTCTTGGGCCGGCCATGCTTCTCAAAATAAGATGGAGCCGCGCAGAGTACATGCGGCATGACCGCAAGCTTTCTCGCGACCAGGCTGGAATCCTCAAGATTGTCGCTGCCGCGAACGGCAAGGTCAAAACCATCCCGGACGATATCGACGCGCCTGTCATCAAGATGCAGATCGAGTTTCAAATCGGGATAGCGTGATAGAAACTCGGGAATAACAGCCGAAAGCCGCGTTAACGTGACCGTCATCGGCGCGCTGACCCGCAAGGTGCCGCTCGGTGCCGTTTTGATGGGGCGCAGGATCTGGTCCGCCCTGGCCAGCGCATCGAGCCCGTGTGTGATATACTCCAGATAGATTCTGCCTTCCTCGGTCAGGGCCATACGCCGGGTCGTCCGGTTGATGAGCCGCACGCCCAGATGCGCCTCCAACTCGGCGACATTCTTGCTGATCGCGGGAGGAGAGAGACCCAGCCGCCGTCCGGCCTCGGCAAAACTGTTCAGTTCCGCCACGTGCCGGAAGACCTGCAAGGCGGTCAGGCGATCCATCAATTATTCCCCGTTGGTAAACAATATCTTTCAAAAATTGCACATTATCGTACTCCAGTAAATTGTTTAGGCTCTTAAGATCAACATCTCAATTTGGAATAGCATGACGATCAATTCTACAATTGCGCTTATCGAACAGCGCGTTTCAGCCAATCTGTTCGACGCCTCGCATATTCTAACGGATGCCGAGATCGCGGAATTGACGCGCCTGGCAACGCGCGCACCGAGCGCCTACAACCTTCAGAACTGGCGCTTCATCGCGGTGCGGGCGCCTGAAGCAAAGGCACGATTGCGCCGTCTCGCCCATGGCCAAGCCAAGGTGCAAGCCGCGGCGGTGACCTTCATCATATGTGGCGTGCTGCCGGACCACGCTTCTCTCGCCGCAAGGCTGCATCCTTTTGTGGAAGCCGGCTTCATGCCGTCGGACATGGCTTCGGGTTGGCAGGAAGGCGCCCGCGTACAATATGACGATCCACAGACAGCCCGCGATGAAGCCGTGCGCTCAGCAGCTCTTGGCGCTGCAACTCTGATTTTTGCAGCCGAAGCGCTGGGCCTTGTCTCCGGTCCAATAGGTGGTTTCGATACCGACGGCGTTTCGCGTGAGTTTGGCCTCGGCCCGAATGAAGTGCCGGTGATGCTCGTCGCGATCGGTCGCTCCTTGCCCGGAAATTGGCCGCAAAAGCCCCGCCGCCCGCTTACCGAGGTTCTGGAGCTTTCATGAAAACGACTGCTTCCGATCTGCTGCTGACGGCAATTTCGCCGGTGATATGGGGCAGCACCTATATCGTCACCACCCACTTCCTGCTGGGCTTTTCCCCGATGACGGTCGCCATGCTGCGCGCCTTACCTGCCGGCTTGCTGCTGCTGGCGGTCGTTCGGCAGCTCCCAGCGGGCATCTGGTGGCTGCGCGGTTTCGCCCTTGGGGCGCTTAACATCTCGATCTTCCTGAGCATGCTCTTCGTTGCGGCTTACCGTCTTCCGGGCGGAGTAGCCGCGACGGTGCTGTCGGTTCAACCGTTGATAGTGGTTTTCCTCGCTTCTGTCTTTCTTGGCAGCCCAGTTCGCCCCTTCTCGGTCCTCGCCGCTCTTGTAGGGATCGGGGGTGTTGCCCTGTTGGTGCTGACCCCTCATGCAGCTCTCGATGTAGTTGGCGTTTTAGCTGGTCTGGCGGGAGCGGCCTCAATGGCCTTCGGGACGGTATTGAGCCGAAGATGGCAACCGCCCGTATCACCTCTCACGTTGACAGCATGGCAGCTGACTGCCGGCGGTCTCCTCCTTGTCCCGATAGCTCTGGCTTTTGAGCCATCCATCCCACTCCCGACCGGGACCAACCTGCTTGGGTTGGCATGGCTCGGACTGATTGGTGCGGCCATGACTTACGTCCTTTGGTTCCGGGGCGTAGCGAGACTGGAATCCGCAGCGGTGTCATTCTTGCTTTTCCTCAGCCCGGTAACGGCCGTATTGCTTGGATGGGTGTTCCTCGACCAAACGCTGTCTTGGCCTCAAATCGCCGGCTTCGGCTTTGTCACCTGCAGCATCTGGCTAGCGCAACGCACGACTAGCAGTTCGGCTTAAACCGCAACGTCAACACGGGCCGCGCACACCACACCTAAGAAGGAGACGAGGAATGTCCAGAATGATTTTTGTGAACCTGCCGGTTGCCGATCTGGCGAAGTCGAGGGCATTCTACGAAGCCATCGGTTTCACGAACAATCCGCAATTTAGTGATGACACGGCGGCCTGCATGGTTGTCTCAGAGAGCATCAACGTGATGCTCCTGACCCATGCGAAATGGCAGACCTTCACGAGCCGACCCATTCCACCAGCGACGTCGAGCGAAGTCATGCTGGCGCTGTCATGTGACAGCCGAGATGCTGTGGACGCGATGAACAAAGCTGCATCGGCCAATGGCGGGACAGCAGACATCAACCTCAAGCAGGACCTTGGCTTCATGCATAACCGCAATTTGGCCGATCCCGACGGTCATGTCTGGGAAGCGATCTGGATGGACATGTCCGGCGCACCTGGCGCTGTATAAAAAGATTTTATCGAAGGGAACCATCCTATGGTCGCGCCAAACCACAATGCCAAGGTCGATGCTTACGCTGAACAGGCTGAAGACTTCGCCAAGCCAATCCTTGCGCACCTGCGCGGCCTCATCCACGCCACCTGCCCGGAAGTCGTTGAGGAGGTCAAATGGGGAATCCCCCATTTTGACTACAGGGGCGAAATGATGTGCATCTTCGCGGCTTACAACAAGCACTGCTCTTTCAGCTTCTGGAAGGACTCGCTGATGGCCGATGTGCGGCTCAGGCGGAATACAGAATTGGCCGCCGCGAAGCGCTTCATGGGCAACCTTGCGAGCCTTGGCGACCTGCCCGCCGACGTCGAGCTAATTGTTTGGATAAAGGAAGCGATGTCGCTCAACGACCGCGGCGTGAAAGTCCCGCCGCGAAAGTCTAAAGACCCCAAGGAGGTAGAAATACCTGCCGCTTTCGCTGCGGCGCTCGCTGCCAAGCCCGAGATCAAGGCGATTTTCGACAGCAAGTCGGCTTCGTTTCAAAAGGAATATAATATCTGGATCGGCGAGGCTAAAACTGATGGAACGCGCGTCAAGCGGATCGAGGAGTCGCTATCGTGGATAATCGAGGGCAAAGGGCGCTTCTGGAAATATGCCAAATGAATAGCTGCTTTTGCGCAAGGCGACCGTTACTTCGAACGACCCATATCAGGCGCAGAGCTGTCATTCAGAAGGTCGTGTCCCACCGCGTGGTGTAGGTCGGCGGCAGCGAAGCCGCTCGCGAGCGCGCCCTCAACAGCGCTGTAGCGAGCGAGCGGCGTAGCGGCGGTCATCGATGTTCTTCGGTAGGGTTGGGTTGCTGACACAACCTGATTCGAAGGAACCACCGATGACCAACGACATGATGAACCTGCGCACGCTCGTAGAGAAGACCCCCGACGCCGATATCCTGCGCGAGATGATCGGCTTTGCCGCCGAGCGGCTGATGGAGCTGGAGGTTGGCGCCGCCACCGGCGCGCCCCATGGCGAGAAGAACCCGCTGCGGGTTGTCCAGCGCAACGGCTACCGCGAGCGCGACTGGGAGACGCGGGCCGGCACCGTCGAACTGCGCATCCCCAAGCTCAGGAAGGGCTCTTACTTCCCGAGCTTCCTGGAGCCGCGGCGCATGGCCGAGAAGGCGCTGACCGCCGTCATCCAGGAGGCCTACGTCCAGGGTATCTCGACGCGCTCGGTCGAGCCGCATGTCTTGCAATGCTCATCGCTGAACTGGTCTTTCTCGAATGAGGAGATGTCCTCTTCGCCCCGAATGACAGTCAGTTCTTCGCCATGAATGCGGGCGAATGCCTTGAACGCGGACCCCGTTGTGCGGCGACAAGCTGCGCAATGACAGTTTGCTGCGAAGATGAACGCGTCGGTGACCTGATAGCAGACTGTTTGGCATAAGCAACTCCCCAGCAATCGGCGCTTACGGCTCGTCTCTCTCATCTGGTTCTCCGCATGTCGTCATCATTGACTTCTCGCAGCCGGCTGCCTCTCCGCGACCGCCAGCTACTGGTCATCGGTCCGAACCCGAGATCGATACCTTGGCTATGAAGGCAAGGACCGTCGCGTTGAATTCGTCTGGACGCTGTAGCGGCGCAAAGTGACTAACGCCTGGGAAAATGATTAATGTGGCCCCCGGAATAGCGTCAGCCAGGTAGTTGGCATGCTCCCGCTTGATGAATTCGTCATGCTCGCCGAGTGCGATGGTGACAGACACCTTGATGGCGCCAAGGTCCTCTTTGGTATAGTTCGGCTGGGTTCGCATCATCAGCCCCACCGCGCTGACGAACTGGTCGAAGTCGGCTGGCGTGGCGGAGAGCATGGCGTAGTCTTTCCTGTGGCGACTGAAGCAGCGATCGAGAAGCGGACTCGGTTCGATCTGCTTTGTGCCACCAGGATCCATGTTGCAGGCAAAAAAGAAGACGCCTGACACCCGTGCTGGTGCCTTGGAGGCAAGTACCAGAGCGGCGCAGGCGCCGTCACTCCAGCCGACGAAGGCAGCTTTGTCGAGGGAAAGGTGGTCCATCACAGCCACGACGTCAGAAGCCATGAGTTCATAGGAATATGGCCTGTCATCGCGGGTGCTGCGGCCGTGCCCGCGACTATCGATCGTCACGACACGGTGGCCCGCCGCTACCAAGGCCGGCACCTGATATCCCCAATTGCCGCTGTGGCCGAGTCCGCCGTGCAACAGGATGACGGGAGGACCGCTGCCAAATGATGCATACCAGATCAGGGCTCCCTCATGCTCTACGCGATCCTCGCGATCGGGGACGGGGAGAAGGGCGGCTCCATGCTCGGCAAACCGGGTAAGGTCGTCGTCATATAAATTCATATCGGGTTCCGTGTTTTCGAGAGCTATGCGCGCTCTAGTATTGACACATACCAACCGTACGGTATGAATATGCACATGTCTAGGCCAACCAAACATGCTCCCGAGCGCGGTGATGCCCGAACCCGGCTCCTGGAAGCTGCAAGGGACGTCATCCGCGCCAAAGGCTTCGCCTCGGCCAGCATTGATGATCTTTGCAGGGCGGCTGAGGTAACCAAGGGGGCATTCTTCCACAGCTTCGGTAGCAAGGAAGCCCTGGGAGTTGCAGCTGCGGAATTTTGGGCCAGGACCACCTCGGACTTTTTCGCCGCGGCTCCCTATCATCACCCTTCCGATGCCTTGGAGCGGGTGCTTGCCTATGTCGCTTTTCGCAAAACGATCATCACCGAGGATCCGGCGGAGTCCAGCTGTCTGGTCGGAACGATGGCTCAAGAGACCTACATGACCTTCCCCAGCATCCGCGATGCGTGCGGAGCCAGCATGTTCGGTCATGCGTCGACGCTAGAGGCCGACATTGAACTGGCCCGCCGTGAGCGCGGCGTTACGGATGATTGGACTGCCGAAAGTCTGGCTCGATACACGCAGACTGTTATACAAGGAGGGTTCGTCCTTGCGAAAGCAGGGAATGACGCGGAGTTGGCGCGCGAAAGTCTTGCTCATTTGGAGCGGTATATTCGGCTTCTGTTTCGTGTTGCCGAGGACAAGACATGAGCGAGACTATTAAAACGCGGCCGGTGCATGTCGCGGTCTCAAGGATTTCAGTCACCTGCAGCCCGGTGCGACCGCAACCCCGTCAACCTGTAGGTCCGAATTCCAAAGCCGCAACCAATCTGGCGCTTACAGGATAATCCGTTCGTTGAGGCAGCAATTGAGGCGCTGGGTGAAGAATGGGAGACGAAAGCCTGTTCGATCACGCACTGGAGGAGCCATTCTGCGGTCCGTGGCGCTGGCCGAAGGAACTTGCGAACACAACGCATGTCTGACTTCTTGGCCTCGCTTCCGAAAAGCCGCCGCACAAGCAGAAAACCGGCTTTCCCCATGCTTCGGCCTACGGCCTGCAGCACCGGCCCTTCGGGTGGGCGATCCCCCTTCCGGTTTTCAGCTTGTCCCCCGTTCTCCCGGTCCTCGCCAGACGGGCAGGGGCAGGACGAGGCCTGCCCTGCCTTCCACTGGAAGGGAAAAAAGGAGGCCGCTTGAAAGGGAGCTGATGCGGCAATGGTGCAATGGTTGAAGCGAGGAATGAGGGCCGGGCTGAGCCTGGCCGAATTACAGAGCGGCATATGGCGGCGCAAAAGGCCGCGGCTGATGTCGTGCGAGAGTGGGACTATCGTCGTGCTGCCGGCGACGTCAGTAGCGTCGCCTAGGGGGCGACCCCAGATTCATCACTTTCGTGTCGTGACGCCTACCAGAGAATTTGCTGGTGAACTGACCGGCCGACGCCAAACTCATGCTCGCCGGGCCGACTTGTCAGCAGACGACAGAAACCGCTCAACGGCCGCGCCTTAGTAACCGCATCAAGCTCAAACCGGCCAACAAAATGTAAGGCGGCATGGCGAGCGAATAGTGACCACAGTTTAATTCCAAAATATTTGGCCTAGCCCCGGCGTCCTTCAGCCTCTGCATGAACCTCTCCGATAGCTCTGGCAACACCACTTTGTCTCTCTTAGCCAACACAACCTGAAGATCGAGATCAGGCCGTGCCAAACTATGCGCGTAATTCTCCAAGTTAAGTGGACCCCAGGCCCTTCTGAGATCGGTCAGCTCAATCTCAGGCTCAAGGCTATCGCGTATCGATCGTGTCGCCCGGCCCGTCCAAACCATATCCGCTAGACTCCCCGCCGTCAGAAACAACGAGGCTTTTGACACAGCCAAGTCGTGTGCCGCGACTATGGCCGCAACCCAGGAACCTAAGCTCATTCCGAGAACCGAAATCTCTCGGGGGCCTCTCGTTTCCTCGGCTCGCGCGATAAGTCATTGAAACGCCGTGTGTAAGTTTCTTCCACTCACCATCGCGTTCGTGGGTGGTCCCACAGTCCTGGTTTCGTCGGTAGCCGAGGCGGCCTAAGCAGCTTGAGAGGCGATGGCCGAACAAAGAAGCGGAAGTCTACAAAAATGCTGTGCGCCTCGTGGCTGCTGGAAGGGCGGGATTTGTCGGCCAGAGGTAACGTTCGACGCGTTCAAGACAGCGGCACGCGAGCAGCAGCTCTTGCGGCCGACGAAGCAGAGCGCGGCACTCGCCGCGCGCAAAAGGCCCGCGCCTCTCGGAGACGCGGGCCGATCAGGCCGGGGCTCGTTATCGGTTCGAAAGATAGAGTGCTTCCTCATCGTCGCGCTGTCTGCCGCCAAGCGCTGCAGCGGCGCTCGCGATGAAGGCGCCGACGACCAGCGACAGTGCGCCAAGTAGTGCGAACATCGCGCTGGCTTTCCTGGCTGTGTCGGCGGCCTGTTGTGCCTTGGCCTTTGTGTCCTTTACCTTGGCGATCATCCCATCGACTCGCGCCTTCGCATCAGCTTCCGAGAGCCCGGTCCGCGCGGCCACAAGTTGCGTCAAATAGGCACTATCGTCTGCCGACACCTCGCCTGCCGCCGCACTGGCGACCAGGATGCGCGAAGCCTGCGCGGCCGCTGCGGCGTCGTTTTGCGGATTGGCAGCCGCAAGCTTGCTGGGGTCGGCCGGCCGAAAAAGCAAATCCACGAAGTAGGATGTCGTGTTGTCGACCGCTCCGCTGGCATTGGCGGAGGCGCCGGCCGAAGCACCCATCGCGGCACCCGAGGCGACGGTCGAAGCGGCTTGAACGCCCAAACCCAATGCCGCAGAGAGTGCCGAGCCCAACACACCGGCGACAAGCAGCGTGGCCAGCGCCCAAGCCAGGAAGCCGTGGGCGGTGTCGCGGAAAAAAACTTCATCTGTGTGAATACCCACCCATTTGGTGCGAAGCCGGCCGGCAAGATAGCCGCCGACTCCCGATGACAGCCACTGCACGACCACCAGCCACGCGGCGGTGGACGCCGCGAATGTAGTGACCGAGACACCCGCGCCTGACCATGGCGATACCATTGTGAGGCCGAATCCCGAGCCGAGCAGCATCAGGATGAAAGTGAGGGTCGACGCGGCGAAGGCGCCGGCGATGATCGGACCCCAACTCACAGCAGGGGCCGAGGATTCCGTCGACGCGGAAACATCGGCGGCCAAGAGGGTTGACTGCATCACAGCCTCCTACCGCGCGAAAAGCATGATGAGAATGATTATCGGAATGGGAACACCGAGCAGCCAGAGCAAGATACCGCGACCCATGGAAACCTCCCGTGCGTTATCAACGACGATCTAATAATGTCGTTGGGGGAGTTCTGTTCCGTGGACTTGCCGATCGACGATGCATGCCAGCCAGATGTAATTTCGACATGATCGTTCTGGGCCATCATCGGGGCAATCTGTTTGGGTGACTATCCGGGAACCTAGGGGCAAGTGGACGCCCCTACCCCAAGTTTCCGCTCATTCGTGGAAGGTCCTCCATCATCGCGGCAAGGCGGGAGGACAGCATCTAGGACAACGGGCAACCACCCGGAAATTTTGCTCTCCCGGCCTCCCGTCACAAGCTCTATTCTATAGTGGTCAATCAACTAACAGAGTTGTTGTCACTGGTCTGCGACTTCAATGCACTATTTTCTCTCTCAGCCAAGTAAGAAGCCTATTCCGCCAATTGTCCGACGGACTCTGGCGGCGGCCCATAGCACCTACATGGCAACTGCAGACGATGTTGTGCAATTGCCAGTCAGTCAGTTCAAAGAAGCGCTTTGCCTCCCCATAAGTATCGTCTTTAAGGCCCAGCGCGCGAAGTACCGGGTCCTCGAACGCATCGGTGATTGGCGATCACCAGGACCGCTAGTCTGGTTTCCGTCCGCAAACGCGGGTATTTTGAAGCGTTTGAAGCACTTAATCTCGTCCGGTATCGCCTTTGAGAGGCAGGAGCCAGAGCCCGGATTTGTCGACAGGCACGGTCAGGCACACGCCACCGCGGGGCGGCTTGCCGGCGGGCGGCCCGCTAGATCTTCCTCTTCGAGTACTTTTGACCACCCCTCGGTGCTTCGGGCTGCGTCAAGCATTCCTGCCAAGTCCAATGGCTCCCTCCGGTTGGACAAGAGGTGAAGACGCCCTTCGTCCGCTGGCTCCTGGCCGGCGGGCTTTTTTCCTGAGCAAGCCGGCTTTTTCGCAAGATGAATCTGCACGGCACGCGCCTTGGCGGAACAGGAAAGCCTTTTGCGAGTTCATATCCATCGACACGCGCATCGACGCGCTATTGCAACTATCGCGGCGGTGCAAACACGGAGAGCGGAGACCATGGGCCTTGGAACCATTCTCATCGTCATTCTCATCCTTGCCTTGCTTGGCGGTTTCAGCGGCCTAGGTGGTGGGCCGTTCTATGGCACCGGCTATTATGGCGGCGGCGGCCTCGGCCTTGTGCTGCTCATCGTTATTATTCTTGTCCTTCTCGGGCGAATCTAGCGCCTCCCGCACGAATAAGCGGCCCGCCTCTCTCTGAGCGGCGGGCTTATTCGTCGAGGTGAGAAACCGCACCGATGGCGGTTTTCGGAGTTTTCAATGCCTCGCAAACTCGACCTTCGCGACGGACGGCCTGTGTGGTTTTCCTATCCTTCGCCTTCTGTGCCGGTCGGAAAGCTGACGCGCGATGTAAAGACGGACGTGCTGATCGTCGGCATGGGCATCAGCGGCGCTATGGTAGCCGAGGCTCTGACGCGTAATGGCCATTCGGTGATCTGCATCGACCGACGAGGTCCCCTGAGGGGCTCGACCGCGGCGACTACCGCGTTGGTCCTGTTCGAGATCGATCAGCCGTTGACGTTACTTTCGGCCATGATCGGACGGGCTGCGGCCGAGCAGGCTTGGCGGCGCGCGCGCCTCGCCGTCCTCAACCTTTGCGGACGGATTGCCGAACTGGATATCCACTGTAACCAAGCCAGCGCTCAGTCGCTCTATCTGGCCGGCAACGCGCTCGGGCCTTCGGAACTGCACGATGAGGTCGAAGCTCGCAGGCGGGCCGGCATCAGTGCAACGTACCTGTCACGGCGGCAGCTGATTGAAAAGTTCAGCATCGAGCGTGCCGCTGCAATCCTAAGCCACGACAACATCGCGCTCGACCCGCGCAGGCTCACCGCCGGACTGCTGCTGAAGGCGTTGGCGCGTAAGGCGCGCTGTTACGCGCCAGTCGAGGCAACGGCGATCGAGGACAACAACGAAGCGATCGTTGCCAGTACGAGTCGCGGACCGACCATCGCGGCAAGGCATCTGGTGCTGGCAACTGGATACGAGCTGGCCGACATCGTGCCGGCAGCGGCCCACCGGATCGCCTCGACTTGGGCGATCGCCACAAGCCGGCAGCCGCACAAACTCTGGCCGGGCGCCGCTCTCATCTGGGAAGCATCGGAGCCCTATCTCTACATACGGACAACAGTGGACGGCCGCGTCATCTGCGGCGGCGAGGATGAGGATTTTACCGACGAGATACGTCGCGATGCGCTGACTGCTGACAAGTCGGCGCGGATTTCCGAAAAACTGGGCCGCTTGTTCCCCAAACTCGATACCCTGCCCGAATTTGCTTGGGCCGGCTCCTTCGGCACTACGACCACCGGTCTGCCCTATATAGGAGCGCTACCCCGGCATCCGCGCATTCATGCCGTGATGGGCTATGGCGGTAATGGCATAACATTCTCGCAGATCGCGTCGGAGATTGTCTCTGCCTCGATTGCTGGCCGCGACGATACTGATGCCAGGCTGTTTGCATTCAAGCGTTGAGCTGTTTTTCGTCGGCTGCCGTCCGGCCAGCGCCGCCCTGGCAACAGTTGAGCTGGGAAAGGCGCTGCGGATTTTTGCCTGCCGGTTGGAACATTCGGTTTCGCTGAATGTTCGAACTGGGCAGTCGACCGGATGGCGTGTCTCAGGCGCGCCTTTTGAGTCCGCAGGGAGGAAAGCCTTGAACGCAGACGTTTCCGGTCAGATGCGGGATCCACCGAAATCGCGGCTGCTGAGCGTGCTTGGGCCGGGCCAGATAACCGGGGCTTCCGATGATGACCCTAGCGGTATCGCGACCTATTCGCAGGCAGGCGCGCAGGCCGGCTACGGTCTGGCCTGGACCATGCTGTTCAGCTACCCGCTGATGTCGGTCGTTCAGGAAATCAGCGCGCGCATCGGCCGGACCACCGGGCGCGGTATCGCGGGCAACATGAGAGCCTATTATCCGAACTGGCTGTTACAAACGGTCGTTTTGCTGCTTCTGATCGCCAACACGATCAACATCGGCGCCGACCTCGGCGCTATGGCTGATGCGCTGAGGCTTATCGTTGGCGGCCCCCAATTGTTCTACATCGCGCTGTTTGGCGGGATATCGGTCGCTCTTCAAGTTTTCGTCAAATACATCCGGTATGTGTCCGTCCTGAAATGGCTGACGGTTTCATTGTTTGCCTACTTCGGCACAGTCCTCTTTGTGCAAGTGTCATGGGACGATGTCGCCCAGCGATTGTTCATTCCGAGATTTTCCGCAGATGCGCAATTCTGGACCACGGTCGTGGCCATCTTCGGTACGACGATCAGCCCGTATCTGTTCTTCTGGGCAGGCCTCGCAGGAGGTAGAGGATGAGAAAGCCAGTACACGACGCAAGCCCCTGAAAAAGGCCCCACAGCAGTCCCCTCGCGCCATAAATCGCATTCGTCTAGATACTTATCTCGGGATGGCGTTCTCAAATCTGGTAGCGCTTGCCATCATGATAACCGCCGGCGCTACGCTGCACGCCAAAGGGCATCACCGAAATTGATTCATCAAGCCAGGCAGCTGAAGCGCTCAAGCCCGTCGCCGGCCAGTTCGCCTTTGCGATTTTTGCCCTCGGCGTCATTGGAACAGGGCTCCTAGCGAGCCCGGTTCTCGCCGGCTCTGCTGGCTATGCTCTCGGCGAAGCGCGCAAATGGCCGATCGGACTGGCGCGCAAGCCGCTCGAAGCAAAAGCCTTCTATGCGACGATTGCTCTGGCAACCCTCATTCGTGGGTGTCTCAACTTCACGCCAATCAATCCTATAAGAGCCCTTTACTGGAGCGCTGCGATGAATGGCGTGGTCGCGGTGCCAGTGATGACCGTGATGATGCTGATGACGGCGCGACGCGATGTGATGGGCCGTGCCGTTATACCTGTGGGTATGCGTTGGGTGGGCTGGGCGGCGACATGCATCATGGCGCTTGCAGCGGCGGTTATGATTTTTCATCTTTTCCGCTAGTTCCCAGTGCCAAAAAGGGCGTCCCTGTCGCGATAAGCGAGAGGTAATGTCCGACGAATGAAAATTCCTTCAGCACGACTTTTCAAACCGACTGTGAAGGCAACCAACCGCAGTTGGATGCATTGGCCTGCACAAACCATGCAGGAGTTTCCGATGCCGCTTACCGCCTTCACTCTCAACTGCAGCCTCAAGACGTCGAACGACAGAGAGAATCGTCAACCGAATTAACCGAGGTTCGTTCTCGACCATACCGGCACTCGAACTCAGCTTTCAATTGCCAGCCGACGACCATTCCTACGTCCAACATGAAAGGATCGTCTCCATTTCGACGGTTTCGACCTGTTGGGCGAATCGTTGATGATAAACCGTTAGCAGGGCGTCGTGGGTTGTGTCCGAAGAACTGCACAATGCATCGGTGACAAGAACGACGCGATAGCCGTGATCGATAGCGCCCAGCACCGTGGCTAACACGCACACATCCGTCTCGCCGCCGGTAACAATCAGCGTATCGACATAGCGCTTTGATAGAAGGGCCTGAAGGCGGCCCTCAAACCAAGGCGAATAGATGTGCTTGTCGATGACAGCCGCTGGAGGACAATATCGTGCCAGAGAGGGCAAGAGTTCTATCATCGTGGGGTCGAGATTTTCAATCGTCATTGCCGCCCAACGCTCATAATAGCGCTTCCACGTACCTACGCCGTGCCCTGTTTTTTGTGCCGGTAAAAAGCGAGTAAAGACCGTCTGCTCGGACCGTCTTTTGACAAGGCCCTCGATCAAAGGAGCGACGCGGATGATCCACGGGGTCGCCCAAGGCGATGGCTCCGCGAACAAGCGTTGCATATCGACGCATAAATGCACACACCGGTCACCCAAGGGGCCATATGCCAAGCCCGGCGTCGACATCAGTACATCTGAAATTGGCGGGACACTTCAGCAACAGCTGTTCTTTCCAGCAAATCTTCAGCCAAGCGTTGAAAAGGCTCGACCCGGCGGACAGTGTTATGCCCCACCGAAACCAGCACCGTCGCTAAGACTCTCTGGCGATACACGATTTCAACTCGATCGAATGTCTTGCTTGCAAACGCTAAGCGCCAAATGTCGTTCCCGTGGAACTCGCGTAGTCCTCGCGCGTTCGGGGTACGGACAAGGCCTTGGATGAAGCAATGAGTATGCCTTATCGTGCGGCCAAAATCGTCGAACGGGCGCATCGCGGGTAGACAGACAAGACGGGGCGACCCTATATTGAGCATTGCCGCCGAGTGGTTGATGCCGTCGAAACGCTTGACCAGAAAACTGTTGCCTATCTTCACGACGTTCTTGAAAAAAGCGACGGCTGGACCCGCGATCGGCTCGAGGCGGCCGGCTTTGGGACGTCGATCGTGTCGGCAGTCGATACGATGACGCGCAGGCCGAACGAGGATGGCCTTGCTTTCGTGCGCAGAGCCGCGTCCCCCCATTGGCGCTGCCAGTGAAGCGCACAGATCTCACCGACAATGTCTGGCAGGCACAGCAGATCGGCGCCTCAACTTCAAGATACGAAGAAGGCTTGCGCGTCCTCGACGAAGAGTTCACAGCCTGAAAGATATTCATCAACTTCCTGCGCTCGGTCAGGAGATTCCAAGCTCCTACACGCTTATGAACGGAACGCGCCAAAAAGGAGCCCCATCGCCTTGCAGTAATGGATTACATGCTGAATCCATCACCCACTCTCCCAAAATCACTCGCCATAGAAACGATGCCTCCTGCACCACAGTCGGCCCCCTATAACGTCCACAAATGGGTCGGCACCGGCCGATTCGATCCAGAGTGCGGCGCGGCGATCAGGATGAGATTCAGCGTCAATCAAGATGAGACTCGGCGGAGGTGGTGTGACACAGTGAGGGCGTAGCCCGAACAGAGTTCCACCATCCTCGCGGCGTCACTGCCGACGTCTGTTGAGCGCGGTTGGCTGAAGTACCTTGGCGATTTTCTGAAGAATGGAGAATCACTTTTGTGCCAGGCCGTCATGAACCAAGCTGTTGCGATGGCGTCGAGCAGATCGAATAGCCGATCTCAGAAGACATTCGTCCTCCCTTTGCGAATCAACGACAAACGCGCTTGCGAGGAACCGAGGAACATCTACTGCAGGCCAATGCAGTAGGGTCTCGAATCATGGTCGACGCCGCCCGAAGCGGTGATACTTGACTGAGAGAGCGGAACCCGAGCGATCATATCCCAGGCTCCGTGGATCGGCAGTAAAGGACTACGCGGCTTCTTGAAGGGCACGTTGATTGACGCCGCCCTCGCCGAGGCCGGACAGCGCTTCGTCTGTAGCGAACTCCTCCTTGAGCGTCGCGTTGAGAAGGGCGACAACGTCGCTCTTTCCCATCTGTTCCGCCCAGGCGATCAGAGTGCCATACCGGGCGATCTCGTAGTGCTCGACGGCTTGCGCCGCCGCTACCAGTCCGGCATCAAGCGCCGGAGCACCCTGATATTCCTCAAGGATTTCGGAGCCTTCCTCGAGGATGCCGTCGATCGCCGGGCAAGTCTTGCCGCGCGCTTGTTTGCCGAACGCTTCGAACACCTCCTCGAGGCGATCGACCTGGCCTTCGGTTTCCATCCGGTGTTTCTCGAAAGCGGCCTTCACTTCTTCCGACTCCGCGCCCTTCGCCATTTTCGGCAGGGCTTTCAGTATCTTCTTTTCGGCATAATAGATGTCTTTGAGTCCATCGAGAAACAGGTCCTCAAGACCTTTGGTTGTCGCCTTTGCGGCTTTTTTCGTAGTTGCCATGGTGGTCTCCCGCAGGGGTTGGAAGCAGCCTCTGCAAATATCGAGGCGTTCGATAACCCACCGGTCGCAAACAAGTTCCTTCACGATTCATGGGCCGCTAGAGATTCTTCTCACGCCCATGGAGTGCCCAAAAAGGGTCCTGTCGCATCCAGATACGACGGCTCGTCCCTCCCATGCACCGGTTCGTCGGCTCGGAATGGGGACGGCCCGACATGGCCTTATCGGGGTGACCACGGGAACGCGTATACTCCCGCAAAAGGCACGCAACATTGCCGATCAATTCGTGTGCAAGAGGTGGGTGTACCCACGCCTTCCAAGGTGAGGCTTCTTGGACGCGTCTTCGAACAAGCAAAGAGCGAAGGAGAACCTGAAGCTCATCGAGAAGCGTTGCCTCTCATATCATTGCCGAATACATGTCCGAATCAGCGACGAAGCGCAGCTCGTCGCATTGTCGCGGCAGCCGCTTGGTCGGTGAAGCACTTTCGCGATTGTCCGAAACGTTAGCTCACGCTAAAAATGCATGGGTTGGCAGCACTATCTCCCGGATAGAGCTGCAGGATCGGGGCCCGTATACCCGATCGGCCCGCGTCCTCCGCCGGAGGCGCGGGCTTTTGCGCGCGCTGGAGCAACTGACCCGGCGGCGGGCCTCGATGTCCCCTCAACGGTGCCGATCGGGAATAGCCGGTCGACCATGGCTCCAGTGAAAGACGCATTTTAGTCGCGGCCGTTTTTTTGTGCCGGCAATGGAACCTTCAGCGGTCGCTAATCTTCATTCCGAGAACAGATATCGCACCAGAAGATCCGGGGGTCTTCGAGGCGGGAAGGTGGAAGAATGCGCTTCGGGAAGTGCCCGGCAAAGCACTGGGATAACAAAGGAGGAAGTCATGAATTGGGATCAAATCAAGGGAAAATGGACGCAGTTCAAAGGCAAGGCCAAGGAGGAATGGGGTGACCTCACCGACGATGACCTTGATCGCATCGAGGGTAATAGAGATCAACTCATAGGACGCATTCAGGAGCGATATGGGATCGCCAAAGAAGAGGCAGAACGGCAGATAGATGACTGGTCCACAAGGATGAGCTGAATGCTCCGACGCGACGTTGCGTCCGCCCGATTAGGAGGGAATTCGTAAAGAGGTTTCGCAATGCCGTCTACCTCGATACGCAAAACAGAATACGATCCGGAGCGCCGCATCCTTTCGGTTTCGTTCGTGGTCAGTGGGAAACGATATGAGTTTGAGGACGTGCCGGCGGAGACGTTTGCCGCGTTCAAAGCCGCCTTCGCCAAAGGGCGCTATTTCAACGACCACATCCGCAATCACTTCTGGTACCGTCGGGTTGTGGCCGGCAACGATCCGGGATGACGGCATAGCTGTTGAAACATTCCAACAGCCGGTTGGTAGGCGCGACACAGCCGGCAGCCTAAGATTTTCACGATCCGCGCACCGGCCAAAGCCCGTCCAACCCCGCGTTCGGTGAAAGCTTGATACCCCGTCGCTCTCCTATGCGGCGGGGTTTTTTGTTTCTGTATGGAACACTGGCACGGGCAGTACGTTCGCCTCCTGCAGCATTCGTTCCTGTGAACCAATGCTGCGAGATCGGTGTCCCCTCCAATCAGCCCGCGTCCTTCCCCTCCGTGGGGCGCGGGCTTCTTCGTTCATGGAACCGAAACGATCAAGGCTCTTCGGACGTCCAGCCCCTGCGTGTTGGCACCGAGCAAGGCGTGTACAGCCTCGATAGCATCGGGCATCGGCGCTCTGAATTCACGATGACGCAACCACCGCCATGTCTTCGCGTTTAGCCACCTTCAATCCTGGTGAGCGACAAAAATGACGGCGTTTGTCCCGATTACAATCTACCTGAATCGCAGGCCGATGGTGGTCGCGTCGATAGCCGACGCTGCGAAAGCGCTTCAGCAACCATGGCCAGCCATGGACAAGCCGTCCCGACTTGAGGCAATCCGAATGATCGAGGAGTGCCTGGCCGGACATTGCAGTCACCAAGCTGCGTTCGCTGCCTTCGAGGCGGCCGCAACTGAACAGGGACTTCACAAGCAGAAGCCTCCAAGCGTGGGCCTCAAGAAATTCGACGGGGTTGCTGAAGATCTGATGTGAGGTGATGCCGCCCTCGCATGCGTTCGGCTCCAGGAAATGCGTGCATCCGGCGCAGCGGCGACCCTTATTTGGAGAGTCCTGATAAAGCGCCACAGGCTTTGGTGTCGTTCCGGCGCCGCGCGCCGTAGGCTGGCGCGTCATGCAGGACGCAAGCCCACCTGCCCCGGCAATCGCCGCGCCGGTCATCGAGACTTCAGAAATTTCCGGCGGGACAGCGTTTGGCTTGGCTCACCTTGTGCCGACCCGCAATTTGGCGCAATTCGATCTTCTTTCATGACCTTTCCTCCCTATCCAAATTCAACGAAGCGCTGGCGCCGTCGAATGCCGGATCAGATCGATTTGAGGTACTCGATCAGGTCGTTCTTTTCCTGATCGGTCAGAACAAGGCTCAGATGACCGTCATAATGCTCGACGACGTCGTTGAGCGTGGCGAACCGCCCGTCATGGTAGAAACCGCCCTTGTGGATTTTTTCCATGTCCCAGAGCGCGCGCAACGATGCCGTCCGGTAGCGCTCGTCCGGAGATCGCATCGCCTGGAAATCATCGATCCCGATCTCGTCGGCGGTATGCAGGTTCCAGCCCGGTTCCGTGAAGAGCGGCGGCACGTGGCAAGTGCCGCATTTGGCCTTGTCGTTGAAGAGAGCCTCTCCCTTCTCCGCGGCGGCGTTGTCGAAGGCGCCCTCCGGCGGTTTCGGTGTCGGTAGCGAAAGCTGATAGAAATGAAGCGCCGGCAGCTTAGAGGTGATCCGGTCTTGCTTGTCCTGTTTGTGGCCCTGCTTCGTTCGTGCTGCGACCGGATACTTCTCGGCGTCATCAAGACGCGGATCGTAAAACACGCCTTTCCCATGCATCTCGAGATTGCCGACATAAGCGTTCCAGTAGCTCACCGTGCCCCAGGCTCCCGTCCAGGTGTGATTGTTCACGCCGGCCAATCCAAATGCGGGCGGATTGAGGGTGGCGGCGGTCTTGCCGTCCGGCCGGAATGCCTTGCCGTCGAGGTTCAGTTCAGCATCGAATTTCCCGGGCCCCCATGCCTCAACCGCCTTCTTCACCTCCGCTTCGGATATCTGCAGCATCTCGGTGAACGCCGTGAGATCAGGCGCGAGGGCGACGATCGCCCCTATGTTGAGGTCGCGGTTGGGCCAGCCGTCCAGCCTTTGCCCGATCCCGGGTGCGTAGGCATCGTCGACGGTTGAATGGCACACCGCGCATTGGATGCCCACCGAAGTCAGCGTCGTTCCGTCCTCAGCGAAGAACCCGGTCACGCCGACGACGGCATTGGCTTTCAGCAGCACAAGCGTGCTCGCGGGATCCGCGAGATCGACCTCGCCCCTGTTGAGCGCATCGGCCACATCCTTGGGAATGGCGTTCACATCGACCTTTAGGCCGAGTTCGAGGGCTTTCTCCGGGCTCAGGCCGGGTCCTGTGCCGCCCAGCCTCTCACCTGCGATTGCCTCGTGGAGTTTCAGTTTGCCGCCCCAGAAATCCTCGCTGCCGAAGGTGTCAAAGCGGAATGTCTCGCGGCCTTCCTCGAGATATCGCTCAGCCTGCTCGGCGGCAGCGTTGTCGAAATCCTTCCCGCTTATTTTTCCTTTCGCGCTCATTTGAGCCGCGGCGGGGATCAAGCTTGATGATAGGAAAACAGCGAAAAATATACTGTGGAGACGCTTTTGCATGTCACGTTCCTCCCGAAGAAGATTGCCACTCGGCGGACATCTCGGGTTCGCGGGTTCTGGCCGCGCGAAACGGAATGCAGCCGAATGAATATAAACGTTGCAGGCGATCAAAAAATTCCGTCACCCCGGACCGCTGGGCGTCTCCAGTAACGGTTGGGATGAATCCAGATCATCCGATACCGCGCCTCAGCGTGCGCGGTCTTGTCCCGCAGAACGCGACGTCGACCCTGGCGACGAACCAGGAGCATATGAGAGCCAACTACCTGATGCAGGTTCTTGGGCTCGCCGAGCACGTTGACGGGATCTTCTACCCCGCAGAGATGGGCTGCCGAAAACCCGAAGGGCATTTCTTCCAGAAGATCGGCCTGCGCATGGGCCGCGTTCCGAACGAAATCTTGCTCGTTGATGACACTCTTGCGCACGTCGCCGCGGCAGAAAATGCGGGCTGGAAAGCTGCTCACTGGACGGGCGAGTCGTCTCTCCCGGCTATTCTGGCCGGCTTCTCCGAGCATTCTGCGCCATCATCCCCGGCTGTTCCAGTTGGGGCCGTAAGCAGATCGGAAGCTTTCGAGCATCCAGTTGGCAAAAGCAGCCATTCAGCTAACGAACCAATCTCGGTCGTATCGGGTGTCATAAACGTCCAAAAACCCGCAATCCGACTATTTCGGCTGGCACGCAGACAGCCCGCTTCTGCACTCAGCGCCACCGACAGGAAACCTTTTGCACGAGTTGACCGTTGTGGCCACAAGACAGAGGAGAAGGTTGAATGGCATCCGTCCGATACATCGTTGCGGACGTTAACGAGGCGGTCGCGTTCTATCGAGACAATCTCGGTTTCAAGATCGACAAGCACAATCCGGGCAAGTTCGCCGCGCTGCTGCGCGACGACTTGACGCTGTATCTCAGCGCCCCCGGTGCGGGAAGCGGTGGTCAGGCGGGCGGCGATCCGAAGCCGGGCGGGTGGAACCGATTTATGATCGTTACGAACGAGATCGATGTCCTCATTGAGCGGTTGCGCCGGGCTGATGCAAGATTCCGCGGCGAAATCAGCGACGGCGGTGCCGGACGCGCCATCTTGCTCGAAGACCCGTCGGGCAACGTCATCGAGCTATTCGAGTTCAAGAAGGACTGAGAGCCTGACGTAAAGCTGATGGCGGCGGCTGTTGGTTTTGATACGTCTGCTTTGGTCATGTGTCGCGTTCCGCCACCGACGGCAGATTTTTGGCCCGTCTTTGACCAGATCCGGACATTTGGTTTGGTGCGATTAGATGCGCGGCGCCGTCTGACACAGCGTCACTGCCAACACAATGGCCCCCTATGCTCTCGCCGTGATAGGAATCGGCGAGGTAACCGGCATGACCAACACCGAAAAGCACGCCTGATTTGAATGTGTGCATCCAATGAAGCCCTAGGAAATACAAGCTGGCACAATCAGTAACTCCCTAGCTCCTGCACGGGTTGTACCGCATTCGTTGAGCACCGGAACCTTTAGCCGGCCAAAATCGAACTCATAACCCGTGCCCCAGACCACGGAGGTAATATTGGCTGCCTTCAAGTCCACCGTCGAAACTGGAATCGGCGCTGCATCCGGTGCCGAGTTCGTGTTTTCCTTTCCGGGCACATCGACGTTCGCGGTACATGTAATCGTCAGCGGTTCGCTCGAAATCTACATATGATTTGTCTGCTTCGGCAAGAAAGACCCGTTGCTCTTGAATGTGGCAAAGCACTATCTCGGCGGTGAAGCAAAATTGATCACCACCCGGACGTGGTGGAGTTTCCCAACAAAATCTGCATCAGAAGCCGATCTAAGCCGAGCATCGTTCAAGTTCCATTCGATCTCGATGATTAGCGAATGCTGAAGTTCTTCTTCTATCTGTCCGATGTCGATGCGGATGCTGGTCCGCATGTTGCGCCTACGCACACAGCGGCGGGACCGACAGCAATGGTTGCCACAACAACCACAAGACAGGCGATTATCACTGCCATTGAAGGTGACCGACCTCTGAATGACCCGCCTGTCTGTCGCGGAAGAGCTTGAAAGCGCCGCCGACCGCATCGCCGATATGTCGCGCGCGGATCTCCGGGTCGTCCTGCGTCGCGCTGCATTGTGCTTAGAAACGTCTCCGACGTGCCGCTGGAGCCAGCCACCGCAGACACGCTCGATTTCATCGCTGCCGAGATGGGAATCGGCCGATCCGACCTCATCCAGATCGTGTTGCCCGAATGGCTGGAAACCAACGCCTATCTGCCGGTCCGGGCGATAGACGAGGAAAGCGAGACGGACGGCAGCGCGTAGGGCTTCAGTCTACCGCTCTCGCGTAATTAGCGGATTCGCCAAGCTCGATACTATTCACCGCGGCGAACCCCATCCGCCCGGCCGGCGCCAATACAGGCAATCTATCCCAACTCCCCTAAGCGGCGCCGGCCTTCCCCTTGGTGTTGCCCAATCAGCAATCTTCGGTGGTCTTCTTCATTTGGCCGGGGGCGGCGGTCTTGGCGTCCGTGTCCTGCTGACCAGGTGCGGCCTCCTGCGCGCTGCCGGTCTGCTGGCCAGGTGCGCAATCCTTGGCCGAGTTCGGGTTCGTGCCGCTGGTGGTGGTGGTGTCAGTTCCCTGATCGGTTGTAGTGGTTGTGTTGGCTCCCTGATCGGTGCTGGGCGTGGTCGTAGTCGTGGTCGTGGAGGTTCCGCCCGAAGTTCCGCTCGTCGTCTGGGCAAAGGAAAGCCCGGCGGAAAGCGCCAACACGGCCGAGGCCAAAAAGATTCGTTTCATATTCTTTCTCCTGTCTTAAGCGCACGACGCGCTCAGAAACCAACACGCGCACAGAAGGAATGTTCCGTGATGGTGCTCATCCCCGGAATCTTTCCGTGTGCCAGTGGATCTTGCCGTCCGGTCCCTTCATCGGCTTGTGGATCATCAATCGCTTGGGCAGGTGCTCGGGATGCACTTCAAGCAGGGTGATCGTGATCTGCGGTTTGCAGCGGCTGCAGTCGAATTTGAGCTTTAAGGGATCTACCCCGCCGCCGTAGACCATCACGAGGTCAGCGGAACGGCAGTAGCGCACGTTCCCGCAACTGCATTCTGCCTTGACCAGCATGTTGTGCCGGGTCGCCTTGCCCAGCGTGTCAATCGGATCGTGCGCCATGAGAACGAATAAGGAACATTTTCCTTGATCGTCAAGACCGGCTGTGGAATCTTCCACCAAACTGAATTGAGAATATTCCAATGAGCGACGAGCTGATCCGGCTTCCCGGTGCAATGGAGCCCGTCACGCGCCCAGGCATTCAGCATCATCGGTGCGAGCATATCCCGGCTGCGGCAGGAATGCAGGATGGGGCTTCGCCAAGCCGAAGCAGGCGTCGCATTGGTTTTGTTTCGCGCATCGCGATGATGGTGAGGCGTTCTTATAGCTAGTGGTGCGAATCTGACACTTGATGCCTTGGTCCGACTGCTGCGAGTGTAGCGAGCGATGGCCCCGAAACCAAGTCGAATGCGGCTAACGCCCGAGCTGGTCGCCAGAGTCCTCAGTGCGGACGATTCTCTGCCACAGCCCTTCACCTCGCCGTCCGATGCCGACCATGATGACACCGTCCGGGCGATACTAGCCGCCGCACCGTCAGCTGATGAGGTCTGGCTCTTTGCCTATGGATCTCTGATGTGGAACCCGGCCTGTGATTTCGTGGAGCAGCGGGTAGGCTTCGCGCCCGGGTGGCACCGCTCCTTCTGCCTCGGTTGGGACCGGTGGTTTCGAGGATCAGACAGCAAACCCGGTCTCATGTTGTCGCTCGACCGTGGCGGGCAGTGCAAAGGCGCGGTCTATCGCCTTCCGCCGGATGCTATCGAGGCCAATCTCGGCAGGCTCTTTCGTCGTGAGATGCGCGCCAAGCCGTCCGCTCATTCGCCGCGCTGGGTGAATGTTCGCAGCGAGAACGGACCGCTCCAAGCGATCACCTTTGTGATTAACCGGAACAGCGGACGCTATGTCCGCGGGCTGTCGCTGGAACAGATCGCCGACGCGCTCGCGGTCGCGTGCGGTCCGTGGGGTTCCATGGCCGATTATCTCCACAGCACTGTAAGTCACCTTGAAGGTATGGGGATTCACGACAGCCAAATGTGGCGTTTGCAGGAGCTGGTAGCCGAACGCATCGAAGCGTCGACGGCCGAAGATCTTCCCGCGAAATGAGCCAACGGGACTCAACCCTCAGACCATGACCACTAGTGGATGCTATGGGGCGAGCGGCGAGGGTGTGGCATCCTTCGGCGCTGTCAAAACCACCATCAGAAGGAGGCGCCCCATGTCGCAATCTTTTGACACGAGCCGGTCCCTTACCGCTCTCGAACAGGATAACACGATCGTCGCCGTCATCGAATTGAGCAAGGCGAAATGG
>NZ_JBVVPW010000038.1:0-65447 GCF_055811385.1 Mesorhizobium sp. WSM4849
CGATCCACCGAGGCGACGAAAAAGCCAATCCGCCGCAGCAAGGATAACGCTCATGCCCTAAGTTAGCGCCTATGGGGCAGGGTCCCTCCTCAATCGGAAGCTCTGCCGCTGGCCCGCTGCTCGGACCCCGTCGCTTGTCGCTGCGGTGTCGGGGGAACATGTAATGGTAGAGGATCAAAGTATCGGTGCCGGGCCGGAACAGTTCGGACAGGCGCACCTTCGCTGCTGCCCCGTTTGTGTCAATGTGGTCGAATTCGTAATCTTCGGGAACGGCCCCGCCCGGCGGGAGTGCTCGGATCTCCGCGGCCACCGCCTCCATTTCGCGCCTGAGTGCCACCTCGCGCTGCAATAGCCTGTTGCGAGCGGCGCGATACTCCGGACTTTCATTCGGAAAGGAAACGCCCATGGATGACTCCAGCGAAAGCGAGTGCGCTGAATTGTAGCACAGCTCCAGCGGACCCGAAACGATCCGCACGTGGCAACGTTCGCTTCGGGGCAGCTCAGCCGGCCCGCCTAGTCGTGGAAGTCGAACGCTTGGTGCCCGATGCGCACCTGTTCCGACCCTCGGCGGGACAGTCAGTCCGGCCAGCGGACCGGCATACAATGCACGATTCTGGTAAGGTCTTTGAAGAACGGGCAGGTGTGAGGGTTGAATGAGCTTCGAACTAACGATGCTTGCAGCGAGCTGCGTGCTCTGTTTAGTCCAGATTCTTGTCTCCTCCCACGCAGCCAGCCTTCAGCGAGGTTATCGCTGGACGGCCAGCTCTCGCGACACCGAAGTCCCTCCGCTCACGGGCGTAGCAGGACGTTTGGAAAGAGCACTTCGAAACTTCCTTGAGACGTTCCCGGTGTTTGTAGCTGCGCTCTTCCTTGTTCACGTGCTCGGTCGTGAGAGCGCGCTGAGCGAATGGGGAGCTGGTCTCTATTTTTCGGCCAGATTGGTTTACTTTCTACTCTACGCAGCGGGCGTTCCCTTGCTGCGCTCGCTCGTCTGGAACGCCGCGTTCGTTGGAATTATCCTTCTTTTGCTCGCGTCAGTCTGGCCTTAGCTGTCGTGACCGTATGCCGATTGCCGCTGCGGCGACGTCCGCTTCCTTCACCATCGCGGAAGTTCCAAGAACAACTCTCGAACGACCTCATTGGGTCAGGTTTTGCCGCTTGAGCCGGCGGCCCGAACCGGTAACTAGCGCCATAAGGCGACCTTCATGTCACCGTTCGCGCTACGACCTGATGCGACCCCCAAGCTGACGTTAACGCGTCGGTCACTATTGCTCCGCAGTCAGATGCGCTGGATGTAACCTTTGAAGCTCAGAAAGGCGCCCAGCGTGCCGGTAATCAACGCCGCCACAACGGTTGAGGTGCGGCCGCTATAGATTGTCGAACCTACCGCAAGTGCGATCTGGGGCAAGACGATGCGCATGATGCCACCGATCGTCATTAGCCAACCCAGCACTGTAATGATTACGCGCCAGTCCAACTCCCATCTATTGTGCAGGTTAACGATTGCGAGGCCAGCGAGTAGCGACAGCAAACCGGACAGATAGAACAGGATGCCAGGGCGTAGTCCCTCAGCGATCATACTCTCGTACACGTCGAGATTAATCAGCATGCCGAGCGCGACAGCGATGAACGTCGGCCCCAGAAGTCTGGCGAGAAATAGCGATCGATCCAAGAGACACCTCCGCATCGCGCCGACCAATCAGAGTGTACACTCCTCAGCGTCCGCAAACCACCCGACACGGTCATACCACACTCTTAGGACGGTTTGCCCATGACGCGGGGCCCTGGGACTTGGTCGCGCCAATAGCCGACCTTCGGCTGGAATCGATTGTTGCCAATGGCATCATTCAGGGATCAATCTAATATTGTCAGGCAGCAGAAGAACCTATGAAACGCACATGGACGATCATTGGCGTAGCTGACGTGTCCCAGAGCATCAAGTGGTACCAGTTGCTACTTGGCCTGCCGGAGACGGCTCCTGCCCACGACTACTTCGGGCAAATCGTCGACTCGGATGGAACGGTCTTGCTTTGTCTCCACGAGTGGGGTGCCCACGAGCATCCCACGTTGACAAGTCCCCACTACGCCGCGCCTGGCAACGGCCTCCTCTTGTTCTTCCGGGTCGACAACTTTGACGTAGCTTTGCCAAGGGCGCGGGCGCTCGTCAGCCGGCTGGAAGAAGAGCCACATGTGAATCCCAGCACTGGAACTACGGAGTTTTCGCTCCGAGATCCTGACGGATATTACGTCACCATCAGTGCGCTTAACTAACCGCTCCATCTAGCCGACAGGTTTCCGGAAGGCTGTGTCGCTGGAAACTGCGGTCACGTGGAACGTCCCGCATGTCCGTGTTGGGTCACGAATGCTGGTTCCGGCCAATGTCGGCTTCCAAGAAGAATAATTCGACTCTGGAAGGTCTGGAAAGGGTCAGGTCACGACGATGCCCACACTAACCTGAATGGCCGCTCTTGAATATTCGCAGCCCGAAGCTGCCGGTCTGCTGTCGTGAAGAGTTTCGGGCGCCGGCAGGCGTACGAAACTCCCCGAGGAAGGAACCCGCGGGCCACAGTCGAAGGCTATGGGGATTTCGGGTTTCGGCTGATGTCCGGGATGGCGTGACCGCCGCTGGGAAGCGCCGGCATGGATGGGGATAGGCCGCTTCGTTGCGCCTCCGCGCGTTGTTGCCGGCCCGGCACACGGCTGGTTGCTACCCTGTCGACACCGATGATCACGATGCGCGCGCCTGGGTCCGTTGCCGGAGGCTGAGTGCCCTTGGCTGAAGGGGAGACCATGCCATGCCGGGTCATGGAGAGTTCTCCCGGTTCGTCGCCGTTTTGTCCGGCGGTCCGCGCGGCTGCTTCCACCGTTCGAACACCTCGATCACGATCATGCGTCCGCCGCAGCACGGGCACGGCGGGCGGAAGTCGTCCGGTTCAGCCGATGGATCGTTCGTGGCGGGAGGCGCGACCGCGAGCAGTTCGCGCGCGAGTGCGAGGCTGGCCTTGCGGGCGGAGCCGGCGAGCAGGCCATAGTGGCGGATGCGATGGAAGCCACACGGCAGGACATGGAGCAGGAACCGACGGATGAACTCGTCCGCGGTGAGCGTCATGAGCTGCTGCCGGTCGGCGCCTTCGCGACGATAGTCCTTGTAGCGGAAGGTGACGCCGCTCTCGTCGAGGCGGATGAGGCGGCGGTTCGAGATGGCGACCCGGTGGGTATAGCGCGACAGATAGGCGAGCACCGCTTCAGGCCCGGCGAAGGGCGGCTTGGCGTAGACCACCCAGCGCTTCTTCCGGATCGGCGACAGGTGGCGCAGGAATGCCCGCCGTTCTCCGAGATGAGCAATTGCGCCGAAGAAGGCGAGCCGGCCAGCGTCGTGCAGCGCGACCAACCGGGAGAAGAACAGCCGGCGGAACAGCTTGCCGAGCACCCGCACCGGCAGCAGGAAGGCGGGACGCGACGATATCCACCGGCTTCCGTCCGGCGAGATGCCACCGCCTGGCACGATCATGTGCACGTGCGGATGATGCGTCATCGCCGAACCCCATGTGTGGAGCACGGCGGTGATGCCGATGCGTGCGCCCAGATGCTTCGGATCGGCCGCGATGGTCAGCATCGTCTCCGACGCCGCCTTGAACAGCAGGTCGTAGACCGCCGCCTTGTTGTGGAAGGCGATGTCGGCGACCTCGGCTGGCAGCGTGAAGACGACGTGGAAGTAGCCGACCGGCAGCAGGTCGGCCTCGCGCTCGGCAAGCCATGTCCGCGCCGCGGCACCCTGGCACTTTGGACAGTGCCGGTTGCGGCAGGAGTTGTAGGCGATGCGCCAGTGGCCGCAGTCCTCGCAGGCCTCCACGTGACCGCCAAGGGCCGCGGTGCGGCAGTGCTCGATCGCCGACATGACCTTGAACTGCTGCAGTGTCAGATGCCCTGCATGGGCGGCCCGGTAGGCGGGCCCGGCAGTGCGGAAGATATCGGCAACCTCGATCGAGGCGCGCACGCTCAGCCGTCGGGTGAGATCTCTTCCGGCTTGAAGAGGCCAAGCTTGTCGAGCGGGCTGGTGACGGTGCGCACCGTGCGGGTTGCAACCTTGGTGTAGAAGGCGGTGCTATTTAGCTTGGCGTGCCCGAGCAGGACCTGAATGATCCGGATGTCGGTGCCGTCCTCCAGTAGGTGGGTGGCGAAGCTGTGGCGCAGCGTGTGCGGCCCGACGCGCTTGGCGATGTCGGCCGCCTGCGCTGCCTCGACGACCACGCGATAGAGCTGGCGGGTGCTGATGGGCTTCATCGCATGCTGCCCCGGAAACAGCCAGCCGTCGCGGTGCATCACGCCCTGCTGGCGTCCGACCTTCCACCACTGGCGCAGCAACAAGAGCAGGTCTTGCGACAGCATGGCGTTCCGGTATCGCCCGCCCTTGCCGCGCTCGACACGTAGCAGCATGCGCTCACTATCGACGTCGGCGATCTTCAGCGTCGACACCTCCGCCACGCGCAGGCCCGCGCCATAAGCGGCCGACAGCGCGGCCTGGTGCTTGAGGCAGGTGGTGGCGTTGAGCAGCCGGGCGACCTCGTCGCGGCTCAGCACCACCGGCAGCGTGCGCGGGTGCGCCAGACGAACGAGCTTGCGCGCCAGATCGGGACGATCGACCGTATGCGTGAAGAAGAAGCGCAGTGCCGACACGATGCTGTTCATCGTCGGCACGGGAACACCGTCGTCCTGCTGCTCGATCTGGAACTGGCGCAGGTCGTCGGTGGTCGCTGTGAACGCCCGAGGAACGTCGCCAGGCGTCCGATGTCGCGGAGATAGTTGCGCTGCGTCTCCCGTGAGAAACGCCGCATGTTCATGTCGTCGATCAGCCGCTGACGAAGTGGACTGATAGGTGCATCAAGAACAGGATAGGGCATGGTCAGGCTCCTTGTTGAAGAAGCCCGTAATGCTCTGCCGCTGCCGAACTACCCTCAATGCGAGCGCGACGTCCGGTTCGTGATCTCTACCTTACCCCACGCGCCCATCCCGCGCAGCGGGTTCGTTCTCCGGCCCCTAGGCTGCCGAGCAGCAACGCGCCTCATCTCGATCATTCCGCAGGCCGTTGCCGCATCGCTTTGATCATATCGCGGTTCGCTCCCGCAAGGCGCGAGAGCAGCAAATGGTGACAAGCCGCCGCCGTGGCGTTCTTCCCCGCGGGCGGCCGCGAAGGACTGGCTGGCAAACCGCCGGCGACCTGTCACTGCTGCCGTGCGGCACAGCGTGCTAGGAACCATTCTAAACGTCATGACGAGGATTCCGCCTTGCCCGCCGTTCCTGCCCGCATCCTGCCGACGATCGTCATCTCGCAGTTCGCCGCGACTTCGCTGTGGTTCGCCGGCAATGCGGTGATGCCCGACCTGCAGCGCAGCGCCGGCCTGCCGGCGTCCGCCGTCGGCGACATCACGATCGCCGTGCAGCTCGGCTTCATCGCCGGTACGCTGGTCTTCGCCTGGCTAGCGATCGCCGACCGCTACTCGCCGCGCATCATCTTCTTCCTTTCCACGCTCGCCGGCGCGGCGGCCAATGCGGCGACGCTGGCGAGCGGCGGTGAGTTTCTGCCCCTGCTCGCGGCTCGGTTCGCAACCGGCTTCTTTCTCGCCGGCATGTATCCCGTAGGCATGAAGATCACGTCGGGCTGGTACGACCGCGACCTCGGGCTCGCGCTCGGCTGGCTGGTCGGGGCGTTGGTGCTCGGAACGGCATTTCCCCATCTCATCCGCGGCCTGGGCGGCGATCTGCCTTGGCAGGGCGTGATCCTGTCGGTCTCGGCGGTATCGATCGCCGGCGGTCTGGCGATGCTCTTTCTCGTGCCGGACGGGCCGCAGCTCAGAGCGGGCGCGAAGTTTGACCCGGCCGCATTCGCGACGATCTTCCGCTCGGCCGATTTCCGGGCGTCGGCCTTCGGCTATTTCGGCCACATGTGGGAGCTCTACGCCTTCTACGCGTTCCTGCCGGTGCTGCTGGCGGCGCGACTTGGCAGCGACGGCGCGACGGTTTCGATGTGGAGCTTCGCGGCGATCGCCACTGGCTTTCTCGGCTGCATGGTCGGCGGCTACCTTTCGCGGGGGATCGGCAGCGCGCGCATTGCCTATATGCAGTTGTCGGCGTCCGGCCTGTGCTGCCTCGTCTCACCGCTGGCGTTCCTGGCGCCCTTGCCGGTGTTCCTCGCCTTCCTGTTGTTCTGGGGCGTGGTCGTTGCCGGCGACTCGCCCCAATTCTCCACGCTCAACGCCCGTTTCGCCCCGCCGAGGCTCGTCGGCTCGGCGCTGACGATCGCCAATTGCATCGGCTTCTCGATCACGATCGTTTCGATCGCGCTGCTTGACTGGCTGATTGAAACCGCCGGACCGCAGTATGTTTTCGTGATGCTGGTGCCCGGGCCGGTGCTCGGGCTGGCGGCGTTAAGACGGCTGGCCGCGAAGCCGGCGTAAGGAACACCCGGTGGCGGCACTGTGCCGCCGCGGCCGGGGATGGTGATGAAGGGGACGCCGAGACCGAAGGACGACATGACCGAGTAGAGTTCATCGCCTGTGGCTGCGGAGTCAGTCCAGCCAGCAGTCGCTGACCTTCATCCTATCTCCACTGCCGGCGAGCCGCGAGGTCTGCTGAGAGGTCGTGAACGGAAAGGCTGCTCTTCGCATATGGTTCCCGAAAGCAGACTTTCCGTTTCCGTGAAGAGTTTCGGGCGCCGGCAGGCGTACGAAACTCCCCGAGGAAGGAACCCGCGGGCCACAGTCGAAGGCTATGGGGATTTCGGGTTTCGGCTGATGTCCGGGATGGCGTGACCGCCGCTGGGAAGCGCCGGCATGGATGGGGATAGGCCGCTTCGTTGCGCCTCCGCGCGTTGTTGCCGGCCCGGCACACGGCTGGTTGCTACCCTGTCGACACCGATGATCACGATGCGCGCGCCTGGGTCCGTTGCCGGAGGCTGAGTGCCCTTGGCTGAAGGGGAGACCATGCCATGCCGGGTCATGGAGAGTTCTCCCGGTTCGTCGCCGTTTTGTCCGGCGGTCCGCGCGGCTGCTTCCACCGTTCGAACACCTCGATCACGATCATGCGTCCGCCGCAGCACGGGCACGGCGGGCGGAAGTCGTCCGGTTCAGCCGATGGATCGTTCGTGGCGGGAGGCGCGACCGCGAGCAGTTCGCGCGCGAGTGCGAGGCTGGCCTTGCGGGCGGAGCCGGCGAGCAGGCCATAGTGGCGGATGCGATGGAAGCCACACGGCAGGACATGGAGCAGGAACCGACGGATGAACTCGTCCGCGGTGAGCGTCATGAGCTGCTGCCGGTCGGCGCCTTCGCGACGATAGTCCTTGTAGCGGAAGGTGACGCCGCTCTCGTCGAGGCGGATGAGGCGGCGGTTCGAGATGGCGACCCGGTGGGTATAGCGCGACAGATAGGCGAGCACCGCTTCAGGCCCGGCGAAGGGCGGCTTGGCGTAGACCACCCAGCGCTTCTTCCGGATCGGCGACAGGTGGCGCAGGAATGCCCGCCGTTCTCCGAGATGAGCAATTGCGCCGAAGAAGGCGAGCCGGCCAGCGTCGTGCAGCGCGACCAACCGGGAGAAGAACAGCCGGCGGAACAGCTTGCCGAGCACCCGCACCGGCAGCAGGAAGGCGGGACGCGACGATATCCACCGGCTTCCGTCCGGCGAGATGCCACCGCCTGGCACGATCATGTGCACGTGCGGATGATGCGTCATCGCCGAACCCCATGTGTGGAGCACGGCGGTGATGCCGATGCGTGCGCCCAGATGCTTCGGATCGGCCGCGATGGTCAGCATCGTCTCCGACGCCGCCTTGAACAGCAGGTCGTAGACCGCCGCCTTGTTGTGGAAGGCGATGTCGGCGACCTCGGCTGGCAGCGTGAAGACGACGTGGAAGTAGCCGACCGGCAGCAGGTCGGCCTCGCGCTCGGCAAGCCATGTCCGCGCCGCGGCACCCTGGCACTTTGGACAGTGCCGGTTGCGGCAGGAGTTGTAGGCGATGCGCCAGTGGCCGCAGTCCTCGCAGGCCTCCACGTGACCGCCAAGGGCCGCGGTGCGGCAGTGCTCGATCGCCGACATGACCTTGAACTGCTGCAGTGTCAGATGCCCTGCATGGGCGGCCCGGTAGGCGGGCCCGGCAGTGCGGAAGATATCGGCAACCTCGATCGAGGCGCGCACGCTCAGCCGTCGGGTGAGATCTCTTCCGGCTTGAAGAGGCCAAGCTTGTCGAGCGGGCTGGTGACGGTGCGCACCGTGCGGGTTGCAACCTTGGTGTAGAAGGCGGTGCTATTTAGCTTGGCGTGCCCGAGCAGGACCTGAATGATCCGGATGTCGGTGCCGTCCTCCAGTAGGTGGGTGGCGAAGCTGTGGCGCAGCGTGTGCGGCCCGACGCGCTTGGCGATGTCGGCCGCCTGCGCTGCCTCGACGACCACGCGATAGAGCTGGCGGGTGCTGATGGGCTTCATCGCATGCTGCCCCGGAAACAGCCAGCCGTCGCGGTGCATCACGCCCTGCTGGCGTCCGACCTTCCACCACTGGCGCAGCAACAAGAGCAGGTCTTGCGACAGCATGGCGTTCCGGTATCGCCCGCCCTTGCCGCGCTCGACACGTAGCAGCATGCGCTCACTATCGACGTCGGCGATCTTCAGCGTCGACACCTCCGCCACGCGCAGGCCCGCGCCATAAGCGGCCGACAGCGCGGCCTGGTGCTTGAGGCAGGTGGTGGCGTTGAGCAGCCGGGCGACCTCGTCGCGGCTCAGCACCACCGGCAGCGTGCGCGGGTGCGCCAGACGAACGAGCTTGCGCGCCAGATCGGGACGATCGACCGTATGCGTGAAGAAGAAGCGCAGTGCCGACACGATGCTGTTCATCGTCGGCACGGGAACACCGTCGTCCTGCTGCTCGATCTGGAACTGGCGCAGGTCGTCGGTGGTCGCTGTGAACGCCCGAGGAACGTCGCCAGGCGTCCGATGTCGCGGAGATAGTTGCGCTGCGTCTCCCGTGAGAAACGCCGCATGTTCATGTCGTCGATCAGCCGCTGACGAAGTGGACTGATAGGTGCATCAAGAACAGGATAGGGCATGGTCAGGCTCCTTGTTGAAGAAGCCCGTAATGCTCTGCCGCTGCCGAACTACCCTCAATGCGAGCGCGACGTCCGGTTCGTGATCTCTACCTCACCCCACGCGCCCATCCCGCGCAGCGGGTTCGTTCCTCGGCCCCCAAGCCCCTTCTTGGATACCCGTTTCCCTCTCGGCCGATGATAGCTGGAAGGAGATACACGATGGGACATTCTCAATATGATCCTGTGCTGCAGGAGCGACGGGCTTGGAATGCTGGGAAGAAGGTTGGCGCGAAACGAGCGCTGAAGCCTCGGCAGATATGGACGATCCGGTTTTTCTTGGATCGGGAGGCCCGATTGCGCGATCGAGCGTTGTTCGACCTCGCGATCGACAGCAAGTTGCGCGGCTGCGATCTCGTGAAAATCAAGATCGGCACCTTAGTGGTCGGTCACGAGATTCGGCCGCGTGCGATGGTGGTGCAGCAGAAGACGGGCCGGCCGGTTCAGTTTGAGCTGATGGCTGACGCGCGGTCGAGCCTGCTTGCTTGGCTGGAAAGGCGAGGCGGAAGCGTCGACGATTATGCCTTCCCGAGCAGAATTGACCATTCGGCCCACATCAGTACGAGGCAGTATGCCCGTCTGGTCGATGAATGGGTCGGAGCGATCGGTCTGCGTCCCGAGGAATACGGCACGCATTCGCTTCGCCGCACCAAGGCATCGATCATCTACAAGGCTACCGGCAATCTCCGAGCGGTGCAGATACTCCTTGGTCACACCAAGATCGAAAACACCGTAAGATATCTTGGAGTGGACATGGAAGACGCGCTCGCTCTCGCAGAGGGAACTGAGATCTGACCGCAGGACGGCGGCCACTTGGCTCTGCTACCGGGCTGCCGCTCGTAATCTTGGCAGCAAACTTGTCACCCCAAGGTCGCCTTGCCGCTCACGCCAAATTCTGTCGAGCGGCAACGCGCCTGATGTCGGCCATAGAGGCGATCTTTGCCTTCGCCCGGAAGCGGACATTGCGGTGACCATCTGGAGTTCATGGTCGCGCCACAACCGGCCATTCCCGGAAGGTCTGTGTGCGTCACGCCCGACTCGCCCGAACGCTCAGCCACCGATCATTGGGCTTTCCGATGTACCGACGTACCTCGCTGACGATCCAGCCGGCGTCTGTGAGTGCGGACCGCAGGGCAGACTCGCGCCAGTACGTCTCGACGTAGCGCCGAGGCGCTGCAGCGCTGCCGTGTGTGGACACATCCTCGCCATCGCCCTCTCTAACCGAGGTGTGCAGTCGGCCACCGGGCCGGGTCGCCTCGGCAAGCCGTCCAAGCACCGTGCCGAAATCCTCGCGCGCGACGTGAATCAGGCAGGCACAGGCCCAGATCCCGTCGTACGGCGTGCCAGGACGCTGCGGGTCGGCCAAGTCTTCGGTCAGCGGGTCCAACAGGTCGGCCTCGAAGCCACTCTCGCGAAGCAGTTCGACGAAACCCTTCGAAATGTCAGTGCGTCGGACGCTGATCCCCCGCTTCTCAAGTTCAAGTGCATCTCGCCCGCCACCGCTTCCGATCTCCAGCACCCTGCCCGAGCCACCCAGCTCGGTCACGAAAGCATCGATCTCGGTCGCGACCCATTCGGGCATCGCCGCAGCCTCGGCAGCGTACTCCGCCGCGACCGTGTCATAGGACCGCACGGTATCCCGGTCGGTGCTCATCCTAGCGCTCCTCCTTCAAGAGAAGAGGCCGGATGAGCGAGAGGCCCATCAGCCCATTGCGCTCTTAAATTTTCGGCAGTTGGTGACATCGCGGGCGATTTGGTTCCCCAGCTTTAGCAGAAATGCGATCAGAAACACTACCGACCGATTGCCCATGCTGCCGGGCGGCAATGCGCCTGATGTCGGACGCTTACTCAACAATGTCTATGCCTGAAAGCGGACCTTCGACAGAGCTCAGCCCGGCGGCAATCCGTCCGGAAAGCGATCCGCCGCGAGGTTCAGCTCGATGCCAAGCTCTAGCCAAGCCTTGGCACCGGCAAGCATGGAAGCGAAGCCCTCGGTCGCGTCAATCGCAGCACTCTCCCTCAATCCATCTCTATCCGAGTACCTGTTGCACCGTTGAGCAGCCGCTTGAGATGAAAGCTGGCGAGCCGGTCCCCTTGCATACTGCTTACTACGGCGGCGAACGAGCCAAGCGCGCCGGGGTTGGCCGATTCGAGCTTGGCGAAGGCGTCCAGATAGGCTTCCGTGGAAGCATCACCGAACTGCTCGGGCCGCAGCGCCTCGAATGCGCGCAACGGCTCGCTTCTTCCTCTTAAGACCAGATCGCCCACGGGACGGCCTCGAAAATCTAGTACTTGCCTTGCCACGCTCTCGCTCACGCAGATTCGTGTTCCAAGCTGCTTGTTGGCCGCCTCGAGTCGGGCGGCGATGTTGATGGTGTCGCCATAGGCAGAGTAGTCAAAGAAGCGGCCGCCGCCGAAATTGCCCACGATCGCCGGACCGGCATGTACGCCTATGCGTGTGGGACCCAGTGCGGTGCTCTTCTGTCGCCACGTCTCGCGGAACGACTGCGCGAAGTCATCGAGGTCGAGCGCGCAAGCGATAGCGCGTGCGGCGTGGTCAGGTTGATCGCCTGGCGCACCAAACAAGATGTGCAGTGCATCGCCGACAATCTTCGCGACAGTGCCCTCGTGAGAGAACACGACGGAAGTCATGCCGGAGAGATAGCCGTTGAGCAGGTCGCTGAGAGTGCCCGGCTCCATTCTCTCGATAAGAGATGTGAAGCTTTCGATGTCAGTGAAGACCGCGGCCACCTCACGGCGCTGCCCGGCAAGCTCGATCTCGTCTGCACCGGCGGCAAGGCGCCGTGCCAGGTTAGGCGAGAAATATCGTGACAGTATCTCACGATTGCGCGCTTCAAGCTCTGTGAAAAGCCGGACATTTTCGATAGCAATAACCGCCTCGTCGGCAAAGGTGTTGAGCAGTTCGATTTGCTTGTCCGTGAACGGCCGAACTTCCGTTCGGCGAATCATCAGCGCTCCGACAGCTTCGCCCTGGCGCAAAAGCGGTACGGCAAGTATTGTTCGAAAGCCGAGGCTCTGTGCCATCTGCCGCCCCGTCTCGAATTCGTCGCCAGCGGTCGTCAGATCATGAATATGGATAGGTGATCGATCCAACACGGATCGGCTCGTTACAACGTCTCGGACCAAGGGCAAGCCAGTCGTGCTGATCGGGATGGGTCCGCAGTGTGCACCAACAGAGAGCCACTCCGAGCCCCGAAGATAAATCGTCGCATCGAAGGCATTGCAAAGCTGAGCCGCGCTTTTGGCCACGACGTCGAGAACTGGCTGAATATCCGTCGGAGACCCGGCAATCGCGCTCAGGATGGCACCTGTCGCCATCTGCTGCTCAAGCGTCTCGGCAAGATCTCGGTTTCGTCCCTGCACCTCCTCGAAAAGCTGAGCATTTTCGATGGCGACGACCGCCTGGCTGGCGAAACTACTCACCAAGGCGATCTGCTCGTCAGTGAAGGGCCGGACTTCTATGCGCCGCAGCGTCAGCGTTCCGATCGCCTCACCCCTCCTGACGAGAGGAGTTGCTAGGCCCGTCCGGAAGCCTTGCCGCATGGCCGAGGCGCGGCCGGCCGCGAACTCGTGGTCTGGAGCTGCGAGATCCGGTATGTGAATGGTCACGCAATCGAGCACCGATTTTCCCACTGCCCAATCGCGGGCCAGCGGCACAGCGGAGAAATCGATCGGAACTGGCCCGAAATGGGCGCAGACATCCAGGGCGTCGCCATTGCGCAGCAAAAGAACTGCATCGTACGAGTTGCAGAGCTTCGCCGCACTCGCGACGACTTCGTCGAGGACCGGCTGGACGTCGGTCGGAGAAGAAGCGATCACCCGCAATACTGCGGCGGTCGCAGCCTGCTCCGCGCGTGCGTCCTCAAGCTCTCGTGCGAGCGCCTCAACCCGAGTCTGGAGTTCCGACGCCGAGTCGCGCAAATCATCCTCTCGAAGACAGGGCGCGATACATCGGTGACGCCGCGCCACCCGAGAATAGTAGGGTACTCCGAGTCACGCCAGCCAGCACGATCGGCCGTTCCGCGATTAGTCAGCAATGATGACTGTCGAGAATGGCCGGAACTGACCCCGAAGGCGACCCATTGGGCATCCAGCGTGCACATCGAACGCCTGGCTTGTGCGCCAAGACCTGACATTCGCACCGGCTGCTTTGCGCCCAATCTCGGCCATTCCATCGGCTATCGCCGTCCACCAAAAGCCGACATCGCTCGTCCAAGCGCTAATGGCTACTTCGCGCCATGTTCAGACATTCGCGGTGCTTCTCCATAGCGGACGTTAGCTCATCGGTAGGAGTCGACCTGCGGACCATGCCTGATGGTACGTGTAGGGAACGGCGTGACCCCCCATGCGATGAAGCGGCGGTAGGCCGCCGCTCCGAATTTGAGCGGCCCGTCCGGCAACGCTATAATTGACCGGCAGGGGACGTTATCGATGACGCAAATCAGAGCCATGACTGAGCAGGACGTGCCGTCGGTATCGCTGCTCATTGGAGAGTCTTGGCGCAGGACGTACTCGCCAATCATGGGTGCCGAGACCGCGGCCCGGATTTCGGATGAAGATCACACGCTGCAGCGGATTGCGGCAGAACTGACAGACACCAACAAAATGTCGTTCGTGGCAGAACGGCCAGACGGCTCGATTGCCGGCTACGCGATGGCTAAGATGAATGAAGCCGGCGACGTCATGCTTGACCGGCTCCACATCGATCAAAGCGAGTACAGCACCGCGCTAGCCGCCAATATATTGCACGCTGTCTTTGCCGCCCATTCCGGCATCCCGAGCATCGCACTGGAAGTGCTCGAGGGAAACGACCGGGCAATGGCCTTTTACCGCAAACATGGTTCGAAGTGGTCGATCGCAGGGCCGCGTCGCATGGTGCAGAAGGCCATGCATCGTTGATTATGCGCAAACTGCTATCGCGCGCCTAGTCGGAACTCGCGCATCGAACAGTACATCACGTCTTCCGTCCCCAGCGCACCGGCGGCCTCCCCGTTCGCAATCCAAATAGACGTCATTCAGCTGTTTGATTGGCATGTCAGCGTGAGCGAACGCGAGGTCCTGAGCGTCAGAAGCCGACAATGAAGCCGGACTGATTGCGATCAGCACGGTGCCGAGCGTCACAGGCGCGAGGGACTTAACAACTGACATGATCATTTTGAGATCCTCCCCAGCTCCCTTCGGTCAACATTCAGTCCTTGGGGTCGCAGGTGTAGTGCCGTTCGAAGGTCCCGTCCGCGCGCCGCTGCTTGTCGAAGCCGCGATGTAAGGCTCGATCGCGCGCTCGTGGACCAGCCAAAGGGGATCTCGGCCGAGGCGTAGCCACTGCCGGCGGCCAAACCGTTTCGGGATCGAGACCGAAGCGATCCTGGTGCGCTCGATCGTCGTGCTGGCCGCGCCTGCCTCCGCATGACGGGTGGCGCGGCTTCGCAAAGCGCACATGATTTCGTCACGTGAGATGCGGATGTCGCCAAGAACGTCATCGGGTAAACGGCTCAACTGGTCCGTTGCCGACAAGAGAGCGTTTCGCTCGGCGCGGAGGCGCAACCACCTGCGAAATGGACCAATGGCGGCAGCATGAATTATAACCATGATCAGATCGTCCCTTCATTGATCTGAATTGACCGGTACGGAACGGCGCGGCTGGCACTCCGGGCGAGAGCGTCAGCCGTCCGCGAAGCAGTTTACGCGTAGTGGTCGATGGACCGGTTTTGCTGTGGCGTGCCCGCACGGCGGGCGGTGGCTGGCCCCGGGCCACGCATGTAATAAAGCTCCGGGCGGTAGCGCGGCGCGACGAATTTGCGAAACCCCGCAGCAAATTTTGTGACGGGAGCCAAGAATTTCATGACTGTTCCCTTTCCCTTCGCCGGCTTGCACACGAGCCGGCCGGGCCTGGATGTTGCAAACAAGGATATGACAGTCGAACCAGGCTCGGCTGTGGGAATTCCCACACCGGGGAAAACATTGGCGAAATCCGCTCCCAGTTTGCATCCCGGAAAGCGGGGCCTGCGGCCATCAAATTTCCTTGGATAGGGAGTAAGGTGAAGTACACTTGATTGAACAAGAGACCATTGAACAAGAGACCGTTGTGACAGGCTCTCTGGCCTTCATCTCAAGACTTTGCGATGCCGACCTCGCCGCGCTGACCAAACGGTGGCACGAGCGCAGCTATCGACACAACGAGCTGATCATTTCCCACGGCGACACTGGTCGCGAAGTCTACTTCCTGCTGGAAGGACGGGCTCGCGTGACACTGGTTTCAGCGGACGGCAGGGAGATAGCGTATCGCGATGTCGAACCGGGTGACATTTTCGGGGAGCTCGGAGGCATTGACGGGATTGCACGCTCTGCTAGCGTCGTCGCGCTGGAGGCAACCCGCGCTGCACGGCTGTCCGGCACAGCATTCCGGGATATCGTGATGACCCATCCGACTTTCGCCTGGATGCTGCTTGAGCATCTGTCTGCCCAGCTCCGGCGCATGACCGAGCGGGTATTCGAATACAGCACTCTGGTCGTGCGAAAACGGCTGATCGTCGAGCTCCTGCATCGGGCGGAGAAAGCCGCACTCGTGGACGGCGAGGTGTCCATAAGCCCGGCACCGACGCATTCCGAGTTGGCGGCAACGATGAGCACGCACAGGGAAGCGGTCTCGCGCGAAATGAGCGACCTCGCCAAGAGAGGCCTGATCGAAAAGCGCGGCAGCAGGTTATTGCTGCATGACGTCTCGGCACTACGGGCGCTGGTCAACAAGAAGGAATAGCGAAGGCTGTCGCTGCGGCGGGGGGCACCGCACGTTTCATACTCCTCGGCCGCAAGTGATTATTCCTTCCGGCAAACCGGGCAACCTAGCGTGCCAGCGCGCGGGTCGGGGTTTGATCGCTTCACCCTTGCAAGAATCATGACTCGGCTTCTTGATGCGGGCACGGAACGTTATCCCCCAGCCTGCTTGCAGACTTACAAGGGCGGATCGAAGGGTGAAGCCGCGTGGACGTTAAATACCAAATCTTCGTCAGCTCGACCTACGCCGATTTGGTGGACGAAAGACGGTCGGTCATCGAGGCCGTTCTTAACCTCGGGCATATTCCTGTGGGGATGGCGGCATTCCAAGCCAGCGACGACACTCAATGGGTTTACATTAAGCGGCGCATCGATGACAGCGACTACTACGTACTCATCGTAGCAGAGCGGTACGGCTCAGAGTTGAAGGGTAAGAGCTACACCCAGATGGAGTACGGGAACGCCGTCGCCCAAGGCGTGCCTACCGTGGCGTTTTTGCTCGAAGGCGGTGCTCGCAAGACGTGGGCCGCGGAAAAGGGCGAGTTCGAGAAAAAGGCCAAACTCGAGAGATTCCGAAAGCTGTATGAAAAGAAGCTCGTCAAATATTGGCGCAACAAGGACGATTTGGCGGGTAAGGTTGCGATGGCTATTAGACGTTATGACCGTGGTCTGAGCGGCGGCCCGCCCTTAGGCTTTGCAGCTGTTTAGCAAACGGGGGTTGCTCGGGAGTGCCGAGCCGAGCCCCAAGCGAAGAAAGGACGGGCTATGGAGCAAGATAACGTTTTTTACGTCGGTGTCGATGTGTCGAAAGCCAAGCATGCTGTCGCGATTGCCGAGGGCGGACGCGGTGGAGAGGTCCGGTATTTCGGCGAGGCGTTCCCCGCGCGTCGTCACCGGAACGTCGTAGCCGTGAAGCCGAACCTTGACGGTCCCGTCATCGTGAACAAGCGTCACCTCGCCAGTCATCGTGATCGTGTCGCCTTCGGACAGTTTCGCCATCGGCATCGCCCTCGCAAAGGCCGCCGCTGAACTGGACGTGGAAAGCGCCATCATCGACGGTGAGATCGTCGTATTGAACGAGACTGGCCTGTCTGACTTCGGAGCCTTGCGGAAAGCCATCACCCGACGCCAGCACGACCTCTATTCGTCGCCTTCGATCTTCTGCATCTCAATGGTCACGACCCGCGCGACATGGCGCTGGAGGACCGCCGCGAGATCCTTGCCGAGATGATCCCGGACGGTGGTCGTATCCAATTCAGCCAGGCGCCTCCCGGCGAGGCTAAGGCGATCTTCCACCTGATAGACCAGGCGGGGCTCGAAGGCATGGTGTCGAGGCGCAAGGACAGCAAATACCGGAGCGGCAATTCGACGGCTTGGCTCAAGACCAAGGCTTACAGCATCGATGAATACGAGTTGCTCGGCGTCGAGCGTGAACCCGGAAAGCCGGCTTTCGCCCGAATGGCCGAGCGTGGCACAGGACGCTATGTCGGGAGCGCCTTTATCACCTTGAACCGGGAGATGCGGGAACGCCTCTGGGAGCGCTTACAGGAGCATTCTGGGCTGCGCCAAACGGGATGAAACGGCCGGCGACGCAATGGGTCAAGCCGGGGCTGATCGGCCGCGTGAAGCATCTCCGCGGCGAGGAGAATCTGCGCCATGCCTCGCTGCAGGATTTTCGGGAGGAAGACTAGGGTAAAACTCAGTCATTCTGGCTATGCCGCGAATGGCCGAGATGGGTTAGGCCCTGCCGTTTGAATCGGTCGGCGGCAACGAGCACAGAGCGCCATTTGCCGACATTCACGGAGCGTTGGCAATCCCGACCTACGCCCGACCGCCGAATCGGCTGTGCGGTCGTGCCCTGTGCCGGCACGGAACTGCAGACGAGTGCAGCATTCATGTCCCACGACCAGGTAGCAGTCGCCAACGTTGTACGAAAAAGGCGGGATGCGTTTCGGTCCACTGGGCGACAAGTGGTTGCGCCTGTATAAAAGCGGCCCCGGGATGGATGGCCAAATCGCCGACGATCAACTCGCGCGACTCGCAGGCCTCCGGAGCGGATGTCAGGCAAGCCAGAATGACGAGCGTATAAAGCATTGTCTTGTTCCTTCGCGGAGATCGAGTTCGTCCTCGGAGGCGACAGGTTCAATGGCCGGCACGAACGAGTTCGGGAGGGGGCTCGGCTCCTGCCACGAAGAGTTTGCCGCCGGCCCGCGAAATCTCGACGGTTTGGCTGCGCTCGTCCAACCTGCCTGGAACCGAGATCGTGAGGCTTTGGCCTTCATCGAGGGTTGCCTCGAAGCGCACAGGCAAGCCCGCCTCGCCTTCAGCGATCGTGGTGACCACCCGGAAGCTGTTATCGGCTTCCGTATAATAGACGACGCCTTGAAAACCGCCGAGATCGATACTCCCTCCTTGTAGGGGGTCCAGTTCACCTGCAGAGGCGTAGCCCGTCGTCACGCAAAGCGCTGCAAGGACCGTGTATCTGTACATGATATTTTCCTCCTCAACCGAACAGGTCAGAACAAGATCGGTGCGCAAAGCATATGAGGAGTGGGTAGGTTCGTCTGTGGGAATTCTCACACGCGTGGCAACGCATTCAAAAACGAGGCCGGGCGCGTGTGGCAAGATGCGGATCGCGTCATGAGCGCCGGTCGCACCCAACGTCGGCTTTTGGGAAAGATTCCAACGCAGGAAGGTCGGGATTGGGTCATGAGCGGGCATTTGCGAGAGTCTGTTTTGCGCCCAATCTCGGCCGTTCGAGGCGCCTTTGCCACTGCCCAAAAGCAGACGTTACCACGGCAAGCTGTAGGTCGACGTTGCGCCATTTCTTGACATTCCCGGCGATACTCCGAAGCGGACCTTCACGTAAGGGCTCGAGTCGACCCGTTACGGAAGTCGAGGTAGCCGCTCGCCCGCATTGACAGCACTCAGTCGATCCCTCAGCCCAATGCTTCTGCGCAGGTCAGCTATTGTCGGCAATCGCAAGCCGCCGCCCATCTCCACGCCGCGTTTCCGGCGTTCGAGAAGCGAGCACCATGCCGAGCACGATCGCCTTTGCCAGTATCAACATCGCCTTGAGTATTTTCGTCCCTCATCGTCGAGCTGTCCGAGTGGCTGATGGCGACGTAGATTAGCTTTCGTTTTCTGGCCGATGCTTGGTCTGTATGAACGGTCCGGTTGGCAGTCCAAATTGCGTCAGCAGCGCCTGAAAACGCGGATGGTCGTAGACATTCTTGAAATCGCTGTCGATCAGCCAGCGAGCGGTTGCTTGGGGCGCGTTGACGGCCCAGCGCTGGAGCAAGTCGAGGGCCTGCTCGCTTTCGCCCAACAGCGAATAGTCGCATGCGGCGTTGAATTGCGTCAGCGGATCGTCCGGGGCGATGGTTAAGGCGCGAGACACCCATTCGAGCGCGCGCGCTCTCTCGCCGAGTCGGACCAGCGCACCGGCCCCAAGACTGGCCGCCAGCGGGATGTCGGGATGTGCGGCGAGCGCGCGTTCGGCTCGCTCAACGCCAATCAGTGCGGTCCGTCTGGCTTCTTCGTCACGCCCAAGGTCAGCATATGTCTGCGAAAGGATGAGCCACTCCTTGTAATCATCGGGCGAGAGCGCAACACAGTGTTCGTCCATCCGTGCCGATGTCTCAAGGTCGCCCCGATCGCGCGCGGCAAAGCAGTAGAAATAGTAAGCTTCATAGAGGCTTGGGGCCAGTTCGATCGCCCGCTCGAATTCGGCGACGGCTTCGGGGTAGCGATCCTTGTAGTGGAGCGCCATCCCGTAGGAGGTGTGCGCTTCCGCCAGATTGGGATCCAGCTCAAGCGCCTTCAGGCTCGCCACGTGAATATCGTTCACAGTCGTGTCTTCATGCTGGTTGATATAGAGAAACCAGGCGCAATCGGCGAGGCCGGCATAGGCGCGCGCATAGCTCGGGTCCAGCTCCGCCGCCTTCCTGAACATGCGTTGTGCAAGCAACACATGCTGCTGGGTATGTAGATGATAGAGATGGCGGCCCCGGAGATAGTAGTTATAGGCGTCGATGTTTTGCGTCGGTGCTTCGATCGCCTTCTTTTCATGCGGCAGCAGGTTGACCTTCAGCTGCTCGACGATCTTCTTTGTGATCTCGTCCTGCATGGAGAAGATTTCCGTCAGGTCGCGGTCGTGGCGATCGGCCCAGAGGTGCGTGCCGTCCTTCGCGTCGATGAGCTGTGCATTGATGCGCACGCGCTGGCCAGCCTTTCGAACGCTGCCTTCGAGAATGTAGGCGACGTTGAAGCGCCTACCCACCTCCTGCACGTCGGCGTGCTTGCCCTTGTAGGTGAACACCGAGTTGCGCGCGATGACGGATAGCGCCGAGACCTTCGACAGATCGGTGATGATGTCCTCGGTGATGCCGTCGACAAAGTATTCCTGTTCAGGATCGCCGCTTATGTTGGCGAACGGAAGCACCGCGATCGAGAGCTTCGCCTTTGCGAAGGTCGCGGAACTCGAGGAGAGTGTGGCGATCCGCCTGCTGGTCGGTAGATCGAGCATTACGTCGAAGACACGAACCGGGGGATCGATGTTCTTCAGGGTCTGCTCGCCCCTATCCTCGAATGCGAGGTCGAGCTTGTTGCCGATGTGGTCACGGACAGTGCCCGAGACAGCAACGCCACCCGGCTTGGCAATGCCCTCGATACGCGCCGCAACGTTCACGCCGTCGCCGTAGATGTCGTTTTCCTCGACGATAATGTCACCGAGATTGACGCCGATGCGGAACTCGATCCGCTGGTCCTGTGGCACGTCGACGTTGCGCTCGCGCATCTTACGCTGGATGTCTGTCGCGCACGCGACCGCGTTCACCACGCTCGGGAATTCCACCAGGATGCCGTCGCCGGTCAGCTTGACGATGCGCCCTCGGTGCTCGGCAATCTTCGCTTCGACAAGCTCTTCCCGATGAGCCTTCAACGCCGTAAGTGTGCCGGCCTCATTGGCGCCCATGAGGCGGCTGTAGCCGACCACGTCCGCAGCGAGGACAGCAGCCAAACGGCGTTCCATGCTTCTCCGCCTTGAGGCTCAAACAGCACGCACCTTACCACGCGGCGGCCGCTTGTGGAGCAGCGACCTAGGGGAACGCACTCCATTTAGCTTGCGATCACGAACGTCCGAGTTGGATCCACCAGCACTGGTTGCCGCGAATGTCGGCTATTGGGTAGCAAAATGGGTTGATGAAGGTCGGCTTGGGGTCATGGCGGTGAATTGACCCGGAGCAAGCGAGCTTCCGCTTAGCGTCGATTCCTGCGGCCTGGTTTTCGCAAAAGTCCCGGATTAAAGCGACAGTTTTGCGTCTGATTTTTGGACCGTTCCACAATAGGCAGTTTCGCGACCCCCGCAACCATGGCGGTTGCTGCGGCGTATTTTTGACCCAGCCTATGGGGCTATCCGCTTGCCCGAATTCTGAGCCAGAGCGCATTGAGGTATATGCAAAAGAGCCAGGGCAGGTCGAAAAGCGGAAGAGCGGGCCTCGGCTGGATTGCGCACCATCTCGGTCGTAGAACCGCGCAATCATGGTACCTGAAAACGGACCATCGTACAGATTGAGCCCGTTCGACATCTCATGCCAGGGGCCCCAGGTTGCCACCGGCGCGTCTGATAGGACACGGCTGGCCGATCTGGACAGCGCCCGCCGGCCGCGTGCATCGAAAGGCGCGTGTCGCTCACGGACGAACGCGGATGATCGTCTTCCCCGAGCGTCGCTCGGTCGGGTTGAAGGCGGAAACGGCATCGTCGAGGGTCGAGATGTTGCCGATGTTCGTCCGCAGTCGTCCGTCTCGCACACGCTGGACGATCTCACTCAGTTGAGCACGATCGGACTCGACAACGAAGTCGACCGCCAAGCCATTGGCGGGCTGCGCGTCGGGCGGACCGACGACGGTCACCAGTGTTCCTCCGGCTCGAATCAGGGCAGCGGACCGTTTCTGGATGTCGCCGCCGATGACATCGAACACCAGATCGACTCCACCCACGTCTTCCAGGGCGTCGTTCTCGAGGTCGATGAATTCATTTGCGCCGAAATCCAGCGCCTTCTGACGGTCGGCGGCGCGTCCCGTGCCGATGACATAAGCGCCGGCCTCTCGTGCGAGTTGCGTCACCATCGAACCGACTGCGCCGGCCGCGCCGTGCGTCAGGACGCTCTGCCCCGCCTGAAGACGGCCGTGCTGGAATAGTCCCTGCCACGCGGTCAGACCCGAGATTGGCAAGCTCGCGCCCACCGTGAACTCGACGTCACCTGGCAGCGGCGCGAGGTTGCGTGCCTCCATGGCTATATACTCCGCCAGTGTGCCGTCGCGATACCAGTCTGCGAGACCGAACACGCGCTGGCCCACCGACAGTCCCGTCGTGCCGTAGCCGAGGGCGGTAATCACTCCGGCCAGCTCGTGCCCGGGGATCGATGGTGTCCGGTCACGGTCGCGTCGATCGGTCCAGGTCGAGGGCCACGCCAGCTCAGTCGGGACGAATCCCGACGCATGAACCTGAACGACGACGTCGTTTATCGCTGGCTGTGGCTCGGGTCGCTCCGCTAGCTTCATCCCGGCCGTTCCCGCAGCCTGGTCCGTTACTGCGATTGCCTTCATCGGAATAGTCTCCTCGGTCATTTGTCACCTGGCGATGGCCGGTAGATATGTCCGGCTCTGGTCATGAAACAGGACCAAGATTGGCGGGAATGATGGTACCATTGCGCCATGGCCGCTGTGCCCATCCATCTCGACCGCGCCGCAAGGACGCCGCTGGCGACGCAGATTTACCGAGCGGTCCGGGACGCCATCGAGACGGGGCGGCTAGACCCGGGAGCAAAGCTTCCTTCCTGGCGTGATATGGCCGCTCAGCTCGGCGTCTCGCGCGGCACCGTACGCGTCGCGTACCAGCGCCTCATCGACGAGCAGTTCGCGGTCGGCGCCGGCGCGGCGGGCACCCGCGTCGCCGAGGGCCCGTCGCCTTCGTGGTCGCCCTTGTGGTCGCCAGACGTCCCGCCCCTGCCGGAGCTGTTCCATACCTATGGAACGCCGCCCCTGCCGTTCCAGATGGGCGTGCCCTCGCAAGATGCCTTTCCGTTCAAGCTGTGGTCGCGCGTCTTCGCGCGAGCGGCGCGGCGGGCGGCGGCCGCGCCGGTCAGCTATCCCGATCCCCGGGGTGATCCGCAGCTGCGAAAGGAGATCGCGGCCTATGTCGGGATCGCACGGGGTCTTCGGTGCAGTCCCGCCCAGGTGTTCATCGCGGCAGGCTATTCCGGGGCGTTCGGTCTGGCGGTGCGCGCTCTGCAGGTCGAGGGATCGCGAGCCTTGATCGAGGATCCGAGCTTCCCGATCACACGCAAAGCGCTCGACCTGGCCGGCATCACCGTGACGGCCGTTCCGGTCGACGCCGAAGGCCTGGATGTCGCTTCCGGCGTCCGGAGCGCTCAGGACGCAGCGCTGGCGATCGTCACGCCAGGGCAACATGCGCCGCTCGGGATGACGATGTCGCTGACCCGCAGGCTTGCGTTGCTCGCTTGGGCTCGGCGGAGCGACGCCTGGATCATCGAGGACGATTATCTGAGCGAGCTGCAGCTGACCGGCCGGGCGGCTCCAGCGCTCGCTTCGCTCGATCACGGTGGACGGGTCCTGCATATTGGCAGCTTCAGCAAGACGATCAGCCCAGTTCTTCGCCTCGGGTTCGTCGTTGCGCCTATCGAACTGACTGGCCGGTTCGGTGACGTATGCGCCTGCCTGGCGCCGGCTCCAGCCCTAGCGCTCCAAGGCGCGGTGGCCGAGTTCCTACGCGAGGGGCACTATATTCGGCATCTGCGGCGCATGAAGCGCCTCTACGCGTCTCGGCGGCAGGCCCTGCTCGAGGGCCTCGCACAGGTCGGGTCGGAGTCGCTGAAAGTCGAAGCCACCGCTGGCTTGGCCGTCATTGTCTCGACAACGGCCTCTCTGTCGGACGTGGAGATCGCCCGCCGCGCCCGCTCGTTCGGCTTGGCTCCGTCGCCCCTCTCTCAATGGTGCGTCCGATCACCCCCGTGGCAGGGGCTCCTGCTCGGCGTGACCAACTTGGATACGCGTCGGCTTACACAGTATTGCCGACAGCTGGCGGAAGCTGCGCAATAGCGCCACTTGCGCTCAGCGATCCTTGAAGGGCCCGATCCTGCAATGGACTGCTCCTGCCCCTTCGCTTGGGGACACGGGCCGTGTCCGCAAGCCACCCAGTTTGAACCCTTGGAGCGGTCGGACTGGATCGCGCCGCATTTCGGCCTTTGGGATTAACTTGGCACCGCTTAAAAGCAGACATTGCCGACCACTAATGGCAAAACTTAGAGTCTTCTTCAACGAAGCGCGGCGGTGACCGCTTCCGCCAGCGCCGCCGACGACCCGGGATTTTGACCGGTAAGCAGGTTGCCGTCCTCGACGACATGGACGGCCCAGTTCGGTCCCTGCTCAAAGACCGCGCCAGACTTGCGCAGCGTGTCGGCGAGGAGCCAGGGGGCATTGTCCGCGGTGCCGAATTCGATTTCTTCCTCGTCGGTGAGGGAAGTCATCTTGCGCCCCGCGAAAGGCCATTGGCCAGTCTCGTCCTTCGCGGCCAGCAGCGCCGCCGGGCCGTGGCAGACTGCCGCGATGATCTTCTGGTTGCGATTGGCCTCGACCAGCACGCGACCCATGTCCGGGTCCTTGTAGAGATCCTCGACCGGGCCATGCCCGCCCGGAACAACGACGGCATCGTAGCGGCTCACGTCGACGTCGGCGAGGACCAGCGGCGCCTCGATACGCGCCGAATTATTGGTCAGATAGCTGCGCATGCGTTCGGCAACTTTCTCGCTGACGGTCTTGGGGTCGAGGCTGCGCTTGTCCATTGTGGGAGCGACGCCGCTCGGGCTCGCGAGGTCGACCTTGAAGCCTGCTTTGATCAGCGTCTCATCGATCACCACGAACTCCTCGGCCCACACGCCGGTTTCGTAGATGGAGCCATCCGCACGCGTCCACCTATCAGCCGCGGAAAGAACGATCAGAATATTGGGCATCTTACTTCTCCTCACTTCGCTTGCCGTCGCTCAACTTGCCAAAATCCCCGGACCATTCCGGGGTGGTGAGCACAGTATGGCGGCGAAGCACGCATCGATGTTGCCCGAAGCTCGCCGATACTTGCCTGATTGTCCGGAGCCGGCAGGCCGGCCGCGTGAGACTCCGCGCCGGCCTGAGCTTTTCGGCCCGCGAGACGGGCTGGTCGCGGTCAGATGTTCTGGCCGCCCGACACTTCGATCCGCTGCGCGGTGACCCAGCGGTTGTCGGAACCGATCAGGCTGGCGACCGCCGGACCGATGTCGTCTGGCAAACCGACGCGGCCAAGCGCGATCATGTTGGCGAAGGCCTCATTGTACGCCGGCGTGTCGCGCACCGCGCCGCCGAGAAAGTCGGTCTCGATCGCCCCGGGGGCGATCGTGTTCACCGTGATGCCGCGGCTGCCCAGTTCCTTGGCCATGTAGAGCGTCAGGATCTCGACCGCTCCCTTGGCGGCTGAATAGGCTGAGAAGCCCGGATAGCTGACGCGGGTAAGGCCCGAGGAGAAGTTCACGATGCGCCCGCCATCGGCGAGCAGCGGCAGGAACGCCTGGGTCAGGAAGAACACGCCCTTGACGTGAACGTTGAACAGGAGGTCGAACTGCGCCTCGGTCGTCTCGGCAAAGGCGGCCATTTCGCCGTGGCCGGCGTTGTTGACCAGATGATCGAAGTTATCTCGGTTCCAGGTCGAATTCAGCGCCGAACGGACACTCTCGACGAAGGCGGGAATGGCGGAGACGTCGCCGACATCGAGCGGCAGCGCGACCGCCCTGCGGCCCATGCTTTCGATCTCGGCCACCACGGCCTTGGCGCCTTCGGCGCCGCTGCGATAGGTGAGGATGACATCGCCGCTATGGCGGGCGATGCTGATAGCGGTGTTGCGGCCCAGGCCGCGGCTGCCGCCAGTGACGATCGAGATGGTGGTCATCGGTATCTCCTTGGTGATGAGCATTGTGCCCATCAGCACTATCGTCGACCGAACCCGATCCATGTTGCCGGATAGTCGGCCATTCTTGCCTGTTCCTACGCCGACATCCGCTGCCGCCGTTCGACGCAGGACGCGATGACCATTTCCCGGGCGGAGCCGAGATTGACGACGCTCGCTGCGAACAGCGGCGAGTCGACGAGCGAAGGCGTGGCGAAAGCGGGGCAAGGGATTCAAACGCCGTCGCTGCTGCTCCGTCGTTGCATATCCGCGCCGTTGGAACCGTCGAGCCGCAACTGCAGGCGGAGCAGCGCCCTGCCGCACGCGCTCTCCAGGAAAAGCGTCACGGTGGCAGCGAGGAGCAAGAGAAGCCCGGCGACGCCGGTGACCACCATGGCCGCGGTGACGGGAGCGGCAGGGAGGTACCGGAGCTGGACAAGGTACGAACCGGCTAGACCCGGGACGGTGGTTGCGGCGAACAACACGACTGCGGCATTCAGCAGGTCAAGTCCGCGCAACTGCAAGCGTATCCGCCGCTCCGCCAGAGCGATCGCCGCCGCCGGATCCGCATATTGCGACGACAGGCGGTCGTCGCGAGCGGCCAGCGACGCGCGAAACTCGCGCCACTGCGTTATCGCGAGATTATAGCGCATCGTCGCGCCGTTCTGCAGGACGGCGCAAGCGTTCGTCAGGATCGCCGGCCCTGCGATGAACGACAGCGGAAAGAACGGATTGTCGATCAAGGTCATCTGCACTCTCCTGCGATCTTCGCGTGGCAGCCAGGGTCCCAGCCAACCCACGCCCGTCTCGTGTCCCACCAAAGGAACGTCCGAAGTTGCCGGAAACTCGCGAGTTCTTGCCCATTTCTCCTCATGGCGTTGTGACGCGGGGCGACGCGGGTTACTATTCACCCATGGCTCACACTTTGCTCGAGGCCGTACGGCGCTATGCGGAGGCACACGCAGACGCGAACGGCGTTGCCCAGACGCCGATCCCGGGGCTGACGCTCATTCGGCAGACGGCCCCGACCGAGTTGCAATACGCCATCAACAAGCCGCTGATCGCCATGGTGCTGCAAGGAAGCAAGCGGGTGGCCATGGGAAGCAGCACGTTCGACTTCGGCTCGGGAGAGTCCCTCCTGATCACCGCCGACGTGCCGACCGTCAGCCAGATCACGCGCGCCAACATCAGCGTTCCCTATTTCTCGCTCGTCGTCGATCTCGATCCCGCGGTGATCGAGAGCCTGGTCGTTGACATGGGTTCGCTCCCGTTCGATGCCGGCAACCCGGTCCGCGTCGATCCGACCGAAGCGGAAGTCGCCGACTCCGCATTGCGCTTGATGCGCCTCCTCGATCGGCCAGCGTCGTTGGCCGTTCTGCAGCCTCAGTTGATCCGGGAACTGCATTTCTGGCTGCTGTCGGGTCGGCACGGCGGAGCAATTCGTAGCCTCGGCGTTACCGACAGCCATGCGCAGCGCGTGGCGCGCGCGGTGGCGCTCATTCGCGCAAACGTCGCTGAGCCGCTCGGCGTGGAGCAGCTGGCGGACGCCGCCAGCATGAGCGTGTCGTCGTTCCATGAGCACTTCCGGGCCATCACGTCCCTGACGCCGCTTCAGTTCCAAAAGCAGCTCAGGCTGATCGAAGCACGTCGGATGATGCTGGCCGATGGCGAGATGATCAGCAACGCGGCCTACGCCGTGGGATACGAGAGCGTCCCGCAGTTCACGCGCGAGTACGGTCGCATGTTCGGGCTGCCGCCCGCTCGCGACTTGAAAGCCGCCAGGATCCGAATCCGGCCGTCGCCCGAGTTGGCCATTTCAAGTGTCAATTAACAGGCACACGCACGCTCAATCTTGATCATCGATAGCGTGACCGAACTTCCGAAGCGGGTCACGTCACGACGATGCCCACGCCGATCCAAGCGTCCGCTCTTGAAGACCCGCAGCCTAAAGCCGCCATTCCGCTTCCGTGAAGAGTTTCGGGCGCCGGCAGGCGTACGAAAGTCCCCGAGGAAGGAACCCGCGGGCCACAGTCGATGGCTATGGGGATTTCGATTTGCGGCTGATGTCGGCGCAGGCGCGACCGCCGTCGGGGGACGGCGGGTTCGATGTGGACAGACCGCTTCCTTGCGCAGACACAATGCCGCGCAGACCGCGACCGATATAGCCTCCACTGCATAAGCGCGGGCTTTTTGCCTGTCGGGGAGGCCACAATCGAAGGTCGTGGAGGGGTGGAGGTTTTGCCGTTTGATCGGCTGCCGGGAAGGAGCAAGGAGCGCCACAACCCGCCATTCCCTGTTTCGATCGCAAACGGCCGGAGTCGAGCCATTGAGACATCCACAGCGTTGTCGAACGGGTTGTCGTTACCAACAAACGGTCGCTCAGTGACCTTATGACGGCAAACCTGCTTTTCTCAGCAAGCGGCCAAGCTCCCGAACTTTCTCAGGATCGCGGTAATACTCGCCGCTGGTGAAGGTGGAGGCCGTGAGATCTGGCTTGCCCCCGACAGCTTCTCTAACGAGCCGACTGGCTTCGTCGACTCGGTTGAGTTCTACGAGTGCAGCCGCCCGATAGAGGCGCGATCTGTTGGTCTGAAACGTTAGCCTACCGAGGGATTCAATTGCTTCGGCATAGCGGCCCAGCGAATGGAGGGCCACGCCCCTTTCCTCGACGCAATACACAGGAAGGAATGGATCAAGCATCTCGGCTTCGTCGAGCAAGGACAATGAACGCTCTGCTTCGCCCACAAAGGTAAAGACCGCGGCGCATCTTGCCTTGATGTAGGCATCCGTCGGGTTCAATTCCATTGCTCTGCGGCTGTGCGCCAGGGCCTCGTCGAAGTTGCCACCCATAAGTTCAAGCGCGCCCATGATCCGGTTTGCCTCGGCATCGCAGGGGTCAAGCTCGAGCGCGCGGCAAATGTCCCGTCGACCTTGCACGGGGTCGAAACCCGGCAGCCCTGACGCTGCGCAGACCCTCCACGCATAGGCGGCTGCATAGTTCGGATCGGCGTCGATCGCCTTTGTAAACCAGCCGACGGACTGGCGTGCATTGTCATCGGTGACGCCGCCGAGGCGGTGATGATCAAGTCCTCGAAGCAGGCAGTCGAACGCGGTCATGTTTTCTGGCGGCTTTCGGCGCGCCGCCACCATGGCTGCGTCCTCCATCCGTCCGGATACCGTCGCGGCGATCCTCGCGACGGTTCCATCAACCAAAGCGAGGATTTCCTCGAACGGACGCTGGATCTTGTCGCTCCAGACCACCGTCCCCTGGTCGGTTTCCGACAGCGTGAGGCTGATCGAAACCCGCTCTCCGATCTTGCGCACCTGCCCCTCAAGCACATATCGAACGCCCAGAGCCTCGCCGACCCTCACCGGATCTGGGTGGGAGTCCGCAACCGCGAAGCTCGCACTCCGCGAACTGACCGAAAGACGCCGAAACCGCCCCAGTTCGACAATAAGCTCCTCGGTGAGGCCCTCAGCGAGATAGCGCTGGTTCTCGTCGTCGCCCGAAACCCGGAAAGGGAGCACCGCGACCGATGCCGGCCACCGTTCCGTCGTGATGACCAGTTGCGTCGGCGCCGACTGCAGCCGATGCGCTCCGATCTCGCCGCGGACCCGATAGAGGTGCACCGATTCCGTAATGTTCTTGAACGCCCGCTCGCCCATATCGTCGAATATGAACGCAGAATTGCGGCGGACATGATCGAAGAGCGCACCGCTCACATAGATCGAGTCTGGTTCGGCTGCCGCCTGTATGCGCGCCGCGAGGTTGACGCCGTCTCCGACCAGATCATCGCCCTGCACCACGACATCCGCGATATGGAGACCGAACCGCATCCTGAAAGGTTCGGTGTCGGGCTCTTGTGCGCCTGCAAGCGCGCTGCGGATCTCGAATGCACTGCGCACGGCGTTTACGGCGCTCGGAAATTCGGCGAGGGCCCCGTCGCCCGTCGTCTTGAAAACCCGGCCGTCGAGCAGATCGACCTTTTCCGAAATGAGGGCCTGACAGCTAGCCAAGCGTTCCGCGGTTCGCTCCTCGGCTCGCTCCATCATTCCGGAATAGCCGACGATATCGCCGACCATAAGGGCAGCCATTTTGCGTTTCATAGCGAAGCTCCGTGGCGGGCGATCTCCCAATGGCAGCGCCATCGTCTTAGGCGTATCAGGTCAGGAGCTTAGCGCATTGCGAAGCCGGCCGCATCGGGAAAGCGCCTTGCGAACGTCTCGAAGAGGTTGCCGAAACGTCTAACAAAAAGCGCGCTTGTGCGTAGTCCGGCTTCCATCCCTTTCGCGACCTTCAGAAGAAACGGCGCGACGGCCGGAATGGGTCAGGAACGTTGGTTCCGGTTAACGTCGGCTATCGGGCAGCGAAATGGGCTGATGAAGGACGGCAAAGTCACGACGATGCCCACAGCAACCTGAATGTCCGCTCTTGAATATTCGCAGCCCGAAGCTGCCGGTCTGCTGTCGTGAACACTCCGGACGTCCAACTTTGCTGTGTCAACCGTCTGGATGCGTCGCATCAGGCCGAGAGGCTTCGGCCGGGGCAAATCCGGAATGAGCACAGTTGGCGGCTAGCAGTGTTCGGCATTTGCGCTGCAAAAGTCGCATAAGATGCAGTGCGGAATTCAACGGCTGCAAGGTCGTTTTTGAAGATTGCTCTGCCCAGGCTGCTTCAACGGATCCGGTCTCGGCGTCATGCCCCGGCCAAGAGCGCGTCGAGCGGGCCATCTGAACCGTACCGATCGGGCTAATAGGGGAATTGGGCGAAAAGCTCGGTCATCATTTTTTCGCAGACAGCGGGGTCAGTGGCAGCTTTGCATTCTACATTTCCCAGCGCTGTCCGGGCGTTTTGGCTTTTGACTTTTCCGACCTCTTTGACAGTCAGTACTCTCTTGGTGCCATTTTCTTCGATAGTGCACTGATCGCCGTAGCAGGTGGTTACTTGGGCCAAAGCCGCCGGTGTCGCAAAGAGAAACCAAGAAAGGAAAAGCACTCTCATTCGATTATCCATCTCGATGCAGCAAGCAGTCACCCCCGCTATGTTCGAGCATGAAGCAGCAGTCGGTCAACGGGGCAAATCCATGAACCACCATATCGAAGAACTGTCGATGGGGGTGATCAAAGCTCGCCTTGATGGCCGCCACGCTCGGCAGCACGTCCTTGTAAGTTGGGAACAACCTAGTCTTTGAGATAGACGGAAGAGCGGGAGAGAAACCGGACTTTCTGATCTTCGCCGATTTGGAACATCAAGGATTGCATAATTGGCGGCTGTCGTTTAGGTAGCCGCATAACAGCCTGCGGGGGCTAAATGAAATCTTTTAGTGAGGGGGGATTCCCTCTTTCGGGCGTCCGGAATGCATTGCTGGCAGCGGCGTGCGCGGTTTCGTGCGCGTGGCCAGCTGGCTCCGCCGGGCAGGTGCTGAAGGGCAAGGCTTCCGTCGTTGACGGGGACACGATCGAAATCCACGGCGAAAGCATCCGCTTCAACGGGGTCGACGCGCCCGAATCGGCGCAGGTCTGCCTGAACGGCGAAGGGAAGAAATACGGCTGCGGCGCGAAGTCAGCCGACGCACTTGCCTCGTATCTCTCGAAATCTTCGCCGACCGCTTGCGAATTCGTTGAACGGGACCGCTACGGGCGGTTTGTCGGCAACTGCTTCAGGGCAGACGGTGCCAGCGTGCAGGAATGGCTCGTAGCGAACGGTCACGCTCTCGACTGGCCGCGCTACAGCAACGGAACCTATGCCGGGAAGCAGAAGGAAGCGCGCGCCTCAAAGCGCGGCCTGTGGTCCGGATCCTTCGACCTTCCCTGGGAATGGCGGGCAAGCAGGAGCGAGCCTGCCACAGCCCTCCCGCTGCTTACCCCGCTGGCCGAAGTTTCAGCCGCAAGCGGCTGCAAAATCAAGGGAAACATCAGCGCGAAGGGCGAGCGCATCTTCCATGTCCCCGGACAGGAGCACTACGCCCGCACCAGGATTTCTGAAGGCAAGGGCGAACGCTGGTTCTGCAGCGACGCCGAAGCGGTTGCCGCAGGCTGGCGGCCGGCCCGCAAGTAGCGGCCGCATCAAGAACATTGTGAATCTCGCTGTGGGGGTGGGACTTGGCAGTAAAATTCGAGGCGCTTGAAAAGCTGAGGGAAAGACTTCGGGAGTCCAACCACGACTTCCGCGGAGGAACCGAAATCTTCTCGAGCCTTAACGTCGACAAGGTCGCTCGCGATCTCGATCTCATCGCCGCAGGGAAACGCCGCGGCGAGAGCAACCAGCCCGCCAAGGCATCCAGGAACCCGGACGACCTGGAGCACACGGTCATCGAGCTGGTCGAGGAAGAAAAGCGGAAATCCCACCAGACGATCGAGGACCAGCTGCAGTCCTTCTCGGGAAGGCTCGGCAGTCTCGAGTTCGACGAACAGTTCAGCGCTCTACGGCAGGCGAACGCGTCGGGACTGGCGGATTTCAAGGGCGAGATCGCCGTCGGCCTGGACATGCTGCACGGGCTGCGCAGGGCGCTCAACACGGCGGAAACCGAACATACCTGGTTCAAGGAGAAGCACGGACTTGTCCGGGCCGCGCGGCTGCACGAGGGACCCTGGCACATCTTCAGGTTCATGCTTCTCATCGTGATGTTCGGGCTGGAAACCATCGGCAACGCCAGCCTTCTCGCCACCGGCAACGAGCAGGGCTTTTTCGGCGGCATCATGCTGGCGTGGATGTTTTCGTTCCTGAACATCGTCGTTGCGGTGCTCGCGGCTGTGTTCTGCGCCCGGCTTGTGACCCACAGGTCGTGGCTGAGAAGAGCCGTCGGAGGCACGGCCATCCTCCTCTACCTGGCGTTCGCATTCGGGCTGAACCTCCTCCTCGCGCACTACCGCGAGGTCAGCACCAGGATGTCGGAAGACTGGACAGGAAACGCGGGAACCCTCGTGCCGACCAGCATGAGGGAGAACCTTTTCGGCCTGACGGACGTAAACTCGATCCTGCTGTTCCTGATCGGTTTCGTCTTCTCCCTGATCGCGTTCATCGACGGCTGCTTCATCGTCGATCCCTACTGGGGCTACTCAAGCGTCGAGAAGCGGCTCCGCTCCGCGCGCGAGGAATACGTGAACGCCAAGGCCGACCTGATCGAAACGCTGAAGGATACGCGCGACGACCATAACGAAAAGGTCGAGGACGTGGTCAAGCAACTCGGCAGCAGGAAGCGGGAATTCAACGCCATAGTGGACCACCGGGCGAGGCTTGTTTCACTGTTCGAGCAGCACCAGGTCCAGCTTGAGCGCGCCTGCAACCAGCTGCTCGCCAAATACCGCGAGGCCAACATTGAGGCGCGCACCGAACCGCCGCCGAAACATTTCTCGAACGCCTACAAGCTCGAACGCGTCAAGGTGAAGGTGTCGTCGGACGGGTCGTGGAACGATGCCGACCTGTCTGCCGACATCCGCACGGCGCAGGACGAGCTTTCTGCCCAGGTGAAGCTGATCGGGCTGGAATGCGAGAGGGGCATCGAAGAGTACAAGGCACTCGACAACCTCTTTCCGGATAGCATGAATGTCCAGACGACCGCGTAGGCGAAGCGCCGCCAGGAAAAGAAGCGGCAAAGGCCACGGTTCCACGATCCTGGGAATCGCCGGACTGGGCGTCGTGCTCGCCGCGATGGCCGCGGGCCTCGTTTTCCTCTTCGTCAAGTCGGGCGAAACGGTGGAGCTCGACCCCGACACGAACTGTCCTGTCGCCGGGCCGTCAAGCGCCACGGCGTTCCTTTTCGACACGACGGACCCGCTGTCTGAGGTCACCCTTAGCGACCTGAAGAACCATTTCAGGACCGAAGGATCGAAGGTCGGGCCGGGCGGGTACATCCGCATCGTCAGCTTGACCGCGGAGCCGGGGGAAGTCCTCACCTTGTTCGACGGCTGCAATCCGGGCGACGGGTCAACCGTGGACATCTGGACCAGCAATCCGAAGCGGCAGCAGAAGAAATGGGAAGAGGAATTCGGAAAACCGCTTGAAAAGCTCCCGGACGAAGTCGCCAACGGCTCGTCGGCGGACCAGTCGCCAATCATGGCGGCTATCCAGCAGGTCAAGCTGACGCTGTTCGACGCCGAAATATCGAGAAAGGCGGCGAAGCGCCTGATTGTCGCTTCCGACATGATCGAGCACACGAGCCTCTATTCGCAGTACCGGTCGAGCCTGGACTACGGCGCGTTCAAGGAGAGCAAGGCCGCGCAAATCTACGGCACGAGCCTCGACGGAATTGCCGTCAAGGTTCTCTACGTCAACCGCGAAAAGAAAGCCTTCAGCAGCCGCGAGCACGTGGAGTTCTGGGCAACGTGGGTCCGCGACGAAGGGGGCGACTGGGAAGAAGCCGAAAAGCTTGAAGGATTGAACTGATGGCAAGACGCCAAGGCTTTGCATTCCTGTCGAACCCCAGGCTGCCGCTGTTCGCATACGCCGGCGTCACGGTTTCGGGAATCCTGTTCATTGTCGCGTCGAAGACATACGGCATCGACAGGCTGGTCACAACTGCGACTCCGGTGTTGCTCATGCTCGCCTACGGCCTGCTGCCGATGTTTGTCGGCAGGCTCAGGCTCCACGACGAGCAGACAGGCGACAACCTGTACTACATGGGCTTCCTGTTCACGCTCACCAGCCTCGGCGTCGCCCTTTTCCAGTTCGGTTCTGAAACCTCGACCGATGAGATCGTCAGGAACTTCGGCGTCGCGATCACGTCGACGATCGCGGGCATCATGCTCAGGATCCTGTACAACCAGATGCGGCGCGATCCTGCCGACATCGAACGTTCCGCGCGGCACGAGCTGGCGACCATGACAAGGCGCGTCAGGGCCGAGCTTGAAAGCGTCTCGCGCGAATTCGCCGACTTCCGGCGCGTCAGCAACCAGATGCTGGAGGAAGGGTTCGGGGAGATCGCTGAACAGGCCGGCCGCAACGGCGAGCACATCAGGGCGTCGTTCGAAAAGATGGCGATGGAGGCCATAAAACCCGTGCAGGAGGCGTCGGGCAAGCTGGGAAACGCCATGGAGGAGAACTTCGGCAGGATCGAAACGCAGTTCTCCCAGATCGTGAAGAAGGTGGATTCGTCGGCGGAACTGCTCGATCGGGCGAACGGCGCGATGTCGGCGTCGGTCCTCAAGCTCGGCCAGCAGGCCGACAGCGTCGCCGGGAAGCTCGAGAAGGTCGTCATTCCTGACGAAGTCCTGAAAAACGAACTGGCACCGATGGTCAAGTCGCTGTCGGACGCCGTCGCCCAGTACGCCGTCAAGACGGAAGCCGCGTCGGTCGAGCAGCAGGCCCGGATTTCCGAGATCACGTCTGTCGTCCGCGAGATGGTCGAGAAGTCGGACAGGACCGCAGCGGCGGCGGAAAAATCCGCGGCGGCCGTCGAAAAGTCGATGGAGGCCGCGGCAAGCCAGCAGCGGGTCATGGAAGCGATCGTCAAGCTAATGCAGCAGCAGTCGCAGGAGACGAAGCAGCTGATGACCCGTCTTGTGGACAGAAGCGAACACGGTACGGCGCTCACGTCGGAGGCTGAAAAACTGATCGAAGATGCCGCGCAGGAATTTGTCGATCAAGGAACCGCATCCGTCGAACCGCCGCCGTATCCCGACACCTTCCGGACGCTAAACGGAGCGCCGCCTGCCGTCGAAGCCGAGGCACCGAGAAGAGCCTGGTGGAGCCGATGAACGGCCTCGGTTCAACGTCAGTCAACTTCGAGAGGAAAGGCTACGCACGCGGCCTGATCCTCGGCCTCACCATGGCCGAAACGATGCTGCTGCTCGTCTTCTGCCTCCTGCTGGCCGCCGGCGCGATCATCTCGAAGAAGGAAAAGGAAACCCAGGCAGCGCTCAAGGCGGTCGAGGCCGGTGAGGAACGCGTCCTGCAGGCCGAACTGGAGAAGTCGAAGGCGGAAAATGAGAGGGAACGGCTGCTTGCCGAAGTGGGGAAACTCATGCGGGCGGCAACCGGACGCCCGATTCCGGATGATGACTGGGACAAGCTGGTCACCGCCAGGAACGCCGCCTCCGCCATCGCCGAAACTGGGCTTACACTTGAGGAAGCCGTCGAGTACGCGGCCGCCACCAAAGTTCTGCGAGACAACGCCATCGTCGAAGAGATGGCGAAAGAACTCGTGTCCGCGATGAAGAAACTGGCGAAACACGGCATCTCACCGGAACAGGCGGCGGCAATGGCCGAATCCATGAAGGCTCTCAAGGACAGCGGCTATGCTGAGAAAACAGCCGCGGAACTGACGGCGGCATTGTCCAAAGCCGCAGACGGCGACGCCAAGTCGCATGAATGGCCGCCCATCATCAGTCTCAGCGAACTCGAGGGCTATAATTTCAGGGTCGGCAGCGCCGAGCTGTCAGAAACCTTCAGAACCAAGCTTAAGGACAAATCGGCGGAAATCGCGGAAACCGCCAAGCAGTATCGCGTCGACATCATCGAGGTAATCGGCCACACGGACGAACAGGTCATGGCAGGTGACTTTTCGAATATGGACAGCGGTCTAAAGCCAGTTCTCGACGGCGAGAAGCCGATCGGGTCGCTGCACCCGGCCGACAATGCAGGCTTGGGGCTCGCCCGAGCGATTTCGGTTGCAGAATTGCTCGAAAGGCTACCGGAACTAGACGGGTTCACCATTCTGCCGATGTCCGGCGGCCAACTCATCCTCCCCGGAGACAGGCTTACGGACGGCGCACAACGGGGTGACGTGAAAGCGCGGCGTCGCATCGAAATTCGGGTTCGTAAAAGGTCCGAGCAGCAAACGACCAAGATCCTTCCGCATTTTAGCGGCGGATAGCGTTGAAAATCCCGCCATTAGGTAGCAACTGCCACCAGAACTTCAACGGCCGATCTGGTATCCCTGAAACCAAGTTTCAGGGATCGGCGAAATGGGCGTGTCAGACGAGAAAGCAGTGACCGCCTGGATACGGCCATGAGAAAGCGGGCTTAGCAGTCACAGCGTTCCAAGACTAAGGGGGCATCGTGGATCAAAATACTAGGGCGTGTACTCATAAACGACGCCCAGTCGATGAACGGTGAGTGGCAAGCACGTTTCATCGGTTGCCCATGCCCTTTGCTCAATCGCCCCTTGGGACCCTCAAAGGTGGCTATTGAGCAAACTAGCCGACGCAGGCTTGAGAACTCATCGATTCAGGGCAGCGGGTTCGGCTTGTCACTGAGCGTGCGCAAGTACGCGATCAGGTCGACCCGTTCGGTCTCGTTCGGAACGCCAGGCGTCTCCATGTAAACGCCCGGCGTAGTGGCCATGGGCTCAAGCAAAAATTTGTTCAGGTCCTCGTACGTCCATACACCCTCCCAGCTCAGCAAGGCCTCGGAGTAACGCATATCTGCCATAGTTGCCTTGTCGCGGCCGACGACGCTCCACAAGTTCGGTCCTATTTTTTTCCCTCCCTTTGGCTCGGCGTTGTGGCAAGGCCCACACACGCGGGTGAAGTAGGTTCGGCCTTTCTCGACATTGGCAGAAGCCAACTTCATCGAGATCGGGGCTGGCGTCGGCAAGACGACGCCGTGCGACATGAGGTAGTCGGCAACTTCGCGTTGCCCCCCGCGTTTTGCCATATGGAGTGGTGTCTTGCGGTCCTCTGCCCTCGCATTCACGTCCGCGCCAGCCTCGACCAGTGCCTTCACGCAGTCGAGACAACCGAGATTGACGGCGGCATGAAGGGCGGGTTGGCTGCTGCCGTCGGCATTTGGATCTGCGCCCCCATCCAGCAATAGATTTAACAGATCGATCTTGTCTATCCCCATAGCCGCCATCAGCGGGGAACCAAGAGCCGTCTGGGCGTTGACGTCCGCACCCCGTTCTATGAGCAGTTTTGCTGCTTGGATGTGGCCCATAAAGACCGCGAGATAGAGCGGCGTTGCGCTTCCATCACTCTCATCTACATCAGCGCCCGCATCGAGCGCTGCCGTGATAGCCGCGACATCGCCCTCCATGGCGGCGGCGTGGATGGCGGCGGCATGCGATACAATCGGAATGTGCAAAAGCAGCAGTGGAATGAAAAGCAAGGACACGCGCATTTGGCATCTCCCAAGGCAAGTCGCAGTAAGCATCACGCTTTCAAGACTGCAAAAGTATAGGCGAATGCCTGAACTTAATAGCCTTGAAAGAATGAAAGTTTTCAGGAACCGGCCTACCATACTCGGTCGCCCCGCCTCGCCGATCGGATGACCATATCTGGAGGCGGAGCCAATATTTGAATGTGGGCTTGCCGGCGTGATTCAAGCTCCGAAAAGGAACCTGAACATGCGATACGCCTTTACCGACGCCGAATGGCTATTGATTGCCCCGATCCTTCCTTGCAAGCCGCGAGGGGTCCCGCGCGTGGATGACAGGCGCGTCCTGAATGGCATCTTCTGGGTCTTGCGGTCTGGAGCGCCCATGGCCAAGTGCTATGGACCATATACCACCTGTTACAATCGCTTTGTGCGTTGGCGCTGCGCGGGTGTTTGGGATCGTATCCTGACTGCCATCTCGCATCGAGACGATGCCGAGATTCAGATGATCGACAGCACGATAGTCCACGCTCACCAGCACGCGACATGCATCCAGAATGGCTCCGGCGAAGACCTTGGACGCTCCCGCGGAGGGCTGACGACCAAAATCCACGCCGTGGTCGACGCGAATGGTCTACCGCTCCACGTCTCAATCACCGGCGGTCAGCAGCATGATAGCCTGGTCGCACGCGCTCTGCTTAAGGGCTTACCGCGCGGCGGGATGGTTCTCGCCGACAAGGCTTACGACGCGACCGAGATACGAACGTTCGTGAGCTCACGTGGAGGCTGGGCGAACATCCCGCCCCGTCGGAACCGGCGTGGTCCAATCTGCTTCAGCCTGTACCTCTATCGCCATCGAAATCAGGTCGAACGATTCTTCAACCGGATCAAGCACTGTCGGCGCATCGCGACGCGCTATGAGAAACACGTCGCCAACTTCCTCGCCTTCGTTAAGCTCGCGGCCATCCGGCTCTGGCTTCGGGTTTATGAGTCCACGCCCTAGTCAGCTCGTCGAACGGAATCTTGTCCATCTGATCATAAAGATCGACGTGGTCCGCGTTGAGCACGATCACCAGCTGACCGAGCTGGCCATCACTTACAGCCTGGACTTCTGGGACTTCAACGCTTCGGTGGCGCCGTTCTTCGGGCATTGGGCCGGCGTGATGTCGCATCCTGCAATCCTTACTCACCACGCCATGACTTGGTGGCGCAGCCGCAAGCGTTCTCCCACGGCCGCACGATTCAGCAGCGCTTTAGGCGGCTAATCCAAGGAGGATATTGCAACGGCCTAAACCTGATTGTACCTTCCTGCGGTCACGCCGATGCGGGGAACTTCACTAGCTTATTAGGGAGCACAAGAAGAGAATACCGATCGCCACCGCGTTGTTATCCACACACACGACCAATTCCTGCTTAGACGTGCCGCGACCTGCTTGGCTCTCTGATCGTGGCGGTAGTAAAGCAGGCGCGGGCAGCGCGAGAAAGGTCGCAACATTCCCGACGTTCTATACCGTCATCATGTGGTAGTCTGGCCCGCATGACGACGCTTCATCTCAATTGGCGCGGAAGACGGTGAATCCGGCAAAGCCGAATAGAACGCATCCGCCGAAATGGATCGAGCCTCAGCTGACGCGCCTGGTCGACGAAGCGCCCAACCGCCCCGATTGGCTTCACGAAATCAAGTACGACGGATACCGCATGCACGCGCGGATCGACGGCAGCGACATCCGCTTGCTCACCCGCACCGGCCTCGATTGGTCGCATCGCTATCAAGCGACGATAGCGGCCCTCCGCGCGCTCCCGGTGAAAGAGGCATATGTCGACGGGGAGCTGTGCGCCGTTCGGGCAGACGGGGTCACCTCCTTCAGCCGCCTGCAGGCCGCTATGGACGAGGGGCGCACGGGCGATCTTGTCTTCTTTGCTTTCGATCTTCTGTTCCTGAACGGAGAAAGCATTGCGAAGCTGCCGCTCATCGACCGCAAGGCGCGACTGGAAGGCCTGTTTTCGACCGACATGCCCGGCCTGCGCTTCAGCGATCACGTGATCGGCGACGGGCCTGCGTTCCGCAAGCACGCCTGCCGGCTTGCACTCGAGGGCGCTATCTCAAAGCGGATCGACAGCGCCTATGCATCCGGCAATCGCGGCCTATGGGTCAAGTCAAAGTGTCTCAACAGAGAGGAATTCATCGTCGTCGGCTGGACCGATCCGACTGGAAACCGGCCGCATATCGGCTCGCTGCTTCTCGGCTACTACACCGATGATGGTCGTCTGCCGTACGCGGGCCGCGCCGGCACGGGCATCACGGTTGCAGAACTCAAGCGATTGGCTCGCCGGCTTGGGCCACTTCAGACAGCTCGAATGCCCCTCGACGTTCCGCCGCCGCGCGAGAGCCGGTTTGGCTCGCCGCTTGAGCTGTCGCGTGTGCATTGGGTCAGGCCTGAAGTGGTGGTCGAGGTCACCTATCTCACCTGGACGGAAGACAATGTCCTGCGCCAGGTCTCGTACCAAGGCGAGCGTGAGGACAAGCCAGCCCGGCAGGTGGTGCGCTCCCCGCCCTATCCCTGATCGACATCGGGGCGCCGTTTCGTTTCAAGTCACCCAACTTGCCCTACCTGCAGTGTGCCGGGGGGAAGGGCCTTGATCAGCGACTTCGCCGACACCGTAGGGTCGAGCCAATCCGCCCACGCGCTGCGATCGAGGATAACAATCTGCCTGTCATGATAGGGCGCGATATCGGGTCCAGGCTCCATCGTCAGCATGGTGAAGGCTTCGCCGACCTCCGGCGTGTCACGCCAGATTCCAGCAATGCAGAAGATCGGCTCGTCCTTCTTTGTGAAGAGCCACTTGTCCTTTCGCTTCTTCTTGGGGCCTATCGGATCGGTGAACTCGTAGAAGCCGTCCGCGACGATGAGGCACCGGTTCGACGAGAACTCCCGGCCCTCCGAACGGAAATTATAGACGGGCCGCTTGTTCGGTCCGGGCCAGCTCCAGCGACGTTGCATCATATCGCCTTCGCCTCGGACGCCCTCGATAGTCCTGATGATCGGCGCCACGTCAGTGATCTTGATGTCCTCGCGTGCCTCGATGTTCGGCGCACCTTCTCCGAAGCGGACCTTGATATTCAGGTCGGCGAAGTCCTCCACGATCGAAGCGACATCAACCATCAATCGATAGTCATTGCACATCAGTCCTCCGTTCCATCGCATTGCACCGCGATCGTGTTCTTGTAATGTTCTCGCGATTATGAGCGCGAAAGTTTTCGATTCCGACGCATTGCTCGACGAACGTCGCGTCATCATACGGAGCGACGGCGGCGATGTTGAGATGGCAGAGCTGCCTTGGCGCACGCCGGATCGCGGTAAACATGGACCCCTTCCTCTTCGCACGACAGCCACAGTGCGCGTCAGGGATGGCTGCCCGAACGGGTGAAGATCCCTTTGGGGCTTCAGCTCCGCCAGGCGTTGGCAAGCCCCGCAGGCTCATCTTGGCCGAATAGGTTGGCTCAACATCGAATTTTTGCTGATCGCGCAGAGGTCCTAAAGTGCCGTTGTTTCGGCGAGACGCTAGTGCATCAAGCCTGCCGATCGCAGGGCGTCCTCTATGACTTTTCGTATCCCCGCGGCGGAGTTGGGCTTCTGAGAAGGCTGGATGTTTGCACGTTTCGCAGAGTGAGGGACATTGGGAACCCCAGCCTTTGGGCTCGAGAAAGCGCGTGCGAAACCGGGCGCGAGCGCCTCGTTGTTGGCTTTTGCCGGCTTGATCTTCACATCTCGTTTTACGCACGGCTTCGCTATTCCCCAGAACCGCGCGATATGCCGGGTAGAGGAGATACCGACGTCCAGCATGTACGGTCCCCCAGCGCCAAGCGCGGCGTCGCCGGCCGTGTCAAGTGGCGTACCGTGGCCCATTCCGGCGATGCGATATTCCTCGATCAGCTCCTGCCCTTGGGCATTGCACCAGACGCGCCGTGAATGGCCATCCACCATTTCTGATCGGGTCGAACGTGCATCGAGTCCGTGAACGGCCCGCCATTGCGCAATGATCGCATCAGCGTTGGAAGAAGCTACGGTTTGATCGGCGGAGTCGTGCCAGACGGATATCGAGGGCCAAGGACCTTGGTGCGGCGAGGCATCGCGTAGGGCTTTCTGCAATTGCCGTTCCGAGGGCATGCCATGACCGCGCATGCGGTCGAAGGCCTCAGGGACGGTCTTCGCGCTTCCATACGGCAGGCCAGCGATGATCGCGCCGCCTGCAAAAATCTCCGGGTAGCAAGCCAGCATGGCCGATGTCATGGCGCCTCCGGCGGAGAGGCCGGTGATAAAGATGCGCCCACGGTCGAGGCCATGGGCCAGGACCATTGTTTCGATCATTTGGCGAATGGAAAGTGCCGCTCCGCCGTTCCGCTTTGTATCGCTGGGCACGAACCAGTTGAAGCAGCGGCTGGCGTTGTTTGCGCGTTGCTGCTCGGGAAACAGCAGGGCAAAACCTTCCTGATCGGCTAGTTGCGACCAGCCGGAACCATGGTCGTAACCGGCCGCGGTTTGCGTGCAGCCATGCAGCACGACGACAAGAGGCGCAGCTTCACTCAAATCGTCGGGAACGTGGATCCTCGCCCGCAAGGCGCCGGATTAGAGCCGAAATCGTCCAGATCCGATAACCGATCGCGGCCTTGGCCATTGGTCTGAAAACCCTGCCCGGCGCGGAATGCCGCAAGGCGGGTGATGGTGTCGGAGATTTTTCGCAAATCAGAATTCCTTAATTCCTCGTGGTCGGCCGCTAGACGGCCACGCTGCGCACAACGCACGGTCAGCAATATCGTTGCTGCACTGCACAATAACAAGTTTGAACTGTTGCGGAGCGCTCCAGGCACCTCCCGCTCCAACGGAGCTGGCGTAGGGATAGCGGCATTGCAGCCGATCCGGCCCCTTCGATTTAAATCTCCCTGGTCAAACCTGGTCAAACTTCTCCGTGTTCAAAGCTGGTCCTCAAAAAGAGGCGGGGACGCCGCGAACTGCACGATCCGCCGCTGGTGACAGATTCTGTCATTAGCTCGCTGCACTCGTACGCTAGCATCATTTCGTCCGCACGCACGGAGCTAGACTGGTTGATCGCTTCGCTGTCCAAGCCATAAGCACTGAGGCCGGACGTCGCCGATCGGCCTCAGTGCGAACGTCACCTCTAGCCCGGCCGTCGAAACCGAAACCTGCCGGTCCCCTGTCGGCCCCAATGCACTCATTTCGGAACATGCGAAGCCGACTAAAGTGGCGATTGGAAATCAAACCCACTGCGCCGCAGTGTTAATGGTTTATGCCTCTAAAGTTGCATAAAACGCGGTCTGGAACTTGAACATTCCGCTCAGGGCAGGCGCGCGGCCGCAAACTGTGATAGGTGCTCGTTGCACATATCCTGGTCGCCCAGAGTGCCTCGTTGTGGCCACGCCGACCAAAGGCGGAAAGATGTCGGCCTACACGCGTTGGCCCGTTGGCAAGGGCTGAAATTGCCTCTTGGCGTGCTCGGAGGTTAGGGCATGTGGAACGATGTCCCCATCGCAGTGTTAAATGACGAAAAGAGGGAGGCAATACGGTGGCTGATCTCAAAGAGACGGCATTGGTCGCGCGGCTGGCGGTGCGGCACGGGTTGTCAAGGGACGCGGTAGAAACCGTGCTGCGTGCCCTGCGCTCGGGCGGCGGTTCCATGGCGCAGTTCAGCCATGCCGAATTCGGCGGCATGTCGCAGTGGTCATCAGGCATGACAATGGTCGGCGACATGTTCAACGATGCGCTAAGGGCTAAGCTGAACGGTGTGGCCACGGATCTCGCAGCTTATCTGCGGGAGAATCCTGAGGTCGCCCGTAATGAACCTGCCGAAGTGAGCTATAGATCGCAGCAGCAGGTAGCTAAAAGTCGGCCGGGCGGACTCGGCACACCCTCATCGACCGGATCGCAGAACGATTTGCGCTACGCGATCTATCCCGACACACGGCGACTGGTCATCGAGGATGCCGGGCAGCGTACGATCTACGACACCGGCGATCACGTTATTTCGGGGATCGCCCAGGCGCAAAGTACGGATGCGACACTGACATTCCGCAGCCAGAACGGCCTTGTGCGGCTCTCGGAGCTGAAAAAGGTCGATGCTTAAGGTGTGGCCCCCATTAATGCGCTGCGGTGATGCTCGCGCCCCGCGCCATTCACCGCAGCGCGAGGCGCCTAAAGACGTCCTTCTTCGCCTCTTTGCGTTTCCGCCGCTGCTCCGTCTGCGGCCCGCTCCAGGGCGACCATTTTCTTGACCAGGGCCAACAGATCGCGCTTTGTGCCGTGCGGCAGAGACACGACCTGTTGCACGAGTTCCATGCTGTCGCGCGCTTCCTCCGGCGTACGGCCCCATAGATGCGGGGCAGCGCTGAACAGCATTTCCATCGGCATGAATCCGAGGATTTCGCACAGGTGGATCATCCTCGTTACGTGCATTTTTGAGAATGCGCGTTCATAGCGGCCATAAACCTGCATCGAAAGGCCAAGCAAGGGCGCGAGCTCGGCACGCGTCAGATCCTTATCCTCGCGCGCCTTGCGGATGAAGGCGGCAATTCTTTCATCGATCTCGCCGAGGGTTTTAATGCCTTCGAACCCCGGGCGGCGGAATACAGGCTTGTCGATCTCGGGATCGATCGTCTCAACCAATTCCATTTTGTTTTTATAGGCGTCCATATCCTTAGGCACGTCCTCTCCCTTCTTGCGTTTTTCGAGTCGCGGACAGGGCGACGACCTCATTCAAACATTCAAAACGGGATTGACCCAAGTACGCCCCGGCACTCTCTTGCACAGCTATTTTCCAGAAGCGGGAAGTGGGGACGTTGCTTTTTGCTACTCGCAACAGGCAATCATCAGGACCGTGCGCTCGCCTTGCATGGTTCTTTCCAGCGGAAGCCTGCATTCATAACGCCTTTGAGCTGGCGTGGGGACAGGCACAGCCCACTGAGAAAAAATCAGCGCGCCCTGGCTGCAACCATTCGCCAAGTACCCGGCTTTCCCTCGAACACAGCTTCGACACGTTTTTCCCCATCGACCCACCCCAGGCGCGCCAGGAGTTCGCACGCGACAGAATCTTTGCCAATACTAATACATCGCTTCACGGTAACCGTCGATCCAGTCCCGTGCATTGAGATATCCCAATTGGATAAGCGAAACAGCTCGCCCTTGGCGGTTCCGTCAGATGGCCGGATGACCGCATCGAGAGCGGATTCCATAAGCCCGTTCAATGGTAAAACGGCTTTTGAGCCTTCACTAAAGTCGAAGCCTTGGCGACCGACTAACGGTGCGGCATAGATGCCAATAAGGATACCGATCGTGATCCCGAGCAGGAAGCTGCGACCGCTCACGGGTCAATAGCCGTTGTCTCGGAGAAACTGGTCGATGGCCGCCTTTATGATCACCGTCATTTTGATGTCATTGTCGAAGGCAGCCTTTTGCAGTCGCATCTTCGTATCGTAGTCCAGCGGGCAATTGACGTAGTGCTTGGCTTCCCGCGCGTGCGCCCGCTTAAGGTCGCGCAGGCGATAGCGTCCCTCCTCCTGAGCCAGAGCACGTTCGATCGCCTTGCTCTTGCGCTCGTCACCGCTCGGGTTCGGCAGACCGCGCCGCGGACGCTCTCTTGTTGCATCCGCTTCTGAAACCGGTGTCGCTGTTGGTTCCCGCGCAGCCGTTCGCACCTCTGCCTGTTCCGACACATAGGGCGGCTTCATTGTGGCTTTGGATGTGGCCGGCTTCGGCCGTCGCGGTGCGATCGGAAAGTCAGAGACGGACAGTTTGCCTGGTTTAGACATTTCCCACCTTTCTCCGGTTTGCCGCGAGATGGCGATCGAGCTCCGCCACAAACGCCGCGATCTCCGCGCGACCCTTCATGACCGGGCCGGTCAGTTCGAGCATCTGCAAGGTACCGAGGCCGTTGCGGATTTCGCGGTAGCAATTGCGTTCGGTGAGCTCGGTATCCATCAACCTCGATTCATAGCCATTGTCGCGAAGATTGGCGATGAACGGACGGATCAGCCTGTAAGCCTCGAGAACGCGCCCCGGAAGGGCGATGCGCGTCACCACGTTGACGTGGGGGATCGTGCGCCCCTCGCTGTCGCCAATATCCGCCGTGATGGTGGCGGCTTCGCCGGCCGCCTTGATTTCGTCCTGGTTCGGCTGAATTGGCGTCAGCACCAGGTCGGAGTTGCGGATGATCGTATCGCGAATGACGCTGTCGACGCCCGGTGAGTCCATCAGAATTACGTCATAGACGCCGTCTTGTTCGGCCAGCACGGTTTCAATGCCTCGCTGCGTTGCCGCGCTGTGCAGCTCGATGTTGGCCGGAAGATTGTCTTTGGCCTCACATCGCTTCCACCATTCGGCGAGGTTCTGACGCGGATCGGCGTCGATCAGAAGAACCTTCTTTCCATGAATAGCGTACTCGCCGGCAACGAGGATCATGACCGTCGTCTTCCCCGCGCCGCCTTTTCCGCTGATCGCGCAAATCCTTTGAGACATGTCTGATCCCTCTTTTGCCGTCCCCAAAGCCGAACACGGCAGGCCGTCACCACGTTCATGCCTTCTCTTGGGCAAACAGCATTTCCAAACGAAGTGAATGCTTGGTTTCGCATGGCGATTGCACCACGTGATCACACCTCACTATCCAAGGATGTGATACTTCAATCACATCTTACCTTCATTTCATAACGTCGTAGCATGTGAACACATCGTGTGAATAAGTCGTGTGAAATGGGATCAACCGCGCGCTGCCGTTTGAGCCATCCTTGAAGTCTCCACGGTCGCCCAGTTTCCATTTTTGACTGATGAGGTCGGCTCCGGCCTTTCCGCTCCTTTTGTGGTGAACCCCGGAGCCGCGCGAAGGCCGTCTGCGACGCTCGCACGCAGTCCGCCAGGGCGAAGAGCGGAGCGTCCCTAGCGGACGAGGGGCACACAAAGGCCGACAAAGCGGTCCTGGAGGTGAACCCTGGAGAGCGTTTTAGCGTTTGAAGGGCAGGGGCCAAGGCCCTGCCCATGGTTTCGATGTGGACGAGCGAAATGTGAGCCGCTCGACGATTTCCTCTGTTGAGTGGAGAAATTTCACGTCTATTGAGTGTGGCAGGATACGGAAAAATGTGCGACATTTTTCCCAACGATCGAGGAACACGCCCTCGATGCCTGCCGCAAGCGCCAGAGAGAGGGGCCCAAGGCCAATGGACGACGCGAAATTCGAGGTCCGGCTCGAGCCGGACCGGAAGGGTCGAATGGTGCATGCCCGCGTCAGCGCGGACGAATATGCGGCGATCGAAAAGACCGCCAAGGCGGCCGACATGACGGTTTCCGGATTCTTCCGGTCGCTGATCATTGAGGGAGCGGGCGCTCGGCCATTCCTTGCCGAGGAAGACCGCCTCGTGATGGCATTGCTGCTGGAGGACATGCGCGCGATCGGCGTGAACCTCAATCAGGTCGCGCGGGCGCTCAACAGCGGCAAAGGCGTTCATCCGAGCGACGTCGATATCAATCTCGGGAACGTGCAGCGCGTCCAAGCGGCCGTTATGACGGAGTTGCGATCGCTGGCGAAGCGCGCCGGCCATAAGCGGCGAGGGGAGGGGTAAGGCGTGGAAATCTTCTTCGGCGCCTTCACGAGCGAATGGGAGCAGCGCCGCGCGGCGTTGCTGCATGAGCTATCGCTTGGGCCAAAACGCCGTTCGTCGGTCGAAGACGAAATGAAGCGTCGATTGAAAGCGATGGCCGAGCTGGGCGGTGGCGGTGGTTCTGGTTCAGGTGGAGGCGGTGGCAGCCGGCCGAAAATGCAACGGGCGGCCGCCAAGTCGATCTTCGCGGCCGAGACGCGGGCAGCGGAGGCGTCCCGTCCAAGAGAAGCGCGGCTAGCGGCGGTTGCCCAGGGCAGCCAGCCCGCGGTTGTCAAAATGGCATCCTATGGCGCCGGCGCGAGGGTGGGGGCGATGCTGAATTATGTGTCGCGTAGCGGCGAGCTCGCCGTCGAGAACGAGAACGGCGAGCGCATCAGCAGCCGCGAGGATCTGGCGCGGTTGCGGGGAGACTGGAACCATCTTTTCCAGAACCGCGCAGAGAGCCGCGATATCAGCAGCTTCACCGTAGAGATTCAAACTGCGGCGGTTTCGTCAGACGAGGCGATGCATGAGCTGGTCAGGAACAGTTTAACGAGCGCATTCGGCGATCGACGCTACGCTTATGCGGTCACGCGCCAGGCCGACGGCGCGCTGACGGTTCAAGGGGCGGTCGTGCTCAGAAGCGGGCAGGGCGAGCGGCTGACTGGCGACGACAAGGCCGCCAGCATCATTCAGGCGCGATATGACGCGAGTGCCGCCGCGCAGGATGTGGTTGCGCGGTTCTCGTTCCAGGGCTACGGCAACGGTGTCGAGTATGGCGCCAGCAAATTGCGGAGCCTGGTCGAACGTCATGACGGCAACGTTCGCGACGACCGCGGTCAAGTCATCGGTGACGAAGAGCTCGCTGGCGACCTGGTGCAAAAGGAATGGCGCGGTGATCTGCACAGCCGCAAAGGCCGCGACGTGATGCACCTGATCATGTCGGCCCGGGCCGGTACGAATGTCGAGGCGTTTGAAAACGCTGCACGCGACTTCCTCGCCGAGCAGTTCGCCGGCCATCGCTACGTGTTTGCCATGCATGATCCGGCCAACGATCCGAAGGAAGAAGGGGATGGAGGCAAGCGGCCACATGTCCATGCGCACGCGATCATCACCATGCGATCGGAATCGGGTGATCGGGTCGAGACGACCCCTCAGGTGTTTCGGGAGTGGCGGGCCACGATGGCGGAGAAGGCCCGGGCGCAGGGAATAGCGATGGAGATGACCGATCGTCGCGAGTTCGCCAGTCCGCCCGCCTTTACCCGCAATCAGGTGAGGCCGGTGAACAGTGAAGGGCGGACCGAGCACGTCGGGACCAGCGAGGCGGCACAGGGACGGTACGACGCCAAGCGGGGCGGATGGCGCAGTCTGGCGAAGGCCGAAAGAAGCCGGGAGTATGCCATAAAGGCAACACAGAGTTGGCAGAAAATTGCGCTCGCCAGCGGTGATCGACGTGTTGTCGCTTATGCAGAGCAGCAGCGGGATCGCTTGACAGCAAGCCTTTCGGCAGGTCAGGCGGAAGCGAGCGTAAATGTCGTTCGTGCAGATTTCGGATCAAAATTCCGCGCCAATATGGTAACCTTGCAGAAAGTCGTTTTGGAGGGCCAGGAAATGCGCGAGACAACACGAGCAGAGTTTGAAGCCTATGAAAAGAAGGTCGAGACGGCCTTGTTCCGGCTGGAGCGGAGCGTCGGTCCGGACGAGCGGGCCGACTTCGATGAAGTGGCGACATTGGCGCGCGAACACGTCAATCAGCGCCACGAGCTGGTGGAACTATATGAGCAGCGCAACGAAGTGCGGGCCGAGCAGAAGCAAGAAGAGCAGGCGGAGGCCGAATGGCAAGCAGCCGTCGCCCAGGACGGCGATGTCGCGGTTGATGCTGGCAACGACGTCCTCTCGGTTCAGGATCACAGCTCCGATCTGATCGAATCCAGTTCTGCTGAAGAACGGCAAGCCGCAATGGAACAGCCGCAAATGCCGAAAGAGGAGTTAGAACGGGCCATTCAGGCCGAGATTGATCGGCTCAAAGCAGAAGGCTACAGCACCGCATACATTTGCGAACGGAGTCTGGAGATCGAGGACGGCGTTCGCCAGCGGTATGCCGAGGCCATGCAGAACCCCGACAATCCCGCTCTTGTCGGCGCAGCTAAAAATCGGGAGGCGCTGATTGCTGGCGCCGAAAGGGTAGGGGAGCAGTCAGCAGAGCAAAAGGACAAGACCCCGACGAATGCCGATGCCGTCGTCGAACAGCAGCGCGAGCCTCGTCTCGAGGAGCCGGAGCGCCAGCCAATCGATCCGGATGCGCGCGAGGCGCACGAACTCGCATCAACAGTCGATGCTACAAATCGGCTGCAGGATAAGTTAAACAGGGACAAGGAGGCCGCACAACGCGGCGGCGAAACGACGCGGACCGATCCGGCGCAACAGCACATTCCTCGCCTCGAGGAGCTGGAGCGCGAGGAACGAGAAAGAAAGGAACGCGACCGCGACGAGCGGGACCGTTAATCGACCATGTTTGATCGACAGGATTACGTTTACCAGTACAGCGACCCGAAAGGTGATGAGGGGTTTGGCAAGCTATTTGCTATCGTCATCTGTTTCGTTTTCTTCCTAGGTGCACTGCAGGTTGCTTATGAAACGCTGTCTGGCTGGTACCAAAACTTCATGCAGTGGGGCAGCGAAATGCTGGCTTTTTTGGCCGGCTTTTGGCCGTTCTGATCGTTCCGGGCCTCCGGCATTCGAGTCTCATGCGAGGATAAGAAATGGCAGACGAACCGAACCGGAATCCGACTGCTGACGAAATAGCCGGTATGCAGTGGTGGAATGCACTTACCGAGGCTGAGCGCGCGGACTGGCTGGCGCGGGCGGATTCGGCAGTGCCCGCCGAGGCTTGGGCAGCCTATAAACGTCAGGGACCGCTCGACCTAAAACCTGCTGCAGGGATCCACTGAAAAGAGACCGTGTGGCAGCCATCCGCGTCCTCACGTCCCGCCATTTGAGACGGAATCGAGAGCGACAACCTGCCGAACTTTACCGCCAAAAGGAAAGTCGGCGGCCCATCTTTCAATGAGCATTGCCTGAACCCGCCGACCTGCGGATTGCCAGTGGCCCCGCGATTCGCAGCTTTGCCGGAACGAAGGCGTGCCGTCTAGCAATGTAGGCGTGTACGTTCCAGGTACGGAAGTTTTCAAGACTCTGCATTAAACCGCAGCCGCCCGACCGATGATCCCGGTTTTTTCGTTCTGTGGGCCTGCTTCTTGCGCGATCGAACTTTCCCCCATACGAAAGCGGAATAACAATAGGAGTTGATGAATGATCGAAGAGAACAACCGCCAGAATGCGGAATTGATGGAATTGACCGCGGATATTGTCTCGCGGCGTTTGTCCAAAATAACGCAGTGCCCGTAGCAGGCCTGCCGGATCTGATTTCTTCGGTGAACTCCGCTCTCGTTAGCTTAGTCAGACCAGCTCCAGTTGAGCAGCCAACACAGACCCCGGCGGTCAATCCGAAAAAATCTGTCTTTCCCGACCACATCATTTCCTTGGAAGACGGGCGCAAGTTCAAGTCGATGAAACGGCACTTGGGCTTGCTCGGCATGACGCCTGACGAGTATCGGGCCAAGTGGGGTTGGCGCGGGACTACCCTATGGTGGCACCAAGCTACGCTGCACAACGGTCAGAGCTGGCGAAGTCAATCGGACTTGGTCGCAAGACGGGCGCAAAAATGCCCACCAAGAAGGCTCCAGCCAAGAAGGCCCCAGCCAAGCGGGTGAAGGCCTAAGAAGACCCTGCCTCAGGCAAGCGGACCAATGCGATGACACGCCGATCCATTGCCGAAGAGCTTGAAAGTGCCGCTGATCGCATTGCGGACATTTCGCGCGCGGATCTGCAGATCATCTTGCGGCGCGCGGCATTGATGCTCAGAAACGTCGCCGGCGTGCCGCTGGAACCGGCAACCGAGGACGCTCTCAACTCCATTGCTGCCGAAATGAAAATCGGCCGCGCGGACCTCATTCAGATCGTGCTGCGGGAATGGCTGGAAACGAACGCCTATCTGCCCGTGCGCGAAATCGATGAGGAGAGTGAAACGGACGGGAGCGCGTAAATGCAACCTTCCGCGATCACGCAATGCACGGCGACGCTGCGACTCAACTATCGCTAAGGCGCGGCGGACCTGATGGCCCGTCCGGCCAGCGCCTTTCAGGCAACCTCCCACTGAAAGGCGCCGGCCTGTCGTATCCGTCGACGGCCAAGGTACGAGCAATAGGAACCATTGGCAGTTCTAGCTTCTTGGCGGTCTGTCGCGCTTTGAGGTCGACGATCTCGTCATCTGACTTTGGCTTCAACCGATGTGGGTCTCTGTCCCGTTACGTTTGTGTGAGACACACAGGCGGCAATCCCCTGCCCCCAAAATATCGTCGCGATCAGGTTCTCAGATGAAATTTGTGGAAGCAGCCACGAGGCCTTATTTGGAACGGCCGAGATAGCCGCGCGTTGTATTTCGACGTCGCCTCACTTCTATGGAGCGCCAGTGATGGGACTCTTCACGAAAGACATCAAGACGATGGAGGATCTGTTCCTGCATGTCCTGCAGGATATTTATTATACTGAAAAACAGATCATCAAAGCATTGCCGGACATGATCGAAAAAGCCACCAACCGCGAGCTGACAGCTGCCTTCCAAAGTCACCTGAAAGAGACCGAAAAACACGTTCAGCGTCTCGAACAGGCGTTCGACCTGGCCGGCATATCGCCAAAAGCGTCCAATTGCCCGGCAATCGACGGCATTATCAAGGAAGCTAACGAGATCGCCGGTGAAATTGCTGAGAAGAAGGTGCTTGATGCCGCGTTGATCACCGCCGCGCAAGCCGTCGAGCATTACGAAATCACGCGATACGGAACGCTTATCGCCTGGGCAGAAGAGACCGGCAAGGACGCGATCGCCAAACTATTAACGACCACCCTCAAAGAGGAAAAAGCGGCCGACAAAAAGTTGACGACAATCGCGGAGCGAAAAGTCAATCAGAAAGCCGCCGGCTAATCGAGGCTGCAAATCATGGACGCGCGCGGCGAACACACCCGGTCTTTGTGGATGAAGGTCGAGGTCGATTCTGCGGCCCGGTGTTTCTCGGGCAGGCAGAGATGCGACACCGTCATCATCGGATCGGGTATCGCCGGACTTTCGGCAGGTTATGAGCTCGCTACCGCTGGGCATCAGGTCATCATCATCGATCGCGGTCCTATCGCGGGCGGGATGACGTCGCGAACGACTGCGCATCTCGCGCCCATTTGCGACGACGGTCTGAGCAGGCTGATCAATCTGCGCGGCGAGGCAATTGCGCGGCTTTTTCAGCAAAGCCAGGAAGCTGCTGTCGCACGTATCGAACAGATCGTTGAGGAGCTTGGGATCCAGTGCAATTTCCGGCGGCTGGACGCGTTCCTGTTTCCCGCAATGGGAGTTGATCTTAAGCAGGCCAGCGACCAGCGCCAAGAGGAGTTCAGTGCCGCTAGGACGGTTGGTGCCGCAGCCGAGCTTGTCACTGGTGTGCCCCTCAAAGGCTTCGAAAAGGCCCCGGTACTTCGCTATCCGAACCAGGCTACGTTTCATCCTCTAAGATATCTGCAAGCAATTGCCGAAGCGGTCCGCGACAAGGGAGGCCTCATTTTCGCGAACAGTGCCGTGATGGCAATCGAGGAATTGCCGGAACGTGGGGTACACGTGTCCACTGAGAACGGCGGAGTGATCGAAGCGTCAAATGCAGTGGTCGCCACCAATTCCCCAATCAACGATCGCTTCAAGCTGCACACCAAGATGGCTCCTTATCGAACCTACGCGATGGCTTTTACGCTGGCCCGCGGTGAGCTCCCGGATGCGCTTTTCTGGGATACGGGCGACCCCTACCACTATGTCCGGATGAACCCGGGCCCCGGGTTGGTAGACTATCTCATTGTAGGTGGCGCCGACCACAAATCAGGCGAAGCTGATGACGGGGACATTCGGTTCGAGGCAATCGAGGCGTGGATACGCGCCCTGGTGCCAGCATTGGGCAAAGAGGTGACCCGTTGGTCCGGACAGGTCCTGGATACGGTCGATTACTGCGCCTTCATCGGTCGCAACCCCGGCAGCAGATCGGTCTACGTTGTCACAGGTGACTCCGGACAGGGTATGACGCACGGCACGCTTGCAGGAGTTTTGGTGAAGGATCTCATCTTCGGTCAACCCAACCCTTGGATAGAAGTCTATGAGCCCGCACGTATAGCCACATCCGGCGTGGTCAACTACATCCGAGAAAACCTCTCGGCGGCCGAGAACATTGCCCGCTACTTGCTGCCCGGCGAACTCAAATCCTTCGATGACCTTTCCCTTGGTCAAGGCGGCATTTTGCGAGATGGACTGCAAAAAATCGCTGCCTGTCGCGATAGCGACGGCACGCTGCATTTGCACTCCGCTGCCTGTACGCATTTAGGGTGCGAAGTGGCATGGAACACGACAGAGCAGTGCTGGGACTGTGCTTGCCATGGATCGCATTTCGCTCCGGATGGGGCTGTCCTGAACGGACCCGCATTGCTTCCTTTGGAGCCGGTCGAAGTTCGGGGGTCGTGAACGTCCCGACTTGGCGCGATCCGCATGGCGACCGGCGGACTAAGTTTGGGCCAACGGTCAAGCGAAACCGAAGCGTCGACGTCCAAATGCGGCAAGAGGATGTCCACATGACCCGCATCGCGACCTTCAACGTGAACGGCGTCAACGGCCGGCTGCCCGTGCTTTTGAAGTGGCTAAGCGAAACCAATTACGACATCGTCTGCCTTCAGGAGCTGAAAACCTCGGACGAGAAATTGCTCGTCGATGCCATCAAGCAAGCGGGATACGGCGCGATCTGGCATGGCCAGAAGTCTTACAACGGCGTAGCGATCCTCGCCCGAGCAAGGGAGCCGCTGCAATGACGACGCGGCCTGCCGGGAGATCCTGACGATACACACCGCCGCTACATCCAGGCCGAGGTGGACGGGCTCGTCATCGACTGCCTTTATCTGCCCAACGGCAATCCAGCGCCTGGCCCAAAATTCAACTACAGCTGAGGTGGTTCGAGCGTCTGATTGGCTACTCAAAAACCCTCCTCAAAAACGACGCCCCAAGTATCTCTGTGGCGACTATAACGTCGTTCCAACTCCCACTGTAGCGCCAAGATGCTGGCTAGGCGACGCGGTCTACTTTCCGGAGAGTCGGCAAGCTTACGCCGAAATGCTTGGGAACGGGTTGGATAGACGCCGTCCGATGCATGCATCCCGAAAAGGGCACCTACACCTACTGGAATTCTCCTATCGGGGTGGCTACGATCGGAGTTCTGGCCTCCGGATGGACCATCTCCTGGTGAGCCCATCCCTTTCGAACCGGCTCCGCGGTGCCGGCGTGGATGTAGAGTTGCGTGGATGGGACAAGCCAAGCGACCATGCGCCAGCGTGGATCTGGCCGACACTGCGAGGAAAGCGAGCGCCACCTTCGCGCTCCTAGGCACCCTGTCGTTGGTCATTGGCGCGTTCATAGCGAGCGCGGCTGCAGCACTGGGCGGGAGCCAGAGAGACGAAGAAGACGCGTTGGTTGGTCGAAACGATCTTCAGCGTTCCCCATCTCACTGAAGCAATCAGTCTGCGTCTCTCCCCTGGAAGGAGGCGCGGGCCGGCCCGGCAGATGTTGAGCGTGAATAACGTGGCTGCACTTCGCCACTCCGGCATCACCTGCCCGGCTGTTGCTGTGGCTCGGAAAGTGCTGGCTCAATCGAGGGCGCATCCACCGCCCCTGGCAGCCTGTCGTATTGGAACTGCTCAGCCTACTGCAAGTTCAGAAGCGGATCGAAGGTGATCGGGACAGAGGAAGTCCTGAAAAAGCAGCGGGAAGAGGCGGCCAAGAAGTGCGGTCAACCGTAGACGGCCGGGGCAACTGCAAGCCAAGGGGTTGTTGGCTGGTGGAGATTCGAGGTCGCGGCCGACAGGGGAGACCAGCTAGTATTCCGTCATATGGACCGGATTCCGCGGCGACATAGGTCAGCGCAAACGTATGGCCCGCACCAGTCCTCGCCCGCTCCAGGCCTTTTCCCGTGAGCTATTTTTGTGCCCGGAACGATACAAACCTTCATGCATTTACGCAACTCTTCGTTCTTCAACTCGTTCTTGCTGGGAGCTGGACCATTGTCCTCGAGAGGCTACGCCTTGGCCAACCAGGAAACGGATGAAGTTTCCATCGTTGACTTGATACCTGCGTTGCGCGCCTTTGCGCGCACCTTCTGCCGTGTTCCTGACGATGCCGATGACCTTGTCCAGGAGACGTTGACCAAGGGGCTCGCCAACATCGATAAGTTCGAGCCTGGAACGCGTATGAAGTCATGGCTCTTCACCATCATGCGCAATACCTATCATACGCGTGTCAAAGCCGCCGACAGGGAAAAACCCGGCCTGCTTGACTGTGCCTCTCTGATCCCGATTTCGGAAGCGACGCAGGAGTGGTCCGTTCAGAGCAAGGAAGTCCATAGCGCGGTCCAGAAGCTGCCGGAACATCAGCGCGAGGTCCTGATGCTGATCGGGGTTCTTGGGGTCAGCTACGAAGAAACCGCCGAAATATGCGATTGCGCGGTGGGAACGGTAAAAAGCCGCCTTAACCGAGCGCGCGCCGGCGTGCTGGAATACCTCGGCGAAAGTTCGTTGCAGACATTGGTGGAAAGACGCAATCACCTGTCCGAAGCACAGGGAAACTTCGCAGTCGACAGGCGTCGATAGCTAGTCCTCTTTCTTTGCTTTGCATCGACGCTTCTCGACAAGCGCGTTCTGCAATTGAACCGCGAGGTTGGTCAACCGGTTGGGGACCTTTTCCTGCTCGATGGCAGTCAGCAGAGATGCAATCTTCCGGTCTATTGCCAGCCGGAGTTGCGGGCTGATTGTATCGTCGCTTGAGCGAGACATCGTGTTCTCTTAACGAAGTGGTCCCTTCACCAGTGTGGTGACAGCAATCAGAGTTTGCAAGGATTTACGCGCCGTCCTTACAGTCAGCACCGAGCCTTGCACAGCATTGTTTCGAAGCCGCTGGTGTCGCCGGGAAAGCCTATGCTCTTCCCTCCGTTCCGCCCCGGCAATATTCCCGGGTGCGCTTGACAATTCGACTCTTGCGACCTCAACTGGCCGCTGGTCATGATTGGCGTCTGCGGTTGCAGCAGTCGTTCTTAAGAGAGCCGATCTGCGGCGTGACACTGATCGGAGTTGATCCGATTGCCGTCGAGCCTGCGTTACTCGGTGTGCTGCTTTTAGCCTCTGTTGGACAAAACCGCGTTTCCTCGATCTTGTCCGTGGCCAAATCGGTTATCGCGCCGACGCCGGAGCCTTTGTCCTGACGGCCGAGATGTCTTTCTTGCCGCCGGATGCCATCTAGTCCTCCTTCGGATTGTGGGCACTCACAGGTGGCCTCTTCTATTTGATGCCCGAACAATTATTGGGCCGTAATGTTCCGTCGGATGCCGTAAGAAGAAAGGCATTGCCATCCCACCGCCGGAACGGCTTTTCGCCGTCAACCACGACCTGCATGCCGTGGGCTCTAGCGAGGTGGTGAACATCTGCACGATCCAGCGCCGGCGATCCGCGATAGGAGTAATTCAGAAGTGCTGCCATGCCTGCCGTCTTCAGGACACGCGCAATTTCCTCGAAATACCGCTCCGCCAGGCCAGCCAGCACCAGGTAGGGGAAACTGTCGACAGCCAGCACGCAATCGAAGCTTGCGTTGTCGAAATCGGCAAGATCGAGACCAGAGGTCAGCCGCAATTCCACATTGCGCAGCCTGGCACATCGCTGACGACCGATCGAAATCATCTTTGAGGATATGTCTATGCCGACGATCCGGTGCGCTGCATTGGAGAGCGCGCTTTCGAAACGCCCGATGCCGCAGCCAATGTCCAGAATGTCACGGTCAGTGGTGAAGCCTTGCCTGTCCAGCCATGCGACGATCTCGTCGGTGGCGGCGGCGAGTTTCTCCTCGTCTCCCAACGAAGATAGCTGGACGCTCGCCGCCAGGGAAATCGCCGCCGCCGCATCGAAGCCGGCGGCCAATCGCTTGACGACAGCGGCATCCGTTTCCTCCTCATTACGTTCGTGGCGAACGGCCGCGCCTGTTTCGCGCAGCGTGGCAAAGATATCAGGCCTGTGGCGAAGCAGCTCGGCGATGCGCTCCAGTCCGCCTCGTTTTCGAAGGTCGGCTGAATACATATCCAGCGCGATCTCCGCCAGCTCTGCCGCTTCGATCCCCGTCTCGAAGCGCAGCGCCAGTCTGGCGATGATGGCTTCGACGCTAGCGCCGTCGGCCATGCACTCATCGAGCACCATTCTTGCTGCCGACGCCTGTGGCGATGGGTTTCGTCCAGTCGTGCTCATTGAGCGATGCTCCGCGTCCAGACCTTTCGCATTGTCCATCGATCGACCGCGCCCCAGCCATATTTGTAGGTTTCCTGGCCGCGCAGGAAGTCGAACTCCCGCGCCCCTTCACGTGCCGCCTCGGCAATCGCGTGGCCGATCAGGATTGCGCCGGGACTTTCCTCGGCATAAGCCGGATCAAAACCGCCAAGGTAGGCGTAGGCGCGGTGGCGATGATGAAATCCGTAGTAGGCGCCGACGACCGCATCATCGATAGCAACAAGCCAGCATCGGCTAAGGCCCTGTGCGGCAAGCAGCGGAAGCGCCTGCCGATGGAATTCTTCTGCCGCCGGATCGGCCAGCACGCCGTCGCCATGCCCGGCCCAACGCGCGCAGTGAAGGCGGATCAGGTGATCGAAGAATGTTTTGGGATCGGCTTGCGCCGACATAATGGAAACGCAGCCGCGCCTGCATGCGGCTTTATGTGCGCGGCGCAACTGGCGTCTTCGCCGCGCCGGAACGCAGACCGCCAGCGCGTCGTCCCCGGCAATCGAGAGCACGGGACAAGCGGCGTGGTCGGCAAGTTGACCTGTTTCCAACGCAGGGTGCGTAATAGTGAGACCCGCAGCACCCGCTGGCAGGTCCGGTAAAATCCACTGCGACCAATTGATCGCAAGAACCCGGTCGGCGATGACGGCAGCTACAGCCGCTTCGATGCAGGGGAAACACAGGACATCCAGATAGTCGCTCAATGAAATCCCGACCGGAAGCAGTCGCAGACCGGAAGGCGTATTTTCCAGGTAAAGTGGCGCCAACCCCACCAGATCGTCGCCACGCCAGACGGCGATCGTCGCCAGATCTCCGGGCGCGAATGCGCGCCACCACGGCACCAGCCAGGCGGGGCTTTGGAACGGCGTCGCTGTTCGGCTGTGCGCCCACAGCTCCCACCAGCGCGGCACCAGGGCCTCAAGGGCGGCTGGATCGTCGAAGATCTCGGAGCGAAGCATGAAAACCGCTCACTGCGCCGCCGCCAGGCCCCTGCGGCTGGCACCAAGCCCTGCCAGCGCATGGTAGGCGTCCATGTAAGACGAAATCATCCGGTCGAGCGAAAAGCGCCGCCGCGCCTCGGCCCGGCAAATCTCGGGATCCAGGCGGGAGGCTGCGACGATGGCCTCCGCCATCTCGTCGACGTCGTTCACCAGAAAGCCCGTCCTGCCGTGTTCGACCACGTCCGGCAGCGCGCCGTTTGGAAAGGCGACAACCGGCGTGCCGCAGGCGAGGGCCTCCATCGCGACAAGCGAACTGGTTTCTGCGGCAAGGCTGGGAATGACCAGGCAGCGGGCGGCGTTGAGAAAGCGCCGTTTGGCCGTGAAGCCGAGCGGACCGAGGAAGCGGCGCCGCTTGTCGAGGCGCGGCTGGACTTCGTCACGGAAGTACAGCGTGTGGGTTTGGTAGGGGTAGACCTTGCCGCCGATGACCAGCGGCACACCAGCCTGTTTGGTCGCATCCAGCGCCAGATGGATGCCCTTTTCGGGACAGATGCGGCTGAGCACCAGCGCGAAGTTGCGCTTGGACTGCCGACTGCTCAGCGCGTCGAAATTGACGCCGTTTGGAATGGGTGCAACCAGCCTGGCACCCGGCGGCGCAGTCCTCTGTTGGGCCACCGAGACGGCGTGAAGCCATAGATCGTCGCGGACCGGGCGCAAAGCGTCGGCCGGATACCAGTCGAGCGGCAGGTGCAGGCTTACAAGTGTCGGGCCATCGTCAGGCAGATAGGCATCAAAATCGATGCCGTGCAGATGAACCACGTCGATCGGCCAACGGGCGCGTGCGACGTCTATCGCGACGCGGTGGGAGCGCTGTGCCCGTTTTTTCGCCGCATCGTCGAGCACACCTGGTTCAGCAGGTGTTTCGATGAGGACGCCCGCCGCTTTGGAGCCTCGGCAACCGATCACGATGGAACCGTGTCCGGCGCGCACGAGTGCCTGGTCGAGCATCGACAGCACCTGCTCGGCACCGCCAACCGCATCCGGGCCGACTGGCGCGAGAGGGTAGGCGACGTTCAGGACGGTGAGGGTCATGGCCGGTCGAGCCCAAGCTCCCCATGCGCAGCGGCCGCGTCGTGAAGCCAAACCGCCGCCTCGAAGCCGAGCGGCAGCGCCTCGTAATAAAGCTTGCCATTGTTCGGCAGCGCCAGGAAATCATAAGCAGGCGCCACCCGGAAACGTTCGACGCGCGCCGTAAACGGCGCCAGCGTCCGTTGCTGTGTCCGGTGGCAGGCCAGCATGCACTGCTTCCGTTCGAAAGCCGCTTCCGTAAGGTGCAGTTCAATGCAGTCACTGCCGGAATGACTGTTGAAGTCCTGGAGGACCGCGCCCTCAGTCCCGGCCGAATAGAACGCCATTTCGACGATGGCCGGCGCATGGCGTCCGTCGCGGCGCAGCAAATGGCAAGCCGCGTGGATGGCAAAGGCGGTCGCGTCATGATCAGGGTGACCGCCTTCGTAAGGATGCGTACAGACGAAGCTGACGTCGCGATCGGCCAAAAGGCCGGTCAGTTCCCGTGCGAGCCAGCTAAGATTTCCGGCGGCTTGCTTATCTGGATAACCGAGGCTGATCAGGGCCGTCGACGGCAAACCCGCTGCCGCCAGCGCCGTCTCCAATTCCCTATGGCGGGCCTCGGCGTAGTCCTGCCAAGTCTCGAAGCCGTGTGCTCGCGCGTCGTCAAGGTCTCGCGGCCCACCGTCGGTGACATGCACGATGCGAGATCCGCGCAATCCGGCAAGATGTCCGCCGATGCCGATGGTCTCGTCATCCGGATGCGCGACAACGATCATGATTTCAGCACCGTCACAGCCGTGCGGGGCAGCGCCTGTCAACAGGGCCGCGAATTCGGCAAGCGTTCCGGACCTGTCGGGTGCGCGTTGCATTGCTCACTCATGCTGCCGAAGCCCGCACCGCTCTGACCGGCGAGGCAGCCATGGCGGGAGCGTAGCGGTGGGTCATTGTCGCGCAAAATTCCGCGAATTCCTCCGGCACTAGCGGCGGACTGGTGTGGTGCGGCATCACTCCGCAGTGCTCAGGAGTGAAGCAGAAGGTGATGGTCACGTCGAAGTCGGCAAGCGCTTCCATCTGCCGGTCGTACCAGTCCAGCGCATTCGGCCTGAAACTATCGGCCCAGGAAAGCCCGGTGCGCAGATTGGTGACGCCCAGCCGCTTCATCCAGGCGACGGCGTCATCCAGCCGGGGATCTTCGAAGTGGAACCATTGCACCAGTCCCATTTCGGGCGCGTAACGCAGGAATTCCTCGAGCGCGGGTTTGGGCGTACCGTCTTCGCGTAGCAGGCCCATGTAGAAGTGGCGATAGTAGGAGGAGCCTTCCGCCTCGCGATGGCGCGTCGTTGCCCCCCATTCGCGCGGAAGATCGTAGAGGCTGTACCATTGGACGCGCGAGGCATTGCCGAGCAGCAGTTCGGCGGTCCGGCGCAAGCCCCATAGCTGTACCTCCTCGGCACCGAAGCTCGACACACCAACTTCGCTGACCCATACAGGAAGATCGGTGACGGTCGAAATCTCGCCGATCTTTTGGGGCCATTCCTGAATCTGCCAGAGGTTCCAGTCGAGCGGGAAGCCGTGCACGGCGACGGCATCGACATGATCCAGCGCGCCGTACTGCTTCATGAGTGCCATGAAATCGGCGTCGATCGGCGAGATGCCGCCCAGGATCTTGGTCACGGCGGGGTTTTCCGATGCGATCGCATCGGCCGCCAGTATTGCCATATTGGCGAAGCGGCTCCAGTCGGGGTCGAGTTCGGGATCCCAATGGGACTTGTTGTTCGGCTCGTTCCAGATCATCGCGGCTTCAATCATAAAGTTGTCCTTTCGACGGGTATACGGCGCCGCCGCCGGCCGGTTCGTCGGCGGCGCGGCAGAAATAAACCTCTTGTTCCGGGTGCAGCACGATCTCGAAGCCGGCGCTGCGCAGCATAGCTTCGGTGCAGGCGCTATTGGGAATCCACCAGTTGGTCGGGTCGTCGGCATAGCGATGCTCGACGAAATGCAGCTTCGGAAACTCCGGCCGGTCGAACAGATCGTGCGTCCAGAAAGGATAATTCTCATCGAGTGCAGGCAGTTCGGTGCTGCCGCGCTGCATGGACTGGAAGATCATCAGGTCGCCGGCGACGTGCTCCCGGATCAGATCGAGAGCGAGCAGGGGGTGGCGCAGGTGATACAGCACACCCATGAACAGGACGATGTCGAATTTCTCCCGCAGCGCGCCGACGTCGTAGACCGACAGTTGCTGGAATTCGATGTCGCAGTCCGCGATCTCGGCGGCGAAGCGCGCCTGCGCCAGATAGGCTTCATCGAAATCGATGCCGAGGACGCGGCCGGCGCCGCGTCGTTTCATCTCCATCGAGTAGAAGCCGGCGTTGCAGCCTATGTCGAGCACGGCCTTGCCGGACAGATCGGCAGGAATGGCGTCGGCGAACTTGCGCCATTTGATCAGCGGGTAGTTGCCGAGGAAATGGTCGGGGGCGGTTTCGACGCCTGCCAGCTCCATATTGTGGAACCACGGGCCAAGGGCATCGATGCGGCGACGGATTTCGGCGTTCGAATGCAGCATGGCTAGCCTCCTTCGCCTGGATGGCTTGGTATTTGCGACTGCCTTGGCAGCACGAACATGAGGTTCTTCGGGTCCTCCAACCTAGGGTCGTTGTTCTCAAGCAGCCGAAGTGCCGTGCGGTAGCCGTTGAAAGTGCCGACGTCGACATACGCGGTGCCTGCCTTGACGCCGTAAGCCTCACCGCCGGCCGTCAAATAGGCGTTGATCAGCGTACCGACGTATTCGTCGCTTTGATCCCGCTCGCGCCAAAGCGCGGCAAGCTGGTGAAGTATGCGGCCCGGCAGCTTGAACGCGCCCCAAATCCAGTTCGATGCAGCGTCTTGTTGCTTGACCTGGATCTCCCTCACTCGGTCGTCCTGGTCGAGAACGACGGCATCGAAGAGTTCCGGGTGATCCACCGGGAAGAGTAGAAACGACAACCGGTCGTCCGGCAGCTGGCAAAAGCCATCTTCCGGAAACCAGATCGTATCGGGCAGACCGATCAGAACCGTCTCGTCCGGCGCGACCAGCGGGCCGGCGCGGAAGATCGCATCGCAAAGACCGACGGGGGTCGGCTGTACGACGAACAGTGCGGCGGCGTCGCCGTAGCCGGCCGCATAGTATTCGAGGATATCCGATTTGCCCGATCCGATGACGAAGCAGATTTTGTCGACGCCGTTGCGCACCATGCGACGCACCAGATATTCGCTCACCGCGCAAGGACGCTCGGTCTGGCCGTCGATGCGGCTGCCGACCGGCAGGAGCTCCTTCGAGAAGCCGAGTGGTTGAATGCGGCTGCCGCGGCCGGCCGCGGGCACGATGCCCAACATCAGATTGCTTCCTTCAACGGCTCGCTCGCCGTCGAGCCCTGCAATGCATCGGACATGAGGCGATCCAGTTCCCTGGCGCGCTGTGCGGAGGTGTGTTCGTCCAACACCCGCTCGCGCGCACGGCGCCGGATTGCGTCAACTTCGCTGTCGGACAAGCAGACTGCCGCGACCACGTCGTCGGTGGTGTCCGCCAGGATGATCTCGCTGCCGGGTTGGAAAAAACTGCTCAGCCCGGGCCAGGTGTCGCTCACCATAGCCGCGCCGCAGGCTGCCGCCTCGAACAGCCTGCCCGAAGGACACCAGCCCCTCTTGGCCATCGCCTCGCGGGTCACGTTCAGCGTCAGACGCGATGAGCAGAAGAAGGCCGGATGGTCCGCAGGCGGAAGATGCCTGACAAAGAAGATGTTTTCGCCCCACGGAAATTCGTGCGGATATTGGGCGCCGCCGATCACGAAACGGTGGTCCGGCAGGCGCGCTGCCGTGCGGACCAGCAGCTTTTCGACGCCGGCCTGGCGATCAGCCGCATAAGTTCCGAGATAGGATATATCTCCGGCAAATTCAGCCCGGGGCTCTGCCGGCCGGTGTCGCTCGGGATCGACATGACCATACAGAGGCAAGACACGGCGCGCACCCAGCAGGGTTTTCAGCGCATCGATTGCGGTTCCCCCCGTATAACTCAGGACGAGGTCGAAATCGCGAAGGCCTTCGGGCCCGTAATACGCCGGTCGTAGACCTTGTTCGATCCGGGCGAGTGTGACCGGGGTATCCAGATCGTAGAAAACTTTCAGCCCGCGACAGGCCTGCTGCGCCAGGCGCGATGCCTCCACAGCGTCGGGGCAATAGGACGTGACGATGACGACGTCCGATTCCCCGATAGCCTGTTCCGCGACATGGCGAATGTCCTCCCAGTCCGGATAGAGAACGACATTGCCGCCATCGAGATGATCAAGGTCGCGCGCCCCGGCATAGTATGGGGTGTTGCGTTCGAAAAAGCTGACCGACCAGCCCAGCCGGCCGAGCGCACGGATCAGCCCGCGCCACAGCGTCGCGTGTCCGTTTCCCCACGAGGAGGTGACGGTGAGACCGAAAATGACCATACGCATCCGGCAGTCCTCGTCAGGCGGCTTCGTTTAGTCGGATCAGCTTGGAGCCCCAGTCACCCGACACGACCGTGGTGATCGAAGCGGGATCGATGTCAAAGCGAAAACAGTCTCCCAGCGGCAAGCCGAGCACCTTGCAGACGGCGGCTTTGATCACGTCGGCATGGCTGACCAGTGCCACGGACCGGTTTTGATAGCGTTTGCGAAGCTGCTGCATCAGCGAGATGACACGTTGCTGCACGTCAAGCATTGTCTCGCCGCCGGGCGTCCTCGCCTGCTGACGTTGACTGTTCCACATCCGCCAGTCGGCGTCCTGGCTCAACGCTTCGAAGGTCTTGCCCGACCACGCGCCGAAGTCGATCTCATCGAGTTCTTGGCAGATTGTGATCTTCTCGGCACTGCAGGCGATTGCGATCGGTTTTGCGGTTTCCATGGTTCGTTCGCGCGGGCTGCAACAGATTGCCGCTAGCGGTCGCGGCGCCATGTGGCTGGCCAGGCGCAAGGCCTGTGCCTTGCCGGTTTCGCCGAGGCAGACTCCAGCCATGCGTCCGGCAAGATAGTCGCCGACATTGTCGTGCGCCGCATGGCGGATCAAGAGGAACGTCGTCGTCATTCCGCGGCATCGAGCATCGGCTCGTCCCTACCGGCGATGAAAGACAGCGTGCGCAGGCGTGCCTCGGCATCGGTGAACTGCTTGGGCGGCGACTTCATGAAATAGCTGCAAGGGCCGGTGAGCGCCCCCGCGATGCCGCGGTCGAGCGCCAGCTTGGCGCAGCGGACAGCATCGATAACGACCCCGGCCGAGTTGGGCGAATCCCATACTTCCAGTTTGAGTTCTGCATTCAGCGGCACGCCGCCGAACGTCGTGCCTTCGACGCGGATGTAGGCCCATTTCCGATCGGTAAGCCAGGGCACATGGTCGCTGGGGCCGACATG
>NZ_JBVVPW010000039.1:0-60157 GCF_055811385.1 Mesorhizobium sp. WSM4849
CCCCCCCCCCCCCCCCCCCCCCCCCCCCCCCCCCCCCCCCCCCCCCCCCCCCCCCCCCCCCCCCCCCCCCCCCCGCGACCGCCAAGGGTATCCTTGTCACCAATGTCCGCGATTATTGCACCGACGAGGTCGCCGACCATGCGATCGGGCTGTGGCTTGCGGTCGCCCGCAAGCTTTTCCAGTACAACGTCGCGACCCATGAAGGGATCTGGCGTTGGCAGACCGGGCAACCGATCCATCGGTTGAAGGGGCGCACGATGGGCATTGTATCCTTCGGCAAGATCGGCCAGGCGATTGCCGAGCGCGCCAAAGGCTTTGGCGTCGATATCCTCGTTCATGATCCTTACATCGAGGAGGGCGTCGCCGAGGCGAAAGGCGCGCGCCGCGTCGGCAAGGCAGAGATCCTCCAAAACTCCGACTTTCTGATGATGCAGGTGCCAATCACCCCCGAGACCCGGCATTTCCTCGGTGAAGCGGAATTCCAGCAGGTGAAGAAGGGGGCAATTATCGTCAATACCGGTCGCGGTCCGACCATCGACAACCGCGCGCTCTATCGGGCGCTGACCGAAGGCCGCATCGCCGGCGCCGGCCTGGATGATGCGGAAGAGGAGCCGGCCAAGCTCGCCAAGTGGAACCCAAGCAGCAATCCGCTGTTCTCGCTCCCCAATGTCATCGTGACACCCCACGCGGCGTACTATTCCGAAGAATCGATCCGAATTGCCCGCGAAACCGCCGCGTCTGAGGTCGTACGCATGCTGACCGGCGGCATGCCGCTCAACCCGGTTAACGCAGTGGAACTGACGCGAACGCCGGTACGAAGATGAGGGAGGTCATGCGATGTTAAAAGTGTTCAACGATTTCGAGCGGCAGCCGGTGCTGCTTGCGAAGTTCGATGAGGTCGCCAAATGCTATAGCGCCTCATGCGTCTTTGCCGACGCGCAATACCGCCAGGGCGTGATGGATTCGGAGATCAAGCCGCCGTTTCAGGCGAAAATCGTCGGCCAGGCTCTCACGGTCCAGCTCTCTCCGGGAGACCTCGTCGACCCGCTCAGGGCAATCGAGATGGGCAGGGATGGTGACATCATCGTCGTCGACGCGGGCGGCGACCGGCAGACCTCGGTGTGCGGCGGGCTGATGGGCGGGCTCGCCAGGAACCGCGGCATTCGCGGCATGATCATCGATGGCTCCGGCCGCGACATCGACGAGCTTGAGGCGATCGGCTGGCCGATCTGGGCCCGCGCCATCACGGCGCGAGGCACGCACACAATGTATTCAGGCCGAAAGGATGAGCTCTCGATCAACGTGCCAATTCAATGCGGCGGCGTACCTATCAATCCCGGCGATTTCGTGGTTGCCGACACAATCGGCGTGACCGTCGTGCCGGTAGCCAGCGCCGAAACGGTCGTGGAGCTCGCGCGCGAACAGGCAGCGCGCGAACAGAAGACCCGCGAATGGGTCGCCCAAGGGAAAACACTTGAAGAGCTGCTTAACGAGTTCGGTCGTCTTTGAGACCGAGGACCTTTTCGCGTCCGGCCGGCCCCTATATGCTTGTCCTCTGGCGACGCCGTTCGCCCGTGCACGGCGAGAGACGCATCAATATCGGCACGTAAATCGATCACCAGCGGTATCATCAATTATCTTGGCCCGTTCCGGATGTCTTGATGCAATCCGAACGGAAAATTCACCATTGCGGAGATGCCGAACAACGCGGCGGCCGAGAAACCCGGTTCCACCGAACACGCTGACGACGCGATGGTTCATGGCAGCCATGGCTTAGACTTTGTCAGCTCATGTCGACCGTCTCGACCCGGCGGTTCAGGTCACCTGAACAGCACGCCTACTGACCACTATCTATCACTTGGGCTACCTCGTACAGATTGGGATCGATCTCGTCCGTCAACTGATCGAAATGACCCCACTCCTTGCGGAATTCCGGCGATTGATGAGCAGATCGCAGCAGATCGCGATTCTGCCATTGGACGTAGTTGACGATGCGCCGCCCGTCGAGGCTGCGATGCAGGCTGATTGAGATGAAGCCAGGCTGGCGCGCCATAAAGCGCGCTCGCTCGATCATGACCGACAATGCCTCGGCCTGCTTGTCCGGTTCAGAATCGACGATGGTGATTTGGGTGACGTGCTGGTTGTCGGCTCGGATCTGTGTCATAGGGACCTCGCTAGATTGGCAGTTGGATGAGCTGGCCGAGTTTGGGAATGGCGATGCCAGGTAGTCTCTCGGCCGGCGGGCAGAACGCATGCTCTTGGTTCATCGGCGCGACGTAATCGAGCCGGTTGAAGTAGGGCGGCGAGTCTCACGGAATCCGCCCAGTGGCCAACACGTGGCGGAATATCAGGAGGCAACGATGGATTTCAACGACAGGCGTCTCTGGTACGGCGTGGCAGTAGCGATCGTAGTATTGCTCGTCATTGCGTATGCGGCTGGCTGGTTTGGCGGCACACCACCAGCAGCGCCGCCACAGTGAGAGCGATCGTGACCTGGATGGACCCAAGCAGGTTGACGGCCCCGTCACGCCCCTGATGGTTTCGTTGGGCATGTCGTTCGCGCAGCAATCGTTTGAAGCCGCAGCAGCAGAAGCCCTCCTAATGTATCGGGCAAGCCTTCGTGCATCCGAAGATGTCGAAGCCAAGCTGCACAGGGTTCACTACGGCCAGCGAGCGGCTCCGATCCAAATGAATTTGACGAACTGCGGGCCGCATATCTTCGCTCATTTGAGCCCGCTCCGTGTCAGTCGAAGCGTCCTTGCGGCGTTGATCGACAACTCGGCTACATTCCGGCGGATTGGCGAAACCGGACAACCTGGCGTTCGGTCGCGATGGCTCCAATATTTATGACATTGACGCAAATGCGGTCTGGTGGAGCTCCGCAGCGAGCGTGCAGGAGAGATTACCAGGTTGGTGACATTCAAAATTTCAGTTCCTCCATGTGTCGCACGGCCTTGGCGAGGTCATCGTCTTCACGGCAGCAATGGGTGCCAGCAGTCATGACATCTCGCGCCGTCGGCTTGCGGCCATCAAAACCATCCTCTGCCGTTCCTTTGCAATCCTGTTCAACATAAGCGGGCAAGATCATCGATCCCGGCGTTGCCGACGAAATCAGGAAACTCGTATCCGAGTCCGGCTTGACACCGGTGGTGATCCTCGGTGAAGGGGATGATCTCACGCAAGTCCTCAAAGCGCTCGAATGTGGCACCTGCGGCCATATTCCAGTCTCGGTCGACATAGAAATATGCGTCAAGGATCAATCTGGCATTGGCAGGGGCATTTTCGTACCGGCAAGCAGCGTGTTTGCCAAGCAGAAGACAATCGACTCCGTCACTGACAAATTCACGCCGCGTCAGACGGCGGTCGCAGATGCTCTCCGACCGCAACATAATGCGGAAACTGAAGGCCACAAATTGCACGAGGTCGCCTACAAGATGAGGGACCTTTTGCCGCTCGAATACGCCACCCTTGTTCGTTACGGCGGTCCGCCGGCTCAGGCGAGCCCGCTTCAACAATGATGCCGCGAAGCGTCGCCGGCTTATCCGAAGAACGCCTCACGCATCCGAGCGAACATGCCGGGCTGTCTCCCGGCAATCGCCGCACGGATGTGATGGGCGGCCGTTACGGCGCTCACCGTCGCGCCGAAATGACAATAGCAGATGATCTCATGCAATTGCCTGTCGGTCAGTTCGAAGAACCGCCTCGCTTCGCCGTAGTTGTCGTTTTCCAACCCGGCGGCGCGGAGGACAGGATCCTCGAAAGCGACTGAGATCGGCGAGCCGTCGCCGCGCATGGCCCCGCGTGCTCTAACCGGCTGATACTCGGTCTGGTGCAGCGTCGAGAGGCGCCGGTCGGGGTTCCGTTCAAGGAGCTCCGCCCAGCGTTCAAGACGTTCGCTGCGCGACATGGCTTGGCGCGGGTAGGCCTGATCGATCTCGGCGACGATCTGCAGTTGCTCGATCGTCTGGTGTTTCATTTTGGCCCTCCTATTCGGACGATAGTTGGTCCACCCATATCCTTCTTATGCCTGCAGCCAGCGTGACACCAACCGATCGTGAAGTCCAATCACGATGATGCTGGGAGGGCTTCATTGACCGGAGTGCTCCCGCCTACCTCGGGACGGATCTTCGTCCGTGACCGGGAGCTCAACCTCGACGAATATTCGGTGCGTGATGAACCCAACGCCGGTAGTGCCAGCCGCGCCTTTGGATGAGAGCATCGCGACAAGCAGCAGGAGGATCTGGTCACCAATCGAAAGGTGGACGTTGGTCGCCTGCGCGATGAACAGGGCAGCCAACGTCATGTAGATGTGGCCCAGCCTTTCGCCGCCAACGGACAGTCGTCCTTTGCAAGCGATTCAGCACCTGCTAAAATTGCCAAAGCTTCAGCGACGCTCTGTGAACGTCGGCCGAGCATCAAAAGTCAACTCGGGAGGTGAAAAATGTCCAAGAGACAGCTTTGCCTTGCGCTGATCACAGCGCTGGCTCTCGCGGCAGCTCCGCAGGCTGCTGCCGCACAAGACAAGATCAAGATCGGCTTTCTGCCTGGCGTCGTCGATCCTTTCTATCAGGTGATGCAGATTGGCGTTGAGGCTGCGGCGAAGGACCTCGGCGTCGAGGTCGTGACGCAGATCCCGCAGACGTGGGGCGTCGAGGCCCAGACGCCGATTTTGGACGCCATGGTGGCGCGCGGCGACCTCGACTACATCGTGACCGCGCCGACCGACAAGGACCAGATGATCGGTCCACTCAAGGCGGCGGTCGACGCCGGTATCAAGGTCATCACCGTTGATACGTTCCTCGGCGACGGCGACTACGTGAACGGCCCGGTGACCTTCCCGATCAGCTATATCGGCTCTGACAACGTCGAAGGCGGACGCATTTCAGCCCGGGGCCTCGCCAAGGCAATCGGCGGAAAGGGTATTGTCTACATCAACTCCACGAACCCGAACGTCAGCTCGGTCGAGGGTCGCGAGCAGGGCTTCAAGGAGGTGATGGAGAAGGAATTTCCGGACATCAAGGTTCTCGGGCCGGACTACAATCTCGATGACCAGAACAAGGCGACGCAACAGACCGCGGCGGTCCTCGAACGCGAAGCCGACCTCGCCGGAGTGTTCGGCACCAACGTGTTCAGCGCTCAAGGCGCCGGAACGGCCGTCGTCAACGCTGGATTGGGCGGCCACGTTCAAGTTGTCGCCTATGACGCGACGCAATTGGCAATCGAGCTGATGAACAACGGCGTCGTCTCGCTGGTGCTGGCACAGAAACCGTTCGACATGGGCTACATGGCTGTGCAGTTCGCCGCGGCCGATGCTGCCGGCGTCACGAGCCTGCCGCGTCGTGTCGAGACCGGGTTCGCCATCATCGACAAGGACAACGTCAAAGACCCGGCGATTGCCCGCTTCGTCTATCAGGTTCCGGCCAAATAGCGGGCGACGGTTGACTGGCCTGCCGGGAGCGGTGCTCCCGGCATTAGCTCGTGTGCGCTCATGAGGACGAGGTTTTCGTGGCCCGCGTTGAAATGAAGGCGAAGGCGGAGATGGCCCCCGCAACGCAAACCCTAACGCCGCCGAAGCGATTCGTGCTGGCGCTGAGCCGGTCCTGGGCCTGGGCTTTCCTCGCCCTGATGATCGTCTTCTTCGTCGTGACAGTACCGATCGTCAGCTTTGGCGCCGTCAATTTCCTCACCGTGCGCAACTCGCAGAACATCCTCGTCGCCATCACACCGATACTTTTGCTCGGCCTCGGCCAGACCTTCGTCATCATCGCCGCCGGCATCGACCTCTCCGTCGGCTGGGTCATGAGTCTCGCCTCGGTGCTGTCGGCGTTGGCGATCCGCGCTGTCTTCAATGCCGGACTGCCGCTCTTTCCCTCGGTCGTCGTCGGATTCCTCGCCGCGGTGGCCGGCGCCAGTGTCGTCGGTTTCGTCAATGGCGTCATCATCGCCAAGCTGAAAGTACCGGCCTTCATCGTGACGCTGGGCAGCTCGTTCATCGTGCGTGGCGTCGCGTTGTTGATGTCCGAGAACACAACGGTGATCGGCTTGCCTCCAGGAATTCGCGCCTATGGCAATGACGCTCTCGTCTATTTCATACGCGGCGAGGCCGGCGGCCTGTATTTCCTCGCAGCGCCGGAGGTAAGCGGCGAGCTGCTCCGTCGCATGGACCGCATCCTTCCTTATCCCGTGGTGCTCACCGCCATCATCGTCGCGATCGCGATCTTCGTTTTGCGAAAGACCCAGTTCGGCCGGCACACCTACGCCATCGGCGGCAATGTCGAGGCGGCCATCCGCGCCGGCATCCCGGTCGACCGCCATATCATCTCGCTCTACATCCTCTCCTCCGCAACGGCCGGTATCGCCGGTTTCCTGTCGACACTCCGCTTCACTGCCGGCTCGGCGGTGATCGGCGATGCGTTGCTTCTCTCCTCGATCGCCGCCGTCATCATCGGCGGCGTTAGCCTATTCGGCGGCGCCGGAAGCGTGATGGGCACCGTCATCGGCGCTTTGATCATCGCAGTGCTGACTACAGGTCTCGTCATGCTGAACGTCGAGGCGTTCTGGCAATTCATCGTCGTCGGCGTCGTCGTGATCGTTGCCGTCCTGATCGACCAGTCGCGAGACCTGATTATCGGCCGGGCGACACGAGGGCCGCCGACGTGACCGAGCCTGTCCTTTCGATCAGGAAGCTGACCAAGCGCTTCGGCGGCCTTGTGGCCGTCAACGACGTAAGCTGGGATGTCTACCCTGGCGAGGTCGTTGCTCTGCTCGGCGACAACGGCGCCGGCAAGTCGACCCTTATCAAGTGCGTGTCGGGCGTTTATCAGCCGGACGAAGGCGAGATCTGCTTCGAGGGCCGGCTCAGCCATTTTGCCCGCCCGATGGACGCGCGCCGACAGGGCATCGAGACGATCTATCAGGACCTGGCGCTCGCCAACAATCTCGATGTCAGCGCCAATATCTTCCTTGGGCGCGAAGTGAAGAAGCGCTATCTCGCCGGCCTCATCCGGACGCTCGACGAGCAGATGATGCTTCGGGAGTCCCGGGCGGCGCTGGAGTCGCTGGCGATCCAATTCCCGAGCCTCACGCAGCCGATCGAGAGCCTGTCCGGCGGACAACGTCAGGCCGTCGCCATCGCTCGCGCCGTCTATTGGGACGCCCGGTTGATGATTATGGACGAGCCGACCAACAATCTCGGCGTTCCCGAGCAGCACAAGGTCCTGGAGCTCATCAGGAAGCTGCGGGACCAGGGGGTTCCCGTCATCCTGATCACGCACACGCTGCCCGATGTCTTCGCGGTCTCAGACCGCCTCATGGTGATGCGCAGGGGGCACAAGGTGACGGAGAAGCGGACGGCGGGGACGCATACTCAGGAGCTTGTGCAATACATGGTGGGCGCCCTGGACGATACGCGCGTGCAATAGATGGCGGCGCTCGGTGTACTGGAACAGATGACACCGAACGCCATTGTTGCGTTTTGGTCGAAATGGACGACGCTTCCTTATCACCGGACCCGGCTCCTCGAACAGGTGGGCCGACTTTTCGAATTTTTCCAGTGCCCGATACGTGGCTTGCGGCTCACGGACTTGCCGAAACAGCGTCGGTTCGGCAAGTCCGTGAGCTTGGTCGTAGAACGCCAGTTGGTGGTTTGCTCGTCTGAATTTCCCTCTGCTGCACCAGCACTTCTTGCGATTTGAGGTCGTCAGGCCACATGACAGTTTCGCCGTCGCCGTCAGGCTCGGCGTCGTGGCTGTCCTCGTCGTCGCAGTTGTCCAACTCCAGATCGAGGGTGTCGCCCGGCTGCCCGCGATCGACCCAGCCCAGCGACGGCTCATCGTCGGCGGTGTGCTAGCGACCAAGGCTCCGCCCAAGAAAAAGCTAGGCGACTTTGAGTTCCTTGACCGCCTTCTCGAAGGCGGACTTGATCGGCTTGGATACGTCCTCGACGGCTTTGGTCGTGACGGCCTGGAGTTCCTTGGCCTGCGAGACGGCCGTTTCAACCTGCTTGCGGACGAAGGCGGTCTGCAGTTCAACCAATTCGGAAGGCGACTTAGCGGCAATTAGGGCTTCAAAGTGCGAGAAGGCGGCTTCAGTATTGGCGCGCAGAACGGCAATTGTCTTCAGCGACAGATCGCTGCCAACGGCTTTTGCGGTTTCGAAGCTCGACTCGAGAGCCTTCTGGGCGTCTTCAGAGCCCGCCTTGAATTTGGCAAGAACTTCTTTTGACTGTTCGACGCCCTTTTCAGCGGCAAAAACGGTTACAATGCGATCGTTCATGGCCGTCGTGGCTCAAATTCGCCAGCTTATGTCGAGCTGTCTCGGCCGTGCTGTTCAGGTCACGTGAACAGCACGCCTACTGACAACTATCTATCACCTGGGCTACCTCGTACAGATTGGGATCGATCTCGTCCGTCAACTGATCGAAATGACCCCACTCCTTGCGGAATTCCGGCGATTGATGAGCAGATCGCAGCAGATCGCGATTCTGCCATTGGACGTAGTTGACGATGCGCCGCCCGTCGAGGCTGCGATGCAGGCTGATTGAGATGAAGCCAGGCTGGCGCGCCATAAAGCGCGCTCGCTCGATCATGACCGACAATGCCTCGGCCTGCTTGTCCGGTTCAGAATCGACGATGGTGATTTGGGTGACGTGCTGGTTGTCGGCTCGGATCTGTGTCATAGGGACCTCGCTAGATTGGCGATGGATTTGCCGTGTCACTGCTGGCGGTCGAGGGGCCGTCCCGAGCGATCGAACACCCGATCGATCTTGCTCGCCATGATGAAATCGTTCTCGTGCAGTCCTTTTATCTTCTTGGTGCTCAGGGAAACCGTCACATAACCCCAGCCGAAGCTGATGTCGGGGTGATGGCTTTCGGTTTCGGCGAGCTCACCGATCTCCTGAACAAGGGCGAGCGCGTCCCGGAAATTGCGGCATCGAAAGCTCCGTTGGATGCGGTGGGCATCGTCACCCAGCTCCCAATCGGGAGCCTGTGCCTGGAAGCGTTGGGCTTCATCACGCGTGAGCGGCGGGACGCCGCCGCGACAAGGCGTACATGTTTTCTCGGCAAGAGTGTCGGTCATGTTCTTGTCTCCAAGACCATTTTTAGCAGCAAATACGACAGCGACGAGCCTATCGATCGATCTCCCCGAACACGATGTCGAGCGAACCGATGATCGCCGAGATATCGGCTCGCATGTGCCCGCGTCGCTGGCCTTCCGTCGTCCTGGCTATAGTCTCAGGCGCCGCTCAGTAGTCCATTCCGCCCATTCCGCCCATACCTCCTGCGCCACCCATAGCGGGCGAAACCTTCTGCGGAATGTCCGCGATCATTGCTTCAGCGGTGATCAGGAGCGCGGCAATCGAGCCGGCATCCTGCAGGGCCGTGCGAACGACCTTGGCGGGGTCGACGATACCGGCCTTGATCATGTCGACATAGACTTCGTTCTGGGCGTCGAAGCCCTGATCGTGATCCTTGCTGTCGGAGAGCTTGCCGACGACGATCGAACCTTCAACGCCGGAATTCTCGGCAATCTGGCGGATCGGCGCTTCAAGTGCTCTCAGCACAATCGAAATACCTGCCGTCATGTCAGCATTCGCGCCAGTAAGCTCAGTCAAAGCTGCCTTGGCGCGCAAAAGCGCAACACCGCCGCCGGCAACGATGCCTTCTTCCACGGCTGCACGAGTGGCGTTCAGCGCATCATCGATGCGGTCCTTCTTTTCCTTGACTTCCGTCTCGGTCGCGCCGCCGACGCGAATGACAGCAACGCCGCCAGCCAGCTTCGCCAGCCGCTCCTCGAGTTTCTCCTTGTCGTAATCCGAGGTCGTTTCCTCGATCTGCAACTTGATCTGCTGGACGCGCGCCTGGATCGTGGCCTTCTCGCCGGCGCCGTCGATGATCGTCGTCGTATCCTTCTCGATGAGCACGCGCTTAGCCCGCCCGAGCATGTCGATCGTGACGTTCTCGAGTTTGATGCCGAGATCCTCGGAAATCATCTGGCCGGCGGTGAGCACGGCAATGTCTTCTAGCATCGCCTTGCGCCGGTCACCGAAGCCTGGCGCCTTGACGGCTGCGACCTTGAGGCCGCCGCGCAGCTTGTTGACGACCAGCGTCGCCAGCGCCTCGCCTTCGACGTCTTCCGAGATGATCAGCAGCGGCTTACCGCTTTGCACCACAGCTTCGAGGATCGGCAGCAACGCCTGCAAATTGCCGAGCTTCTTCTCATGGATGAGAACGTAAGGGTCCTCCAGCTCCGCGCGCATCTTCTCGGCATTGGTGACGAAATAGGGCGAGAGATAGCCACGGTCGAACTGCATGCCTTCGACGACATCGAGTTCGGTTTCGGCTGTCTTGGCTTCTTCGACGGTGATCACGCCCTCATTGCCGACCTTGTTCATCGCCTTGGCGATCATGGCGCCGACCGACGCGTCGCCATTGGCGGCGATCGTACCAACCTGGGCGATCTCGCCCGAAGATTTGACTTTCCTGGCCCTGGCTTGAATGTCCTTCACCACGGCAGCCACAGCAAGGTCGATGCCGCGCTTGAGATCCATCGGGTTCATGCCCGCGGCAACGAATTTGGCACCTTCGCGCAGGATGGAAGCGGCCAGCACCGTGGCTGTCGTCGTGCCGTCACCAGCAAGGTCGTTGGTCTTCGAGGCCACTTCGCGCACCATCTGGGCGCCCATGTTCTCGAACTTGTCGGCAAGCTCGATTTCCTTGGCGACGGCGACACCATCCTTGGTGATGCGCGGCGCGCCATAGGCCTTGTCGATGACGACATTGCGGCCTTTGGGGCCGAGCGTCACCTTGACGGCGTTGTTCAAAATTTCGACGCCGCGAAGCATCCGGTCGCGGGCATCGGTAGCGAATTTGATTTCCTTGGCAGACATGATTTTACGTCCAGTTCAGTCTTGAAATTGCGGGATCGGAAATCGCCCGGTCAGGCGGCTTTCTTGGCCGCTTTGGTCTTCTCGACGATGCCCATAATGTCGCTCTCCTTCATGATCAGGAGATCCTCGCCGTCGATCTTGACCTCGGTGCCGGACCATTTGCCGAACAGGATGAGATCGCCGGCCTTGACGTCGAGCGGGATCAGCTTGCCGCTCTCGTCACGCGAGCCGGGCCCAACGGCGATCACTTCGCCTTCCTGAGGCTTTTCCTTGGCGGTGTCGGGAATGATGATCCCGCCCTTGGATTTGGTATCGCCTTCCGCGCGCCGAATGACGACGCGGTCGTGGAGTGGCCGGAATTTCATTGGGGTTCTTTCTGCCGCCGCACATAGAGCGACTGCAACACTTAACATAGCCCCTTTGGCACTCGAATGATAGGAGTGCCAAATTTTTAATTCCTCAAGCCGAAAATATTTGAAATGTAAATCAGTCGTTGTTACCGGCGCTTTTGGCCGTCGGAAAGCCGGAGCTATAAGCAATTTTATTGTAATACATCTCTCTTAATTTTGCCGACAACAGACTATATTAATCCGCAATTACGAACCAAACCTATTGAGCCTTGATTGAATGTGCATAGAGACATACATACAGATCGCGAGGATTTGGCCGATTTGGCTTTCGCGGACCCGATCGACATAGGTCCGCGACCCTGACCCGTCATGAAGCACCGAATTTTCGACAGCGAATGTATAGCGCTTGCCCGGCGCGCATGTCGCTCTGTTCGAGCCTTTGAACCACGGCGCTGACCACGGATGTACTGGCGCTGACCACGGATGTACTGGCAGCATTGGGATCTTTCCGGTTCGGATGGAAAAGATGCAGGAGGGGCGTCGGCGTGCTCCTGCGGAAAGCACCCATGGCCAGTCGCACCACGCAGACCGTCGTTCACTTTTCATCCGCGTTCCGGCTGCCGGGTTTTGAGGCGTGGCAACCTGCCGGAGACTACCGCGTCGATCTATTGAGGGGATCCTCCAGGCTTGCCTGGCGACGCGTCGGCGCGTTCATTCACCTGCCGGCAATCGCCCTGCAGAGTTCGGCGCAACAGATGGTGCAACTCAGCCCAGCAGACCTCGACGTCGCTCTCGAAAAGGACCTTGGATAATCATGACCGCACCATCCCGCATGCAACACAGCCTCCCCGCGTGGGGAGCGCCTGTCTGCGCTACGGCGGCGGCTTTCCATGCGAGCCGCTTCAAAAATGATGCTGCGAAACGGCGCCGGCTTTTATCCGACGAACGCGTCGTGAGCGAACATGGAGAGTGAGTTGCGACGGTACGGTCAACGCCTATCCCGCCTAGCTGAGAACCGCACTAGATCGTAATTGTACATCGAATTCCAAGTGGAGGTCGCGTTAGATGCAAAACGCGAGCCCTCTGAAAAAAACCATTTCTCCAAATAAGGCAGCGGGTTTGGAGGCTGTATGAAAAGGGTCGTTGTTTGGCGCTATTTCACGGGCATGCCGTGTCAGATGCACGCGACCTCCGGGGAGTAACATGCTGCTGAGGCTGCACCAGATCGACAAATTCTACCCCACTGGCGAGGGGCCGTTGCATGTTCTGAACGGGATCGATCTTTCGCTGGAGGCGGGCAAGAGCCTTGCGCTGACCGGCGAGTCTGGCAGCGGCAAGAGCACGCTTTTGCACCTCGTTGCAGGGCTCGACAGCCCTGATGCGGGAGAAATCCACCTTGCCGGTACCAATATTGTGGGGCTGAACGATACAGCCCTTGCCGCCCTGCGGCGGGGAACAGTCGGACTTGTGTTCCAGCAGTTCAACCTGATCCCTTCGCTTGATGTGGCGGCCAACCTTGCCTTTCAGGCTCGGCTTGCTGGCCGCCCTGATCCGGCATGGTTGAAAGTCCTTGCCAAACGGCTGGGCCTCGCCCAAGTCCTCACGCGCTACCCTGAACAACTGTCGGCCGGCCAGCAACAGCGGGTGGCGATCGGCCGGACCTTGGCCGCCCGGCCCCGGCTGGTTCTGGCTGATGAGCCCACGGGCAATCTGGATGAGGCAACAGGGGACGCTGTACTCGATCTTATGCTGTCGCTGGTGGCTGAAACGGGTGCCGCCCTGTTAATGGTCACCCATTCCAACCGTCTGGCAAACCGGCTGAACGCCCGCGCTCACCTGCACGCGGGCCGGCTGGTGTGATGGTGTGGACCGGGCTGACAGTGCTCTTGTCTCACTGGCGCAGGCGGCCTGTCCAATTGGCGATGCTGCTTTCGGGGCTATCGCTGGCAACGGCGCTGTGGTCAGCGGTTCAGGCGATCAACGGTGAGGCGCGGGCGAGCTATGACCGTGCAGCGGCGATCCTTGGGCAGGACCGGCTCGCGCAACTAGTGCGTGAGGACGGGGCCTGGATGGATCAACAGGAGTTTGTGAGACTGCGGCGAGCAGGCTGGCTGGCTTCGCCGGTGATTGAAGGTGAAATGCGGTTTGGGGATGTGCGGTTGCGCGTCCTTGGCATTGACCCACTGACTTTGCCGCCGCAGGCGCAGCAGGTGGATATTGCGGCGGATGACCAGTTATTGCCGTTCATCACGGCGCCCGGTGTGCTCTATGCAGCCCCGGAAACCGCGGCACGACTAACCGAGCAAGCGACACCTCCCGTGCGCGTGGCCGAGGGTTTGCCGCCTGGCACTGTCCTCACCGACATCGGGCAGGCGCAGGTCCTGCTTGGGGCAAAGGACAAGATCTCTCGTCTTTTGCTCTGGCCGGACCAACCGATTGGCCGTGCCCCTCTAAAGGTGACAGCCCCCGGCCTGACCCTGCGCGAGCCGAGCGAAACGGGAGATCTTGCCAGGCTGACCGACAGTTTTCACCTGAACCTGACGGCTTTCGGTTTTCTCGCCTTTGCGGTGGGGCTCTTCATCGTGCATTCCGCCATCGGTCTGGCTTTTGAACAGCGCCGCCAGGTATTTCGCACGCTGCGCGCACTGGGCTTGCCGGCACGCGTGCTGGTCCTTTTGCTGATCGCCGAGCTGCTGACCTTCGCCCTCCTCGCGGGGCTGGTGGGCGTGGCACTTGGCTATGTAGTCGCCTCGGCCCTTTTGCCCGACGTCGCCGCCACCCTGCGCGGGCTTTACGGGGCCGATGTGCCGGGAACGCTGTCGATCCGCCCCGCAGTGTGGGCAGCGGGGCTGGCCATCGCGGTAGTCGGCACGCTGGTGGCGGCCGCACAGAGCCTCTGGCGGCTATGGCACCTGCCGCTGCTTGCAGCGGCCCAGCCTCGGGCCTGGGCGCGGGCTTCGGAGCGGGCACTGCGCGCGCAAGGCGTGGCTGCGATGGTGCTCCTGTTGACGGCGGCGGGAATTGCACACTTCGGATCCGGCCTCGAGGCGGGCTTTGCGCTTCTGGCGGCACTGCTGTTGGGGGCGGCACTGGCGCTGCCGCTCGTGCTGACGGGGATATTGCACCTTGGCGGCCGCTTGGCGCGTGGACCACTGGCCGAATGGTTTTGGGCCGACACGCGTCAACAGCTTCCCGGCCTGTCATTGGCGCTAATGGCACTGCTGCTTGCGCTGGCCGCCAATGTGGGCGTCAGCACGATGGTGTCGAGCTTTCGGCTGACCTTCACCGGCTGGCTCGATCAGCGTCTCGCCTCAGAGTTATACGTGACCGCCCGCACCGAAGCAGAGGCCACGGCGATACGCGACTGGCTGGCCCAGCGCAGCGACGCGGTCCTGCCGATCTGGAGCGTTGAGGGTCGGGTCGCAGGCCAGCCCGCGGCAATATACGGCGTGGCCGATCATGCCACCTATCGCGACAACTGGCCGATCCTCTCTGCAGTGCCGGAGGTGTGGGACCGGATCGCCACAGGCGAGGGCGCCCTGATCAACGAACAACTGGCGCGGCGCCGAGGGTTGGGCTTGGGGGACCAGATCACGCTGCCCGGTGGCTGGCGGGCCAGCATCGCCGGCGTCTATGCCGACTATGGCAACCCGATCGGCCAAGTGATCATCGGGATCGACACACTGGTCCAGCACTATCCTGACGTCTCCCGCCTGCGCTATGCCATTCGGATTGCCCCCGGCAAGGCCGAAGCACTGGCTGCGGGTTTGCGGGCGGAATTCGGGCTGCCCGCGCAGAACGTGATTGACCAGGCCGGGATCAAGGTCTTTTCGCTCAAAGTGTTTGAGCGCACATTCAGAGTAACAGCCGCGCTGAATGTGCTGACGCTGGGAGTCGCGGGGCTGGCGATGTTTGCGAGCCTCATGACCCTGTCGGGGATGCGCCTGCCGCAACTGGCGCCGGTCTGGGCCATGGGTCTGACCCGCCGCCACCTCGCATGGTTGGAGCTTTCGCGCGGCTTGCTGTTGGCAGCCTTGACCATGCTGGCCGCTGTGCCTGTAGGTATTGCGCTCGCCTTTGTTCTACTGGCGGTGGTGAATGTCGAGGCTTTTGGCTGGCGTCTGCCGATGCACCTTTTTCCCGGTGACTGGGTGCGGCTGGCGGCGCTCGCGCTGCTGGCGGCCGGACTTGCAGCCGCCGTGCCTGCCTGGCGGCTGGCGCGTCTTTCGCCATCGGATTTGCTGAAGGTATTTGCACATGAGCGTTAGAGCATTGCTGATCTACATGTGCTTGGCCGCACCTGCCTTTGGCCAAGGTTTTGCTGGGCTAGGCACAGAGGCTGACGGGTTTTCAGTGCCGCAGCCGGGGACTGCATTCAACTTTCCGGCAGACCACGGCCCGCACCCCGGTTACCGGATCGAATGGTGGTATTTGACCGCCAACCTGCAAGCTGCGGATGGAGCGGACTATGGCGTGCAATGGACTCTTTTCCGATCCGCCCTGGCCCCGGTGGAGCGGTCAGGCTGGTCCAGTCCGCAGCTTTGGATGGGCCATGCGGGGCTGACGACGCAAACGCACCAATTCGTGGCCGAACGGATGGCACGGGGGGGCATCGGCCAGGCGGGGGTTACGGCTGCGCCCTTTGCGGCCTGGATTGACAACTGGCAGATGGCAGGCCGGGCCCTGCCAGAGGCGGATGCGCTGTCGGCGCTCGACCTGCGTGCGGCGGGACAGGCGTTTTCCTACGAACTGGCGTTGGACGCCAAAGGCCCTCTGGTGCCGCAGGGAGTGCAGGGCTATTCGGTGAAATCCGAGAAGGGGCAGGCGAGCTATTATTACTCGCAACCATTCTACCACGTGACCGGCACGCTGACCCTTCCGGCAGGCGCGATTGCGGTGACCGGTCAGGCGTGGTTGGACCACGAATGGTCCTCGCAGCCGCTGGCTGAGGATCAAACCGGGTGGGACTGGTTCTCGCTGCATTTCGACAGCGGCGAAAAGATGATGGGCTTTCGCCTGCGCGACGGAGGCGCGGGCTTTACATCGGCCACATGGATCAAGGCCGACGGCAGGCCGCAGCCGCAGGCCCCCGGCGCGCTAAGGGTGACGCCGCTCGAAACGGCGGCAGTCGCGGGACGTAGCGTGCCGATCCGCTGGAGGGTGCAATTGTCGGAAAAAGGGGTGGATGTGACCATCCGGACGCTAAACCCAGAAGCCTGGATGGACACACGCTTTCCCTATTGGGAAGGCCCGATCCGATTTGAGGGCACCCATGCCGGGCGCGGCTATCTCGAGATGACAGGCTATGAGTGACTGGAGGACGCTGCTCGATCGCGAGATTCGCGACGGTTGGGGAATTGCCGAAAATGGAGAAGGTTAGTTTCCAGCGCCCTTCCCTCTACCATTTTAGACGTTTAAAGGCATGATATTGTTGGATTTTTTCGGCAAATAGTCGAAAAAGGCTCCGGCGTCAGTCCAGGTTCTGACCGCCTTGGTGCGCCACGCGACAGCCATAGCCCGGCGGCTGGCAACAGAGGTCGACTGGCGCCACTCCAGCTTGTCAGGCGTGATCGTTAGCGCACGGATACGCCGCCCTGCGGCGTGGAGGATGGCGTTGGCGATTGCCGGCGCGACGCCGACCATTGCGATCTCGCCGAGGCCTTTTACGCCGAGAGGATCCACGCACGGGTCCTCCTTGTCGACGAAGATCACGTCCATGACGGTCGGCGTGAACCGGCACAGCATATCCGGCGAAGTTGGCGTTCGTGACGCGCCCGTTGCGGTTGTCGATCACCGAACGCCTGATCCGTTTAGGACATTCCACGTCGATCGTGCCCGGGTGCAACTCGTCTCACTAGCTTGTATAACGAGTATCGACTTATCGGCGTGAGCCATAAATGCAGCGCGGAAGACTTGATATGCTTCTGGCCTTTCTGGCCGTCGCACGGGAAGGCAGCTTTACGCGGGCCGCCGCGCAGCTCGGAATTTCGCAGTCCACACTGAGCCACACGATCCGCGATCTCGAAGAGCGCCTGGGCCTTCGTCTGCTGACCCGCACGACCCGCAGCGTTTCACCGACAGCGGCCGGCGAGCGCTTGCTTCGCAACATCGGCCCGCATTTCGAGGAGATCGAGGCCGAACTCGACGCATTGAGCGAGTTGCGGGAGAAGCCCGCCGGCACCATTCGTCTCACCGCCAGTGATCACGCATTCAAATCCGTGCTCTGGCCGAAGCTGGCGAAGCTGCTGCCGGACTATCCCGACATCATGGTCGAGGTCTTCATTGACAACGCACTGACGGACATCGCCGCAGAACGGTTCGACGCAGGCGTGCGACTCGGAGAGCAGGTTGCAAAGGACATGATCGCCGTGCGCGTCGGACCGGATGTCCGCTTCGCCGTCGTTGGTGCGAAGTCTTATTTCGCCGGGCGGCCGCCGCCGACGACGCCGCTGGAACTGACCGGTCACGTTTGCATCAACCAGCGCTTTTCCACCAACGGCGGGCTGTGGGCCTGGGATTTCGAGCGAGACGGTCGCGAACTGAAGGTGCGGGTGGACGGCCAGATCGTCCTGAATGGCACGGTCGGGATTCTTGAAGCCGCGCTGGATGGTTTCGGCCTCGCCTATGTGCCGGAGGACGTGGCGGAGCCTCATCTTGAGAGCGGTCGCCTTATGCGGGTGCTGGATGAGTGGTCCCCGCCGTGGCCAGGATATTACTTCTATTATCCCAGCCGCCGTCAGACGTCCCCCGCTTTCGCTCTGCTCGTCGACGCGCTTCGACACAAGAGCTGAGATATGTCGGTCCATCACCCAGCTTCGAAAGGCTGGTTATAAGGCTCAGGTCGGGCGTTGGCAGCATGTGGCCCACGCAGACGTTCAACTGCTCGGACTAAATGTCTGAAAAGCGCCGCGTTGCGGACCAGCCTGTGAATTGAAAAGCCCGCGCCTCCGGGAGAGGCCGCGGGCAACGGTCTGTTGGGATCAGAGGGACTGATCCAGTTGTAATGTGGGTACCTTCCATGATCAGCGCATCGGTCAAATGGATGAAAGCCCGCGCCCGGGGGAGAAGGATGCGGGCTGTGATCGGCGGGAGGATCCGATCTGGCAGCATTTGTCTACGGCTGCAGAAGTCGATCTTTCGTCGCTGGCCTGTGTTCCACACGGAAAAAAACGCCGCACAAGGATTGGTGAAATAGGTGGCGTTGCTGCTCGGCAAGACGCAGCAATCTTGCTAAGATTGGCGGTGGGAGGAGACGGACATGCAATCGCTGCCGATAGCCCATCCAAGCGTAGCGAAGGCGACAGCCGGGGTATCGCTTCCTCTCGCCTATTCCACCGCGACGCTCTGCTGGCTCCTGTCCGCCGGCGTCTACATCGCAGCCAAGTGGGTTGCCCCCGAAATGCCGCCTTGGGCGCTCTGCTTCTGGCGGCTAACGCTCGCCTGCGCGATCCTGCTGCCCATCGTCCATCGCCACCATGGGGCGATGCTCGTGCTGGTCCAATCCCGGGCGATCGAGGTGCTGGCCATCGGCGCGATCGGGCTGACCCTCTGTCAGGGCATGATCTACACGGGCCTCAACTACACCGACGCGACGACCGCCGGCATTATCATGGCCCTGTCGCCGATCATGACCATGGTGCTTGCCCGCTTCGTGCTCGACGAGCCCCTCGGCGTCTGGAAGGCGCTTGGTGCGCTGCTCGCTCTGGTCGGGATGGTGGTGATTGTAGCGCGCGGCGACCTTACCGCGCTGATGCGGCTCCAGTTCAATCCCGGCGAGTTGTGGATCGTCGGCAGCGCGTTTTGCTGGGGCCTCTACACCGTGCTGCTGCGTCGTTCCAAATTCGCTATCGAGCTTCTGCCGATGGTTGTCCTGCTGCTAGGAGCCGGCGCGCTGGCCGCACTCCCCCTTTATCTCTGGGAGCTGTTTTCCGGGGAGCGTTCGGCGCTGCATGCGAACGGCCTTCTGGCCCTCGCCTATGTCGCTGGCCCGGGCGGCGCTCTGATGTATTACCTCTACAACCGCAGCGTCGAGACGCTTGGCGCCGGGCGCGCCAGCATGCTGCTCTATCTGCAGACTGTCTTCGTTGCCGTGCTCGCTTATCTGTTCCTTGGGGAAGGCTTGCACGACTACGACCTCGCCGGCGCTGCCTTTATCGTCGCCGGCCTGGTGCTGGCCACCACGATCAAGCCGAGGCAGCGCACGGTGCATGTCGCGTAGGGAACATCAGCACCGCCGATTCCGAGACAGCGCTTAGCGATCAAGAGCCGAGGCGCACATCACGCCAGATGATTTTCGACGATTACGGATTTCATCACGTTCACACCTCGCCTCGCTAAATTAGGCAAGCCTGTATAGCGGCTTCACTGGACCGTTATCGCGGGTGCGCCGGGCTTGACGTCGCCGATCACGCAAGCCGACGTGTAACCATCCGCGACAATCTTTTCGACCAGGGCCGCCGCTCTGTCGCGCTCGCAGGCGACGAGCAGCCCGCCCGAAGTCTGTGGATCGGTGAGAAGATGGCGCCGCCACTCCGGCATATCGGTGGGCAGGAGCACCGCGTCGCCATAGCTCGCCCAGTTGCGCCGCGAAGCGCCGGTGACAAATCCTTGCTCTGCCAGCAGCACGGCTTCGGAAAAGAGCGGAACGTCGCGATCACGAATGACCAGAAGACAGCCTGAGCCGCGCGCCATCTCGAGAGCATGTCCGAGCAGGCCGAAACCGGTCACGTCGGTCATCGCACGGACACTCTCATCCTGCGCGAGCTCCGATCCGATCCGGTTGAGCAGGGTGGTCGAGGCGATCATCTCGACATAGGCGCTGGGCGGGAGCGCCTGCTTCTTGAAGGCGGCGGAGTAGATGCCGACGCCGAGTGCCTTCGTCAGGATCAAGGCGTCTCCCGGCCTCGCGCCCGAATTGCGCCGGACGTCATCGGGCCGGCATGTACCGATCACGGCAAGACCATAGATCGGCTCCGGCGAGTCGATCGAGTGGCCGCCGGCGACCGGGATTCCGGCGGTGGCGCAAACTGCCCGTCCGCCCTTCAAAATGTCTCGGACCATATGCGTCGGCATCTTGTCGAGCGGCATACCGAGAATGGCCAGCGCCATGATTGGCCGGCCGCCCATCGCATAGACGTCGGAGATCGCGTTGGTCGCGGCGATCCGCCCGAAATCATACGGATCGTCCACCATGGGCATGAAGAAATCGGTGGTGGCGATGACACAGGTGTCCTCGTCAAGCTGCCACACAGCGGCGTCATCTCCGGTCTCGGTGCCGACAAGAAGCTGACGAAAGGGATTGGTCTCGACCTGGTCTGCGAGAAGCTGCTGAAGGACGGACGGCGCCAGCTTGCAGCCGCAGCCGCCGCCATGGGCGAGACTGGTCAAGCGAAGCACAGGAGCATCGGCGACTTCAGGAGAGAGGGCGACTGCCATGGCAAGCCTCCTTAGATTGGCACCGAGCGAGATACCGAGTGGAATTGGCGTTGGCCGTACACCGGCGATCGTTCGGGGAACCGATTTGACGGAACGGAGAGATCAGACGCGGAAACGGTGAGAGCGGCCCGAAGACGCTTGGTGAGAGGGGAAAAGCGGACACATGCGCAGCCGCGGAGCGCACGCTTGCGCCACCGTCGGCCGTCGTCCGAAAAGCGCCCCGGCACGCGGGAGCCGTTTCCAATACCACGCAGCACTCTAAGATTATCCTTGGACAAGCGTCAATCGCACTCTCGTCCTAAAACATGAGTTATATCGTCAACTATAATCAGTAAGAAAATGCAGAGCAGTCGGAACGCTTTGCTTTGTTTGACATTGTCCTGTTTTGGATCAGAATGCACTCGTACCCTTGGTTCGGGATGCCCTTCGGAGCATCCGCTTCGGGAGGACATTCAAATGAACATCGAACTGTCACGGCGCGCGTTCCTGCAGACGGCAGGCGCGGGTCTCGCCGGTACTACGCTTGGAGCTCTCGGCTTCGGCGATATCGAAGCCGCACATGCCGAGGCGATACGATCCTTCAAACTCGCCAACACCACCGAGACACGGAACACGTGCCCATACTGCTCAGTGGCGTGCGGTGTGATCCTCTACTCAAAGGGCGATCTCAGGAAGGGCGAACAGGCCGAAATCACCCATATCGAGGGCGATACCGACCACCCAACCAACCGCGGCACCTTGTGCCCCAAGGGCTCGGCCCTGCTCGGCTTCGTCAAGGCCCCGACCCGCTTACAGCAGCCGATGATCCGCAAGCCCGGGGCGGACAAGTTCGAGCCGACAACGTGGGAAAACGCGCTTGACCGCATCGCCCGCCTGATGAAGGACGATCGCGACCAGAACTTTGTCGCGACGAACAATGACGGCGTGACGGTCAACCGATGGATCACCACCGGCTTCCTCGCCGCTTCGGCGACGACCAATGAAACCGCGTTCGAGACCTACAAGGTGGTCCGCAGCGCGGGCATGCTGGTGTTCGATAATCAGGCACGTGTCTGACACGGCCCGACGGTGGCGAGTCTCGCCCCAACATTCGGCCGCGGAGCAATGACGAATTCCTGGACCGATATCAGGAACACCGATCTTGTCGTGATCATGGGCGGCAATGCCGCCGAGGCCCATCCTTGCGGCTTCAAATGGGTCACTGAGGCGAAGGCCAACCGTGGCGCCAAGCTCATTGTCGTCGACCCGCGCTTCACGCGCTCGGCTTCGGTGTCGGATCTCTATGCACCAATCCGTCAAGGCACGGACATCGCCTTCCTGCTCGGGCTGATCAACTATTGCATCGAAAACGACAAGGTGCAGCGGGACTATGTGAAAGCGTTCACCAACGCCGGCTATGTCGTCAAGCAGGGCTTCACTTACCAGGACGGCCTGTTTTCCGGCTACGACGAGGCGAAGCGCGACTACGACAAGTCAAGCTGGGACTACGAGGTCGGCGCGGACGGTTTCGCCGTCGTCGATGATACGCTGGCAAATCCTCGCTGCGTCTGGAACCTGCTGAAGAACCATGTCGCGGTCTACACGCCGGAGATGGTCGAGCGCATCTGCGGCACGCCGAAGGACAAGTTCCTGAAGGTCGCCGAGATGGTGGCGGAGTGCTCGTCGCCGACCAAGGCGATGACCTCGATGTACGCGCTCGGCTGGACGCAACACTCGAAGGGTTCGCAGAACATCCGCGCTATGGCGATGCTGCAGCTCATTCTGGGCAATATCGGCGTTCGCGGCGGCGGCATGAACGCGCTGCGCGGCCATTCCAACATCCAGGGGCTGACCGACGTCGGTCTGATGTCGAACTTGCTTCCTGGCTATCTGACGCTGCCCAACGAGAAGGAACCGGACCTCACCGCCTATATGTCGACCCGCGGTTTCAAGCCGCTCAGGCCGAACCAGATGAGCTACTGGCAGAACTACAGGAAGTTCTTCGTCAGTTTCCAGAAGGCCATGTACGGCTCGGCGGCAACCCCGGAAAATGACTTTGCCTACGACTACCTGCCGAAGCTCGACGTGCCCGGCTACGACGTGCTGCGCGCCTTCGATATGATGCACCAGGGCAAGATCAACCTGTATCTTTGCCAAGGCTTCAACGCGCTGCAAGCGTTCCCCAACAAGCAGAAGATCACGGCCTCGCTCTCCAAGCTCAAGCTCCTGGTCGTCATGGACCCGTTGGCTACCGAGACGGCGCGGTTTTGGGAGAACCACGGCGCGCACAATGACGTCGATCCGTCGGCGATCCAGACCGAAGTGATCGAACTGCCGTCGACGTGCTTTGCCGAAGACGACGGCTCCCTTACCAATTCGGGGCGCTGGCTGCAGTGGCACTGGGCCGGCGGCACGCCGCCGGGCGAGGCCAAGCGCGACACCTGGATCATGGCGCAGATCCATCTTCGCCTGAAGGAACTCTATCGCAAGGAAGGCGGCGCCTTCCCCGATCCGATCCTCAATCTCCATTGGCCCTATGCCGATCCGGGCGATCCGACGGCCGAGGAAATCGCTCAGGAGATCAATGGCCGAGCGCTCGCGACGGTGACGGACACGGCCGATCCGACCAAGGTGCTTGCCGAGGCCGGAAAACTGTTGCCGGGCTTCGCCGCGCTGCGCGACGACGGCTCCACATCCTGCGGCTGCTGGATCTATTCCGGCTGCTTCAACGAGAAGGGCAACAACATGGCCCGTCGGGATACTGACGATCCCGACGAGACCGGCGCCTACCTGAAGTGGGCGTTCTCGTGGCCTGCCAATCGCCGCATCCTCTACAACAGGGCGTCGGCCGATTTGAACGGCAAGGCCTGGGATCCCGACCGCAAGGTGATCGAGTGGGACGGGGCGAAATGGTCGGGTTATGACGTCCCGGACATCGCGCCGACAGCGAAGCCCGGCGAGGTCGGCCCGTTCATCATGAATCCGGAAGGCGTGTCGCGCCTCTTCACCCGGGGAATGATGCGGGACGGACCTTTCCCGGCGCACTACGAGCCGTTCGAATCGCCGATCATCAATCCGGTCGCGCCCAACGTCCGGGGCAACCCGGCAGCGCGGGTATTCGAAGGGGATTTCAGGCAGTTCGCCGAGCCGGCCTCGGCGGAGTTCCCCTATGCGGCGACCTCCTACCGCCTGACCGAGCATTTCCACTTCTGGACCAAGCACGTCATCGTCAACGCTGTGATGCAGCCGGAGTTCTTTGTGGAGATATCGGAACAGCTTGCGGCCGAAAAAGGTATCGCCAAGGACGGTTGGGTGCGCGTTTGGTCCAAGCGCGGCTCTGTCACGGCGAAGGCGATGGTAACGAAGCGGATCAAGCCGCTGACCTGCGACGGCAAGACCGTCCACATCGTCGGCATTCCACTGCACTGGGGCTTCACCGGAGCGGCAAAGAAGGGATTCGGCCCGAACATGCTGACGCCCTATGTCGGCGACGCCAACATCGAGACGCCCGAATACAAGGCGTTTCTAGTCAATATCGAGCCCGTCTCCGGGCCGGTAGCATAGGGAGGCGGCGATGTTTCCTCCAATTGCCAATCCCTCGGTAACGGACGTGACGCCCCGCTTCTCGGAGAAGGATCTCGTCCGCCGCTCCGCCTCAACGGTACCCGCGCCGGCCGAGCGGCTGACAGAGGTGGCCAAGCTCATCGACGTTTCGAAATGCATCGGCTGCAAGGCCTGCCAGACAGCCTGCATCGAGTGGAATGACACGCATCCGGAGATCGGCGTCAACGCCGGCGTATACGAGAATCCGCCCGACCTGACGCCGGACATGTTCACGCTTATGCGCTTCAGCGAGTGGGAGAACCCAGAGACGAACAATCTCGAGTGGCTGATCCGGAAGGATGGCTGCATGCACTGCGAAGATCCGGGCTGCCTCAAGGCCTGTCCGGCGCCGGGCGCTATCGTTCAATATTCCAACGGCATCGTCGATTTCGTCCACGAGAACTGCATCGGCTGCGGCTATTGTATCAAGGGGTGCCCCTTCAACATCCCGCGCATATCCCGCGTCGACCATACGGCCTACAAATGTACCCTCTGCTCGGACCGCGTCGCCGTCGGCCAGGGTCCAGCCTGCGCCAAGGCCTGTCCGACCCAGGCAATCGTCTTCGGCACAAAGGAAGAGATGAAGCAGCATGCCGAGGGCCGCATTACCGACCTGAAGGCGCGCGGCTATGCCAATGCCGGCCTCTACGATCCGCCAGGTGTCGGCGGAACGCACGTGATGTACGTGCTGCATCACGCCGATCAGCCCGAACTCTATTCCGGCCTGCCGAAGGAGCCTAGGATCAGTCCTCTCGTGGAGGCGTGGAAGGGCATCACCAAATATGCCGGCCTGACCGTGCTTGGGGTCGCGGCCGGCGTCGGCCTTCTCCACCATCTGGTGATGGGGCCGAACAGGGTTTCGGACACGGATGAGGAGAATGCCGAACGGCTAGTGCGGAGTGACCGCCATGACAGCGCATGATGTCGAACCTGGTAAAGTACATCCGGGCAAGCCCGTCACGGTGGACCGGTATACGGTGGGCGCGCGGATAAATCACTGGATCACGGCGGCGAGCTTGATCCTGCTTGCCCTGTCCGGCCTCGCGCTGTTTCACCCGAGCCTTTTCTTTCTGTCAGGACTGTTCGGTGGTGGCCAGTTCGCGCGCTTCATCCATCCGTGGATCGGCGTCGTTCTCTTCTTCAGCTTCTTCGGGCTTTTCATCCGGTTCTGGAAGGCGAATCTGTGGAAGCGCGAAGATGGGGCCTGGCTCACGCGCTTTCGCGACGTGCTGGCCAATCACGAGGAGAACGTGCCGGAAGTCGGCAAGTATAATGCCGGCCAGAAATTCGTATTCTGGGCCATGTCGGTCTTGATCATCATCCTGATATCGAGTGGCCTGGTCATCTGGGATCAGTATTTCTCCGCCTACACGACGGTCGGTCAACAGCGGATGGCGCTCCTCATTCATGCCATCGCCGCCGTTGCGATGATCGGCGTTTGGATCATCCACGCCTATTCCGCCCTCTGGGTGCGAGGCACGATTCCCGCCATGATACGCGGTTCGGTGACGGGCGGCTGGGCCTGGCGGCATCATCGCAAATGGTTGCGGGAACTTGTTACGAAACCGGGCGGAAGATCGGGATCGAAGCCCGCCGAATGAGCGGGCGCTAATGCATGTCGCCCAAAAGTACGCAGCGGTTTTTGGACAACGACATGCATAGAAGCAAAAACTTAAGCGCGTCGCATGATTCCCTTCAGACGCGACGCGCTTAGTCAGCCAACCACGTGGCCCGTGTGGTTCGTGAGGTGAGTATGCCAAAGCAGATCGTTCCGTCGGATATCGATCCCACCGCCATCGGTGAAGTCTCGGCGCCGCCTTACGTCCGTCTGCCTGATCCGACGCGTCTTTTCGTTCGACGCGCGCAGCGGTTGAATGCGCTGGCCGAAATCGATGAACTCGGTCCTTATCTCCGCTTTCTCGCGGCTCTCGCCGATGTCCAGCACGGCATACAGGACGGCCTGTCCGATCCGGATCTGCCGGAAACGGAGGTGCGTGAACGGGCGCACGCTTTCGGGATGCCTCCACTCGATCGTGACAGGTTCGCCTCCGGGGCGTTCTTCGAGACGCTCGACCGCTTGGTGCTGGCGGCTTCGGCCATCGAGAAGCCTCGGGCCGCGGCAGACGCGCTCGACCGACTGAAGCTGGCGACGCCTCCAGAGCGCGATGCCTTGGTGCGCAACGTGCTCGCCGATGCAATTGCGGCTGACGCATTGGCCGAGCATGTTTATGTCGCGGCAGCGCTGCAGCTTCATTTCGCGCGTCTTGCCGCTTGCCTCGACGCCTCCACGCTGGTCCCGGTAGGTGACGGCGCATGCCCCGTCTGCGGCGGGCCGCCGGTGTCCTCGATGATCGTCGGTTGGCATGGCTCCCACGGGGCAAGGTTCTGTGCATGCTCGCTCTGCGGCACGCTCTGGAATTATGTCCGCATCAAATGCACCCTGTGCGGCTCGACCAAGGGAATAGGCTATGTGGAAGTCGAAGGCGGACCCGGCACTGTAAAGGCCGAGACCTGCGATTCATGTGGCTGCTATGTGAAAATCCTGCATCAGCACAAGGATCCGACCCTCGATCCGGTTGCCGATGACGTGGCGACACTCGGCTTGGACCTGCTCGTCCGCGAGAGCGGCTACCGTCGCGGGTCGTTCAACCCATTCCTTGTCGGATACTGAGGACGCGATGACCGCTTTGCCTGCACGTCGCCTGCGTGATCTTCCATCGGTCGATGAGATATTGAAGACGCCGCTCGGATCCACGGCGATCCAGCGCTTCGGCCGGCAAGTCGCGACGGCGGCTGTCCGCGCGGCACTTGCCGCAGCGCGGGAGGCCTGCCTCGGCGGAGCAGCAGTGCCGCAGCCCGGCGACGTCGCCGCCGACGCGGTTGAACAACTCAAGGTTGCAGAGCGCCCTTCCCTGCGACCGGTTTTCAACCTGACCGGCACGGTGCTGCACACCAATCTCGGCCGGGCGCCGCTGGCTGAGGAGGCGATCGAGGCGGTGCGCTCTGCAATGTGCGAAGCGGTCGCTCTCGAGTTCGACCTCGAGACAGGCAAGCGCGGCGAGCGGGATGATCATCTGCGTTCGCTCGTTTGCGAACTGACGGGAGCGGAAGACGCAACTGTGGTCAACAACAATGCGGCCGCTGTCCTTCTTGTCCTCAACACGCTGGCGCTCGGCCGCGAGGCGATCGTCTCGCGCGGCGAATTGATCGAGATCGGCGGCTCGTTCAGGATGCCCGAGATTATGGCCCGCGCCGGCGCCAAGGTGGTCGAGGTCGGAACCACCAACCGCACGCATCCGAAGGACTATGTCGCGACGCTCGGCCGGAAGACCGGGTTGGTCCTCAAGGTGCACACCTCGAACTACCGGGTCGAGGGGTTCACGGCTGAGGTGGGCGCGCGCGAACTGGCTTCCATTGCCAAGGCGCAGGACGTGCCCCTGGTCCACGACCTCGGCTCCGGCACGCTTTTCGATCTTGCTGCCTATGGCCTCAAGCATGAACCAACCGTGCGCGAGGCGATTGCCGACGGCGCGGATCTGGTCACCTTTTCCGGCGACAAGCTGCTCGGCGGACCCCAGGCGGGCTTTATCGTCGGCAGCAAGGCTCTGCTGGCCGCGATCAGCCGCAATCCGATGAAGCGGGCGCTCCGCGTCGACAAGCTTCGGCTCGCCGCGCTGGAGGCGACGTTGAAGCTCTATCGCGACCCTGATCGCCTGGCGGAGAGACTGCCGACGCTGAGATTGCTGACGCGCCCCTCGGCCGAGATCGCAACCCAGGCGGAGCGCCTTGCCCCCATGGTTGCCAATGCTCTGGGTGAGGCATTCGTGGTGGAGACTGTGGAATGCCGCAGTCAGGTCGGTTCGGGTGCCCTGCCGCTTGAGACGATACCCAGCGCCGGTCTTGTTGTACGGGTAAAGTCCGGCGGCGGGAAGTCGCTGGGAGCGCTTGCAGCGGCATTGCGCGGGCTGCGCGTTCCCGTGATCGGGCGCATCGAGGACCGGGCGCTTGTGTTCGATCTGCGCTGCCTCGAAGACGAAGCGGGGTTCTGTGCAAACCTCGCCGGCTTCGATTCTGGAGGAGCCGATGCGCTGGTTTGAGAGCCTCGCGCGCCGGCCGGCCGAAGTGCCCCGGCCGGCTGACGTGCCCCGGCCGGCTGACGTGCCGGTCGCCGAACGTCTGGCAAACGCCTTGGAAGCGGCCAGGCGCAGCGATTATGCGGTCGCCTTGAGCATATGGGAGCCGCTCGCTCATGGTGGGGTCGCGCGTGCGCAGAACAATATCGGCGCCTGCTTCGCAGAAGGGCTTGGCGTCGACCGGGACTGCGACCTCGCCTTCCGCTGGCTGGCGCTTTCGGCCGAGGCCGGCGATGCCGTCGGGCGGCGGAACCTGGCGTCGCTCTATTTCCGCGGCGAGGGCGTCGCGCAGGACTACGGCCGCGCAGCCGAGCTCTACCGAGCAGCCGCGGAGCAAGGCGACGGACCGGCGCAGGACATGCTGAGCTGGATGCTGCTCGAAGGCGAGGTGTTCGATCCCGACCCAGCAGAGGCACGGCGCTGGGCGACTGCCGCCGCCGAGCAGGGAATAGCGTCGGCCATGACACGGCTCGGCATGATCCATCACAATGCGCTCGGTGTGCCGCGCGATCCCGCTGAGGCAGTCCGCTGGTGGCGTCGGGCTGCCGTGCGCGGGGATGCGGACGGGCAGGCCATGCTTGGCGCCGCCTGTCACTTGGGAGCGGGTGTCGAGGCCGACGCGGTCGAGGCATATGCCTGGCTTCTGCGCGCGAACGCAGCAGGCAGCTCGCTCGCCGAGCGGTATCTGCCGGCCGCGCGTGCCGGCCTCACCCCTGACGAGACCGCCGAGGCCGAAAATCGTGCCGCGGCATCATTGACGGGGGACGGATCATGATCGTCGGCACGGCGGGCCATGTCGACCATGGCAAGACCGCGCTGGTGCGTGCGCTGACCGGCGTCGACACCGACCGCCTGCAGGAGGAAAAGGCGCGGGGCATGACCATCGATCTCGGCTTTGCCTACCTGCCGGCACCGAACGGGGACGTCATCGGCTTCATCGATGTTCCGGGGCACGAACGGTTCGTGCATACGATGCTCGCCGGCGCCAGTGGCATCGATTTCGTGCTATTGGTCATTGCCGCCGACGACGGGATCATGCCGCAGACGCGCGAACATCTGGCAATCATCGATCTGCTCGGCATCAGGCGCGGCGCGGTCGTGCTGGCCAAATCCGATCTGATCGCGCCCGCACGGCGCGCCGCCGTTCAAGCGGACATCCGTGCCGCGCTTGCCGATACAGCACTTGCCGAAGCAAACATAATGCCCACCTCGGCCGTCAGCGGTGACGGTATCGACGATCTGCGGCATTTCTTGTTTGAGGAGGCGTCGCGCTTTGCCGGCCGCGCATCCTCTGGACGATTCAGATTGGCGGTCGACCGATGCTTCACGCTGCACGGCATCGGCACTGTCGTGACCGGCACGGTCCTTTCAGGATCAGTCGGCGTCGGCGACCACCTTGTCGTTAGCCCGTCGGGCCTGGCGGCGCGTGTTCGCTCGATCCACGCCCAGAACAGGCTGGCTGAGCGCGGGCGGGCAGGAGACCGTTGCGCGCTCAACCTGGCTGGTGACGGCATCGGCAAGGAGGCGATCGGGCGCGGCGACATCATACTCGACCCGGAACTTCACGCGCCGACGGGTCGGATCGACGCAAGGCTGCGCGTCTTGCCAGGAGAGCCTAGGCCGATCGGCCAGTGGTTCCCGGTACGCCTCCACCACGCTGCGGCCGAGGTTGGGGCAAGGGTCGTGCTTCTCAGTGACGAGCCGGTCAGACCCGGCGGCGTCGCCAAGGTTCAATTGGTGCTGGACAATCCGATCGCGGCTGCCGCTGGCGACCCCTATGTTGTGCGCGACACCTCGGCGCAGCGGACCATCGGCGGCGGACGCCTGATCGATCTGCGGGCGCCGAGCCGGAAGCGCCGCACGCCGGAACGGCTTATCCAGATCGAAGCATATGCCGTCCCGGATCCCGACGCTGCTGTCACCGCACTGCTCGACACGCCGCCCCATTACCTTGACCTTGGCTCATTCGCGCGCGACCGGGCGCTCGGCAGCGACGAGACGCAGAGACTGGTCGACAGCCTCGGATTGGTCTGCATTCCCGTCAGGAAAACGCTGTTCGTTCTCTCGCCGGCATGCTGGATGCAATTCAGGCTCGGTCTGGCCGCGAACTTGAAGACCTTTCACGCGGACAATCCGGATCTGCCGGGAATCGGCATGGAGAGATTGCGCCTTCAGCTTGACCCACGACTTCCGGCGCCGATGTTTGCAGCCGCTCTGCGAATGCTGGCGCGCGCCGGCAAGCTCGCCCTTGACGGCGCCTGGGTGCGGCTGCCCGGCCATGAGGTCCGTCTGACACCGCAGGACGAAACGCTGTGGCTGCAAATCGAGCGGCTCATCGGCGGCTCGACGCGATATCATCCGCCGAGGGTCCGCGATGTAGCCGATATGTTGGCGAAGCCGGAAACGGAAATCCGCCGGATCCTGAAACTTACCGGCCGCATCGGGAGAGTATACGAAGTCGCCCATGATCATTTCTTCCTGCGCCCGGCATTGGCCGGGATTGTCGAAATCGTCGACGACCTGACGGCGGCCGAGCCGGGCGGGCGGTTTAACGCCGCCCAGTTTCGCGATCGTGCAGGCAGCGGGCGCAAGGTTGCCATCCAGATCCTTGAATTTCTCGATAGGCATGGCGTCACTTTGCGACGCGGCGACCTGCGGCTCGTCAACAGGCATCGACGGGATCTGTTTCGCTCACCGGCCGATAGTGAGCCGGCAATAGCGGAAGTTTCTGGAGGAGCATCGTCCCCGGTGGGGCGTCCGGACTTCAAATCCGGGAGGGGCCGCGAGCCGGTCCTTGGTGGGTTCGACTCCCACTCTCTTCCGCCACTCTCGCAAAGGCGCGATGACGGTGACAACCCGCTTTCTCGTTGAGCTCAAGACAGCGGCCGAGGCCGCCAAAGTCGCGGAAGGCCGTTTCCGACGGGAAGCTGCAGTCCGGATCGCGGCGCTCGAACAAGAGCGCGCCTTCGCCTTCAGGCGGCTCAATCTCATGCAGGCGATCGCCGAGGCCATGGCATCGGCCGACAGTGAGGAGATAGCCGTCGCCAGCGCCTTCGCCACGCTGCGCACGCGACTCGGCTGGAATTCCGACAGCGAAGCGCGCTCGGAGGTGATCGCGCGTTTCGGCCAGGTTGTGCTGGCGATATTCCGGGCGTCGGAGGAAGAGGAATCCGCCAATGACATTCCTGAGACCCTGGCGGGTTTCGAACATTGGTATGCCGAAACCCGTGGATCGCCGTTCTGGCTCCTGTTCGAGCGCCAGATGCAAGACACGCCCCGTGTCGACTTTTAAGAAGCGCAGGTCCATCCGGGCGCATTGTTGACGCTCAGGCGATCAGGACTGCGACCGTTTGGCTCCTCTCACCTTCTGAGATACAGCCATAGTGTCGTCGGCGCCAGGATGGCGGTCAGCGCCACCGGCGCGATCAGGGCGAGGACGACCTGACCGAGCGTCGCCCCGCCAGCCATCAGCCCGCGCAGCGCCGTCGTCATCAGCGACACTGGGTTGACTTCGACGATGGCCCGCAGCCAGTCCGGCATGGTGCCGGGGTCGACCATGATGTTTGAGGCGAAAACGAGCGGGAACAGGAAGGTAAAGCCGAGCGTCATCACCGTGGTTGGCGTGCGGATCAGCAGGCCGAGCACGATGAATACCCAGCCCATGCCGAACCCGATGGCGATCAGCATGGCGAAGGCGGCAAGCACGCCGAGGATGCCTGCCTCAGGCCGGTAGCCGAGGATCAGCCCGATGGTGAGAATGATCGAGGCGGCAATCAAATGGCGCAGGATGTCACCCACCATCAGGCCGGCGAACGGAGACAGCGACCAGATCGGCAGCGATCGGAAGCGGTCGAATAAGCCCTTGCCGAGGTCGGTCGACAAACCCATGCCCGAATAGACTGCGTTGAACACCACGGTCTGAACCAGGATGCCGGGTAAGAAGAATTGCAGGTACTCGCCAGGCGAACCGGCGAGCGCGCCGCCGAAGACGAAGGTGAAGAGCAGGGTGAACATGATCGGAGTCATCACCAGATCGAAGAGTTGCTCCGGCACATGCTTGAATTTCAGCACCGCGCGCCACCCGAAGACCAGCGCGTTGGAAAGGGCTGATGGGGTCCTAGGTCGGGCGACGCTTTGCAGCCGCTGCAGGGATGTCGTGTCGATCATGGCTTGTCACCTGCCTTCCGGCTTTCACCGAGGCCCGGCTGGCCCGTCAGCGCGAAGAAGACCTCCTCGAGGCTGGGTTGGCCCATGGAGAAATCCGACAGCTCGATGCCGGCGGCGACCAGATCGGCCAGCGCCTCATTGGCGGCCTTCGCTGTGCCGGCAAGGACGGAGAGCTCAGCGCCTTCGGCGCTGCGTTGGACAGGATGTTCCAGCCGGCGTTCCAGAATGGTCGCCGCTTGGTCCGCCCGTGCAACATCGGCGAGCGCGACATGGAGAAAGCCGGAGCCGGTGGCCGCCTTCAGTTCGCGGCTGGTACCCTCGGCGATCTTCCTGCCGTAGTCGATGACGGCGATACGCGCTGCAAGTTGATCGGCCTCTTCGAGATATTGCGTGGTGAGCAGGATGGTGACGCCGGCCTCGGCGAGGCCGCGGATCATGCCCCAGACATCCTTGCGGGCGTTCGGATCGAGGCCTGTAGTCGGCTCGTCGAGGAACAGCACGCCCGGCGTGACGACCAGCGAGGCGGCTATGTCGAGCCGCCTTCGCATGCCACCCGAATAATCCCTCACCTGCTTCGTCGCCGCTTCGGACAAGCCGAAAGCCGCGAGCAGGTCGTCCGAACGGGTTTTCGCGGCGCGACCGCGAAAACCCCAGAGTCGGGCGAGCAGGACGAGGTTCTCCCGGCCCGTCAAGTCCTCGTCGAGCGAAGCGAACTGCCCGGTCATCGCGATTGCCGCACGGACCGCATGCGGGGCCTGCACGAGATCGTGCCCCATCACGGTCGCAGAGCCGGCGTCGGGGCGCGACAGCGTCGCGAGCATGCGCATCAGCGTTGTCTTGCCGGCACCGTTCGGACCCAGGATGGCGAAAATCATGCCGCGCGGCACATCGAGATCGACACCATCGACGGCGCGCAGCTTGCCGAACGTCTTGACCAGGCCGCGGGCGGAAATGGCTGACTGGACAAAACCCTTGGAGGGCAGGCCCATAGGAGAAGTATCGTTCATGCAATCATCCGGCAGTCGCAAAATGAAAGGCCAGCTTCGGCGCGATGGGTGCGTCGTCAATTTCTCTGCAGGCGCACGAACTTACCGTCTGGCTTATCCTCGTGCCAGAGGCTCCGACGACGTACCACTACCTGGCCGCTGAGGCTGAAAGCCGGTCCGATCATATGTCGGACAGGTCTCTAATCATCTTGGGGTTTTCACTCGATCACGGCGCAGGCCTGACGATTTCCGGCATCACCGGCAGGCTGGCTTTTGTAGTCGTCCTGTCCGCCGTGGATCATCAATGCCTTGCCTCGTATCGCCGTTTCTCCACCATCCAGCTTGACCATGCCGTTGAAAGCCTGGGCACGCAAAACGCCGTCGGCGCCGACCCGCTGATTTGGCATATCGCCCGCGTGCGGGCCTTTTCCAGTGAGGTATCCATGTTCGGCATTCGTCGGATTGAAGTGCCCACCGGCCGAGTCATGGCCGGTCTGATGGTCGCACTTTCCGGTTTCATGAACATGGAACGCGACCCACTCGCCCGGAGGCAGTCCTGTTACCTCCAACGCTATCAGCACGCCCTGCGCCGTCTCGGTCAGCGTGGCCGTGCCATTCTTCTCGCCGGCCATGTTGACGAATTCGGCTTTCGCGGTCGCGGTGTCCTGGGCCGCTGCAGGCATCGCGACCGCCAGCGCCAACCCTGTTGTTGCAACCAATCTTCTCATCGACTCGGCCTCCGGTTGTCCAAGCAAGCCAAACAACAAAGGGGTCTCTTCGTTCCATTTGGCAATTGAGTTTTTTGTCTCCCGCACAGCCGCCAGGGAAGCGACGCCGACAACCTGTTCGATGTGTCTTCAGTTTACACCAATTCGAAGAGTTGCGCGGTTTGCCAGCCTGCAAGCAGTATGATGAGAATACCAACGAGCCTGAGAAGCGTCTTTTCTGCGATTGACTTCACTACCCAACCGGCCATCGGCGCTGCGACGACGCCGCCAAGAATCAAGCCGGCGACAGAGAGTAGATTTTCCGTTAGCTCTCCTGCCTCCGCCCAATGGCCCGTTAGTAATGCAAACAAGAAGGTCAGAGACACCGAGAGCGTGATGAGGAACTCGCTCGCATTTACCGTACCAATAACGTAGCGGGGCGTCCCGCCAAAACCGAGAAGGCCTGTCGTTACGATGGGTCCCCATCCACCACCCCCTGCCGCATCGAGAAATCCACCACCAAGTCCAAGAGGAGGTACCGCGCCTGCAGGGACCGGCTTACTCGGGATCCGCCGGAATGAACGGAACAGGAGCCAAGCTCCGACAAGCGCCAGATATGTGGTCACATATGGCTTCATGATCGCTCCCTCAAACGAGGTGAGCACAAAAGCGCCGAGAACGCCGCCGAGCACGCCAAATGGCATCAGCCGCCAGAAAAGTTTCCAGTCGATATTGCGGTGATAGAGGTGAGCCGAACCCGAGGCCGCAGTGGTAAACAACTCAGCCGCGTGAACTGAAGCCGAAGCGTGTGCGGGAGACACGCCAAACCCCAGCAGTGTTGTCGAGGAAACCACGCCGTAGGCCATGCCGAGAGCCCCGTCGACAGCCTGAGCTACAAACCCTACGAGCGCAAAAAGGATAAATTCTTGCATTTGGCTCTCCAACAAAGCGCGGTCGTAATGGGCGAAATTAGGAAACCCGCTGCCTACAACGAATGCAATTCATGTCTTCATGCTTCCACAATTCACCAAACGCCTGGCATCGACAATGGCGACGAACGGGAAACTGTCCGCTCGATCGACGTCTTTCCTCAGATCTTCAAAGTCATTTAGCTTCTCAGAACATTGAGGCGATCTCGAATAGGATGCTGGGTTGGCACCCTCTTAAGTTGAAGCCGCGCATTAATCGACCGTCCTCGAAAGACCACGCCAGTCGCTCAAGCCGCACCTCCCCTGACCTGCGGTTTCAAGGGTCAGACGCAGACTTGCAGCTCCACCCCATATCTGTTTAATTGCCGGCATCCACAGGGGTGCTCCGTATCGTCGGGGGCTGAGAGCTGGGCTGCAAGCCCGTAAACCCTAGAGCTGATCTGGATAATACCAGCGGAGCGAGGCGGGCGATGTTTTCTGGCGCACAGATTTCTCTTTCTCCGACAACCGGCGATTTCGTCGGTGTCGTCATCTCCGCGCTCGATGCGCTCGACCCTTGTCGCGATCGGTTGCGCATAGGCACAGACGATATTTCGACGCTGCCGGTCGGCCCGCTCCAGGGCCATGTCACGATCGAGCTTACGGTTTCGGCCAACAGCCCGACCCTGCGCTGATCTTTTCGCACCAGACAAGTCTCGCATGTCTCAACCTTTCTCCGCCGCGCCGCGAATCGCAGCCTTGTTCGCCAAGGTCGGACCGGCCTTGCTATCGGTTGGCACGCTGGTTTTGGCTTGGGACCTCTATGCGCGCATCTCGGGCATCTCGCCCACCACGCTGCCCGCGCCGTCACGCGTTCTCGCCCAGGCCATCCGGCAGCGCCAGGCGCTGCTCGACAACACCGTGCCGACGATCAGCGCCACATTGGCGGGCTTCGCCTGCTCGCTGGCCGTTGCCTTCATCCTTTCGGTGCTGATCGACTTCTTCAACCCGCTGCGCCGTGCCCTGTTCCCGGTGTTCATCATCAGCCAGACCCTGCCGCTGGTGGCGATCGCCCCGCTGGTCGTTCTCTGGTTCGGCTTCGGACTGACGCCGAAGATCACGCTGATCGCCCTCGTGACTTTCTTTCCCATGCTGGTCGCGCTGGTGCAGGGTTATGACTCGACGGATCGGGACATCTCGGCGCTTCTGAGTTCGATGGGCGCTTCCCGCATGCGCATTTTCCTGCTGGCCCGCTTGCCCTCCTCGCTGCCCTATTTCTTCGCCGGACTGCGCATCTCGATCACCTATGCCGTGGTGGGCGCCATCTTCGCAGAATATGCCGGTGCGGCCAAAGGGCTCGGCATCTACATGCTCAACGCCAAGAACAATTTCCGGCCCGATCTCGTGCTGGCGGCCGTGCTGGTCAGCGCCTTGCTCACGCTAGCCCTGTTTGCTGCTACGGTGCTGATCCAGCGCGTCGTCATGCCATGGGAGCGGCTCGATGGCGCACGAAAATCATGAGCAGGCGGCTGGAGCTGCGCCAAGTCAGGAAGCGTTTTGGCGACATCGACGTGCTTGCCGACATCACCCTGCACATCGAGCCGGGCGAATTCGTTTCAATCCTCGGCCCCTCCGGAGCCGGCAAGTCCACGATCTTCAGCTTGCTGACGGGCGGTCTCGGAGGCCCCGGCGGCGATGTCGACTTCGACGGGCGGCCACTGGCCGACACGCGCCGACCGTTTGCCTTCATGCCGCAGCACGATGCCATGATGCCTTGGCGCACGGTTATCGACAACACCGCGCTCGGTCTGGAAGTGCAGGGCATGTCCCGCAAGGCGGCGCGCGACAAGGTGGCGCCGTACTTCGGCGAATTCGGCCTGGCGGGCTTCGAGCATAAGTATCCGGCGCAGCTCTCGGGCGGAATGCGCCAGCGCGCCGCGCTGTTGCGTACCGTCGTGCAGGACCGCGCTATGCTGTTGCTCGACGAGCCGTTCGGCGCACTCGACGCCCTCACGCGCACCGGCATGCAGCGCTGGCTTCAGACGATGTGGGACCGACACCGCTGGACCGTCCTGCTGATCACCCACGACGTCCGCGAGGCGGTCTTCCTGTCCGACCGCATCTATGTGCTGAGCGCCCGCCCCGCCCGCGTGCTGCGCGAAATCATCATACCTCTTTCGCGCCCGCGCAAGGATCTTGCCTCGTCGGAAGCCAGCGCCATCGAAGCCGACATCCTCGATACCCTGCTCGATCCACAGCCCGCCCAAAGGACATGACCATGCTTTCCAGACGCCTCTTCATCGCTGCCGCATTGATCGCCGGGTTCGCACCCGTCACGTCCGTCTCCGCCCAGCAGACTGTCACCGTCGCGCTAGACTGGACGCCGAACACAAATCATGTCGGGCTCTATGTCGCCCAAGCGAAAGGCTTCTACGCCGAGGCCGGGCTCGACATGCGGATCCTGCCCTACACCGACACTGCGGCCGGTACGCTGATCGCCAACCGCGTGGCCGATTTCGGTATACTGGGATCCATAGGATTGTTCACCCAACGCACGGCCGGCGCCGACCTCGTCGCCACCTACGCCATCATGCAGACAGAAACCGGCCGGCTGGTGTTCAACGCCGACCGCGCCGATATACAGTCCCCCAGGGATCTGGACGGCCTGACCTATGGCGGTTTCGGCAGCGCCTGGGAGAATGCGCTGATCGGCACCATCATCCGCCATGATGGCGGCGAGGGCAAATTCGAAACAGTGACGCTGGGCACCTCCGCCTATGAGGCCTTGGCCAATGGCGCAGTCGATTTTACGCTCGAAGTCTACACTTGGGAGGGGATCAAAGCGGAGCTTGACGACAAGCCTCAGCGCGCCTTCCGTTACGCGGATTTCGGCGTGCCCGACCAACACACCAATTTCATTGGCTCGAGCCGAGCCTACCTCGAGAAGAACAAGGACACGGCAACCGCGTTCATCGCCGCGACCAGGCGCGGCTATGCCTTCGCCGTCGAACATCCGCAAGAAACGGCTGAGATCCTGATAGCAGCAAACAGCGACATGCTGACCGACCGTCCATTGATCGAGGCATCGCTGAAGGCGCTGGTCGACGGCCACTATCTGCAAAGCCCCGCCGGCGCGATCGGCACGATCGATCCCGCAAAGATGGAGGCTATCGGCGACTACCTGTTCAAGGCCGGAGCCCTACGCGACGGCGATGGGAACCCGGTCGGCGAACGACCCGATTTCGCGGCCTATTACAGCAACGCCTATCTGGACGGCGAAAAATGAGCCCGCCGCGGCGCATGCATCCTGTCGGCACTCGCCGTCGTCACCAGCAGGATCGGACTTGACCGGAACTGCATCGACCAGCTTCGACGCGCCGCTGCCGCCGCTGTCGAGCGCACGGCCGAACCAGTCCGGCCAGAGCCGGTCGGCGTGCTGGTCGTGATCGCAAGGCGGGACAGGCTGACGCTGGAACAATGCTCATGCGCATCGTGGTGGTCGCCGAACTGGTGGCGCGTGGCGGTGCTTACTCACGACTAGGCGCGGCTCTGGACTGACGTGATGGCTTTGTGTCGCGCTTTGGCGTCAGTTCCGCCTCGGGCTGGTCGCTCAATCGTTTCTTGAGGATGTCAATGAGGCTGACGGTGACCGCAATCACCGCCGGGCCGAGGACGAGCCCGGATGCTCCAAACAGGACGATGCCACCGACAGCACCGACAAAGGCCACCACCGTGTGGAGCCGCAGCCGGTTCCCGACAAGCATCGGATAGAGCAGATTGTCGATGCCGGCGACGACCACGCCGCCCCAGACGGTCAGGATCGCCGCGCTCGCCCAAGCCCCCTCCAGCGCGAGATAGATCGCTGCCGGCACCCAGATCACGAATGCGCCGAGCACCGGCACGATGGCAAGCAGTCCCATTGCCAAGCCCCAGAAGACCGGAGTGGGCAGGCCGAGCCACCAGAACATCAGGCCGCCCAGCGTCCCCTGCACAGCGGCGACAAGCACGGTGCCTATCAGGATCGCATGTACCGTCTCGGCAAGGCGGGACAGCATGTATGCCGTCTCCGCGGTACGCAGGGGCGAGAGACGCTCGATCCCCCGCAGGGCGGATTCACGGTCCCGCAGAAAATAGAACAGCAGATAAAATGTCAGAACGAACATCACGGCCTGATTGATCGAGCCGCGCAACAGCGATGTGCTTTGTGCCGTCAGCCATTGTACAAATGCGGCGACCGTGCCGGCCGGATCGAGTTGGTTCTCAATCCACTGGGCAACCGCCGAAAGCCTGGGATAGCCCGACACGAAGGCATCTGTGTTCCAACCCCGGATGACCTCCTCCATATAGGTGGCTCCGTTTACCGCCTCGCGAACAAGCTGCTGTGCCACGAAGATGAGCGGCAGGCCGACTGCAACCGCCGCGATGCTGACCGACATCAGTGCAGCCAGGTTTTTGTTCCTGAGCCTTTCCTCGACCTGTCGATGAGCCGGATACAGGATGATTGCCAACACCACCGCCCAGGTCAATGCGGGCAAAAAAGGCAACGCCAAGAGATAGCAGACATACAGACCGATCGCCGTCGCGGCCACGATGCCGAGCAATCTCATTTGTTTTATATCGGGCATCTGTTTCAGGTCGGGCATCTCTCGCCGTCTCGCAAAACCAAGCGAGCCTAGTGGATTTCCCGACAAAATGGCAGCTTCCGTTGCAGCACCCTACTGCTAGGCCGCTGTCGAGTGTGACGAAAATCCCGTGCGCTGCCAGCACCTCGGCCTGCCGGTCGTGGATGGTCTGACCTACGGCCGTTCTACAACTCGCTCGCGGCAGCGCAGCTTCACAGGACCAATAGAAAAAAGGCCGGACTGTTAAAGTCCGGCCAGGCATGAAGGTTCAAAACCTCCAGAGGGGAACGCGCCGGACGCAATGGGAGGAAAACATCCGACGCAATGCGTATATGGATCCGCACGGGTGGCGTTTCAACGACATGCGGTGGGCCACATCAGCCGCTCCATAGAGCCACCAGCGCGGATTCAGGTCACGGCCTGTGTTTCAGTTTTAGCGTAACAGACATGTGGTGCGTCGGCCCGATCAACGAGGGTCAGGCGAGGAGTGTCCCGCGGGACACTCCCCCTTCGTTTTTTACTCCGAGAGCGTGAAGGGAGCCGTGTATTTGTCGACGTTGTCCTTGGTGATGAGAAGGCAGTCAAACAGCTGCTTCTCGGTCGGCGCGCCGGTTTTGCCGGTCTTTATGAACGAGTCGGCCTGTTGTACGGCCTTCGCCGAGTAGGCGGCCACCGGCTGGAGCACGGTGTACTGCAAGTCGCCCGCCTTGATCGCGGCGACAGCGTCCGGAGAGCCATCGAAGCCGCCGACCTTAATGCTCGACAGCTTTCCGGCTTCCTTCAGCGCGGCGATCGCGCCAAGCGCCATCTCGTCATTGCCGCTCGTCACGCCGATGATATCGGGATGGGCCTGCAGCAGGCTCTGCATCTTGTCGTGGCCCTGGGTGCGGTCCCAGTTGGCGACCTCCGAGCCGGCCTTCTTGAGGTCCGGATACTGGCTGATCACGGTCTCGTATCCGTTTGACCGGGTGGCGGCGTTGTTGTCGGACGGGGCGCCCAACAGTTCGACGTAGTTGCCCTTCTCGCCGATGTTCGTCACCCATTGCTGTGCCCCCAGAGCGGCGCCCTGTGCGTTGTTGGAAACGAGCTGCGCCTTGGCCAGACCCTCCTGATTGATCTCGGCGTTGACCAGGAAGACCGGGATGTTCGCGGCAATCGCCTTCTTGACGGCGCCGATGGATCCGCTGGCGTCGGCAGGATCGAGGATGATCGCCACGGATTTGTTGGTGATTGCGGTGTCGATCAGTCTGCTTTCCGTGTTCGTGTCGGCTTTCGATGCGCCGACAGTCGCGGTGTAGCCGAGTTTTTCGGCCTCGGCCTTGGCCACATTGCCTTCGGTGAGCCAGTACGGGTTGGCGGGATCGATGACGATGATCGAAATGAGGCCTTCGGCCGACGCTGCGCTTACCGACCCTGCGAGGACCGGAGCGGCCAGCGCAAAGGCCGTGAGCATTAGAATTCTTGCCTTGCCATACATGAAATTTCCTCCTTGGTTAGCGATGGTACCGGTCAACCGGCAATCTTCTCGTGAGCGGGATCGGCCGTTCGGGCCTTGCCGGCTTGTTGCGGAGAAGTCGAAGGGCCGCCGGTCGAGCCCGGGAGCTTGACGCGACGGCGATACTGAATGGCGTTGAGCAGCACCGCCAACACGATGACCGCGCCGGTGAACACTGTTTGCCAGTAGGCGGACACGCCAATGATCACGAGGCCATCGGATAGGAAGCCGATGACGAAGGCCCCGACCAGCGTGCCGCGGATATTGCCTCGACCACCGGTGAGTGCCGCGCCGCCGATGACGACGGCCGCAATGGCGGTCAGCTCGTAGGAGTTGCCGGCGGTCGGCCCTGCCGAGGTCAGTTCCGAGGACAGGATGAGGCCGGCTACCGAGGCGCAGATGCCGGACAGCATATACACCGACACCTGCACTTTTTTCACTGGCACGCCGGACAGTTCCGCGGCGCGCTCGTTGCCGCCGGAGGCATACAGCCACCGGCCGAAGGCCGTGCGATTGAGGATGATGCTGCCGATGATCGCGATGACCACCATGACCAGCACACCGATAGGGATACCGAACAGGCGGTTGAAGCCCAGCCAGTCGAAGCCGGTATTGCCCAGCTCCGGCTTGCCGCCGAGATCATTATATGTGAGGCCGTTTGTCATCAGCAGCGCGGCGCCGCGCACCACATAGAGCATGCCCAGTGTGGCAACGAAGGCCGGCACCTTCAACCAGGCGATAAGGACGCCGTTGACCAGACCGACCAGTGCGCCGAGCACGCACACCAGCACCACGACCACCCAGACGGGGGGAAACAGCACGACGCCGAGCATTTGCAACTGCACGCCCTGCATCAGGAATCCGGCGATGACCCCCGACAGCCCAAGCGTCGACCCCACCGACAGGTCGATGCCGCCATTGAGGATGACCAGCAGCATGCCGACCGCGAGGATGCCAAAGATGGCGACATGCGACGCCATGGTGAGGAAATTGCCCAACGAGAAGTAATAGGGCGACAGCATCGAGAAGACGAAGATGATCACCATCAGCGCGAGAAACGCCCGGCCCTCCAGCAACAGTTTGGCCACACTGAAGCCACCGCTCGATGTCCTCGGGCCGGAGCGGCTACGATTCTGACTGGCGTTGGTCACGGTCTGGCTCCTGTATTCTTCATGATCAGACGAGCACGGCCTCGCCCGAGGCGGCCATGATCTGCTCTTTCGTGACGTCGGCGCCGAACTGAGCCGAAATCCTGCCTCGGCGCATGACGATGATCCGGTGCGCGATACCAAGGCACTCGGCGACTTCCGAGGTCGAGAACACGACCGCGAGCCCCTGCGCGGCCCGCTCGCCGAGCAGCCGGAACACCTCCGCCTTGGCACCGACATCGATCCCGCGACTGGGCTCGTCCAGCAGCATGACCTTAGGGTCGGTGGTCAGCATCTTGCCGATGACGACCTTCTGCTGATTGCCGCCGGACAGCGATCCGATGGGCGCGCCTGCGCCCGCCGTCTTGACGCGCACATCGCGAATGGTTCCGTCGATCAGCGACCGCTCCCGCGACCGCGAAAGCAGCATCCCCTTGACGAAGGCGCCAATGCTGGCGAGCGACAGATTTGCCCCCACGGTCATCGTCTGGACCAGCCCGTCGCGTTGGCGGTCCTCAGGCACCAGCACAAGCCCCCTGATTATCCGCTCCGCAATGCTGAGGCGGGAGATGTCGTCGCCCTCCAGCAAGACCCGGCCGCCCGTCACCGGCAAGCGTCCGGCGACGCACTCCAGCAATTCCGTGCGCCCGGCGCCCATCAGCCCGTAAATGCAGACGATCTCGCCCGCGCGGACATCGAGCGACAGCCGGTGGACGACCAGGCGGTCCGAACTCGAAACATCGGCGACGCTCACATCGTCGATTGACAGGGCAATGTCGCCGAATGCGTATCCCGTGGGCGGCGATCCCAGGTCGAAGTTCTCGCCCACCATGTTACGGACGATCCATTCGAGATCGATGTTCTTCGCTTTGGCCGTGGCCGTGATCGTTCCGTCGCGCAGCACCACCGCGTGGTCGGTGATCTGCAGCGCTTCTTCGAGGTGATGGGAGATGTACACGATCGAAACACCGCGGGCGGTCAGGTCCCGGATCACCTTGAACAGCACCTCCACCTCGGTCGCGCTCAATGCGGAGGTAGGCTCGTCCATGATCAGGATGCGTGAATCGACGGAGAGCGCGCGTGCGATCTCGACGATCTGCTGCTGGCCCAGGCGCAGATCCTGCACCAAGGTCATCGGATCGATGTCTTCCTCGAGATCGGCCATCAGCATCCGCGTCTGACGAGCCTCCTCCGCGAAGTCGAGGCCGGTCGCGCCCCGCAACTCACGGCCCATGAAAATATTGTCGCGCACACTCAGATTGGGCGCGAGACTCAACTCCTGATGGATTATCGAGATGCCTCGATCCCGCGCGTCGACGGTCGAGGAGAAGACGACAGGACGGCCATCGAGTTCGATGCTTCCGGATGTCGGCGTCTCGACACCGGAAAGGATCTTCATCAGCGTCGACTTGCCGGCGCCATTCTCTCCGAACAGCGTGGTGACCTCGCCACGGCGGATGTCGAAATTGACCCCCTTGAGGGCATGCGTTCCGCCATAGGATTTTACGATGTTGCGCGCCGCGAGCACGGTATCGCCGGCCGCCGGCTCGAATTGAGGCGCCGCATTCATTGAACGCTCAGCTTTACGGGTGTGACGAGCCAGCCCTTGGGATTGATCAATTTGAAGACGCCGGACACCGAAATCGTCTTCCCGGTGAGCTTGGTATTGTCGATGGCCGACAACACCTGCTTCTTCATCTCGTTGTTCAAGGCCGATCCTGCGTTCTGATACTCGATTTGGTTGGTGAATTGCCCGAAGGTGATCGTGCCCGTGGCATCGCGCAGATCGGTTCCGTTGATCGCCGGACCCGTCTGCACTCGAATGACCAAAGTGCTGGGAACCTCGTCGACCTTGACGGCGTAGATGCCGGACTTTCCCTCACCGACCACGCCGGTGAATTTGACTGAGAATTCCGTACCGACATTGGCCGGCACGCCGTACTCCTTCTCTGCCACCGCCTTGTCCTTGGCGATGGCCGACGCAAGGGTAGCGGCGTTCACCGCGCGCTGCTCCACGGCGGATTGAACCTTCGGAAACTCGGACTTGCCGTATTCTTCCGGGGAGAACGCAGCCTTTCGCGCGTCCTCCGCCGAACCAATTATGACGACCTTGGTGTCGAGAACCATCGCGCCGAGCAAAATCAGGATCGCGGCCGCGGCGACAATCCAACGAACGCCGACCCGCCGATTGATCGTGGTAGCGGGCTGCGAACTCATGGTGCAACGACCTGCGGCATGACGCCGATCAGGTCACGATCACCACTGGCGGCGCTGCTGGATTTCATTCCATCTCCTCCCGAGATGATATTATTATCTTCAGTTGAAAAATTTTTCACGCGTTCATGTCGTTGTCAATCCGCCTTCACCGGGATCAGCGTGCAGCCGGCGTCATCGAGAGGAACTTTGTCGCGTAGCAGTTGATTGCGGCCGAGAACCCAGCCGGTATTCGGCTGCACGATCGTGTGACCGCGATTGCATGCGCTGGTTCGTCAGCCCAACCGCCGTAAGCAAGAAATTCCTCACGAGCCGAAGCCTTTCGGAACAGTCAGGCCTCAGGCACAAAATCGACCATACGTTAGTGTTAAATTCACGTCAAGACATGTGATATTTTGCCCATTCTCCGGCACTGCCGGAGAATGGGCACCTGTCAACAAAGCTTAATATGCTGTTTTCGTGTGGTATTTTTTGAAAACAGCGCATACCCGCGAGGTGTTCGTCCCAAATCAGGGCGCCATCACAATCGCATCAGATTCCTGTCGCTGAGCTGCGCGACAGCGGCATCGAGTTCGTCGGACATCCGCTGCGGGTCCCAGTTACGTGCACGGCCGGCAATGGCGGCGATCTGCTTCAAATCGCTCATGGTCAGGGAACCACCAATGGCCAGGGTCGTGCGCCGCATGACGATATCGGCCAGATGCTCGACGAATTCATTACGAACGATGTAGTCGATTTCGGATGTGCCGTAGTCGCTTGCCCCCGGCAGGCGATCTTCATTGTCTCCTGAACTTTGGTGGCGGGCGATCGGCAACGCCTTGGTTCCGTAGCGCGACAGAAGTTGGTCGAGACGGCGTTCGTCGGCGCCCGAAGCCGATCTGGCATCCGCCAGCCAGGCAGCTCGCGCCGCAGGCTCGGTTGGAAAACCCTTGCCGCCGCCGATCGGCATCGATCGCGTGGTGACCTTGCGGCCGCGTCCCAGCCGGTCGAGTACCGTGTCGGCAACCTCCTCGGCAAAGCCGCGGAACGTCGTCCATTTGCCGCCGACCAGCGAGATAATCGGAAACGGACGCGAACCTTCCGGCTCGACGACCGGTGCCGAATGATCCCGGCTGATCAAGCCGGGGACAGAGGCGTCGGATGCAGGCAACGGTCTGATGCCGCTATAGGCATAGACGATCTGGTCGCGTCCAAAGCTCATGCCCGGCATCAGCGCACGCACGCTTTCGAGCAGATAGTCGATCTCCTGCGGCTCGCAGCGTACTGTGTCCGGGCTGTCGGCCTGGATGTCGGTCGAGCCGACGAGCGCCAGACCGAGATAGTCGTAGACAAGGCAGATGCGGCCGTCGTCGGCTTCGAAGTAGAGCATGCGGCCTGCCAGGCTTCGTACCAGTTCGTCGTGCTTCAAAAGGATATGCGAGCCCTTAGTGCCGCCGATCATTTTCGATGGCGCGCCGAGCGAGGCGTTGACATCGTCGATCCACGGACCGGCGGCGTTGACGACCAGTTTCGGCCGCACCGCAAATACGGCGCCGTTCTCGGACCGACCCCCGTCTTTTGACTGGCCCCCGCCTTTTGACTGGAAAGTCAGCACACCATTGGACGACGAAACCAGCGTCGTGTAGTTGGCGGCCGCGGCGAGGGCATTTGCTGCCAGCCCGTCGGTGATCAGTTCGAGCACCAGCCTTTCGGGATGGCTGATCTTGGCGTCGTAATAGATGCCGGTGGCGACGATCGACCTGGTCAGTGCCGGTATCTCGCTCAGCGCCCGCCGTCGCCCGACCAGTCGGTGGCGCGGCATGACACGATGCCGCGACCCATAGAAATCGTAGATCGTCAGGCCGATCTTGATGAGGACGGCGCCGCGACTGCGCGGCGCGCTGGTCGAGCCCAGCAGTGTGCGCAACGCCGCCCACATGCCCTTGCTCCAGGAGAAGATCGGGATGATTGTCGGCAGCGGGCTGACGTAGTGCGGCGCGTTCTTCAACAGCAGGTTGCGCTCCAGCGTCGACTGTGCCACCAGCCCGAACTCGCCCGTTTCGAGATATTTCAGGCCGCCATGGATCAGCCGCGATGGCGCAGCACTTGTGCCCGAGCCAAAATCGCCCTTGTCGACGATCAGGCAACTGACGCCTTGCGCGCACAAATCCCGGAACAGACCAGCCCCATTGATGCCGGCGCCAAGAATGATGACGTCGACGTCGCCCGTCTTGTTCATAAAGGCGAGGCGGTCGATGGGGTCGGCTGAGCCGGGGTCGGCTGCGCCTGCGTCGCCGGAAGGGCTCATGGCTTAGTCATCTTGACGATGCGCAGCTTTACGCCGGCTCGTTCGAGTTTTTGTGCCTGCGCATCGCTTACGCCGTCGGTCGTCAGCACCGCGTCGAAACGGGTCAGATCGTCGAAAACATGCAGGGCGACCTTGTCGAACTTGGAATGGTCGACGACAAGAATGCGCTTGGTCGAGGCAGCGACCATCGCTTGCTTGACCCGGACCACATGCTGGTCCTGGATGAAGGCCGTGGTGCCTGAGATCGCCGAAGCCGAGCAAATCAAAAGATTGGCACGCAATTGCGCCACGGCATTCTCGCAGACGATGCCGATATAGGCATTGTAGGTGCGGTGGTACTGACCGCCCAGGCAGATGAAGTCGATATCGTCGACATTGGTCAGCAGTGCTGCAGTCGCGACGCTGTTGGTGATGACGGTCAGTGGCTTGATGTCGGGCAGCAGAGGCGCGATCGCGTTCGCCGTGGTCGAATCGTCCAGCATGACGGCCTGGCCGGCCTCTACATAATCCAGCGCCGCATGCGCCAGCGCATCCTTCTCGGCTCTGCCGACCGTCACCCGATAGCGGAAAGCGCTTTCATAAAGACCGGAAGGCTGCACCGTCACCGCGCCGTGCAGCTTGCGCAGCACGCCCTGGTGCGCCAGTTGGTCGATATGGCGGTGGATGGTCATCCGCGACACGCCGAAATGCTCGACCAGGTCGTCGATGCGCACCTGGCCGAATTTGATCACATAGTCGGCGATTTCCTCGCGCCGTTCGTCGGCCTTGATCATGCAGCCCCCTCAATGCTTTGCCCCGCCAGCCTTTCGATCTCCAGCCATTGCGGCTTGAGCGATTCGGCAATGCGGCAATAGAGAGAAAAACGGTCCTCGAAAACCGCATTGCGCGCCGCGTCGGGCAGATATTCATGGCTCGTCTTGCTGACCGCGCGCGCCCCCTGTTGCGGTGAGGCAAACAGGCCAACCGCGGCGCCGGCACAAAGGGCTGCGCCGAAGGCAGCCGCCTCGTCGGTCGACGTCACGATGACCGGCACATTGAGCACGTCGGCGAACATCTGCGCGAAGGCCGGATTGCGCGACCCGCCGCCGGTGAGCCGCACCTCACGAACGGCAAAGCCGTCGCGCAGCGCTTCGACGTGCGTGCGGTGGTTGAAGACGATGCCTTCCAGCACTGCCTTCAGCATGTCGCCGCGATCATGCCAGCCATGCAGGCCGAGAAAGCTGGCGCTGGCGGCATTGCCGTAAGGCGAGCCGAACAGATAGGGATGGAACAAGATGGTCGAAGGCCTGCCAAGCGCAATGTCGATCTCTGCCGCCAGCATCTCGTGGATCGAGCCGCCGGTCCTTTTTGCTTCGTCCTGTTCCGGGCGGCAGAGCGTGTCGAGGAACCAGTCGTAATTCGCCGTCGAGGCCGGCGAGATCGACATGTTGTTCCAACGCCCAAGATCAATAGCATTGCGGCAGAACCAGCGCAGGTCGACGCGCGGCTCGGTGGAAACTATTTCGTTGATCGAATAGGTGCCGGCGACGATGCTGACCACGCCCTCCTCGTGGCCGCCCATGCCAAGCGCCGAGGCAGTGACATCATGCAGGCCGCAAGCGACCGGCGTCCCTTCAGCAAGCCCGCTCAGCGCCGCTGCATCGGTGGTGACGTAGCCGACGATGTCGGCCGAATGCATCATCGGCGGCAAGGCTTCAAACAATGCCTCAAGACCGAAAATGCGCATCGCCTCCGGCACATGGCTTTGCGTACGCACATTGGTGAACGAGGTGCTCGCCTCAGTGAGGTCAGTGCCGATGGTGCCGGTCAGACAGAAACGCAGCCAGTCCTTGCAGGCGAGTATGTGCGCGACCCGGCTGAAGCGTTCCGGATCGTGCTCCCGCAACCAGACCAGCAGCGACGACGGTGAGGAAGCGTGCGGCACCTGGCCGGTCAGGGCGAGCGCTTCGGCGAAGACCGAACCTCGCGACCATCTGTCGACGATTTCGCCCGCCCGGCTGTCCAGCGACAATATGCCGGGGCCTAGCGGCCGGCGATCGCTGTCGAGCAGGTACAGGCCATCGCCATGCGCGGTCGCCGCCACCGCCTTAATGTCGCTGGCTGGCCGGCCGCCCAAGGCAATGGCTTCCCGGATCGCCTCGGCTGTCGCCTGCCAGAGGCCGGCCATGTCGCGTTCGACCCAGCGCGCGTGCGGCATCGATTGCGGCACCCGCCGGCGCGCCACCGACAGTTGCGAACCGTCGGCGTCGAAGATCACCGCCTTCGTCACCGTCAGGCCGTTGTCGATCCCAAGCAGGCTGGACATGGCTACCTCTCAGCTCGGCGTTTGCCGACACGCATTGCGAATAGGATTTTGGTGCATTGCGCTTGACGACGGCGGGGAGAAGCTGCCCGGTGATGCAGCAGCCGAACAGCGATGGGAATTCCGAACCAACAGAATCGACCATACTATGGTGTTAAATTAACGTCAATGTGTGTGATTTTCGAACCAATCTTGCGGCCGAGGGCCTTGACGAGTGCGCCGAAGTCCGAACTCGGACGGGCCGCGGCAGCTTCGAGTTGGCCGCTGACGAACAGGCGCACATGCCGCGCGATCTCGCCACCGTCACTCCACCGCCAGAGGGCAAGCTCATGGGAAAGGCCGGCGTAGCTCGCCATCATTGATGCGGCTTTCGCAGATTGTTTTGGATCTCCCTGAAGCCGCTGAACGGCGACCGAGATAAATCTTGGCAGCTATTGGCGTAGCCGCCACGACAAAGGTCTCACCAGCCTAGTCGATGTCGAAGGATACGCCCTGGGCCAGCGGCAGCGCCTTGGAATAGTTCACCGTGTTGGTGGCGCGCCGCATGTAAGCCTTCCAGGCGTCGGAGCCCGACTCGCGGCCGCCGCCGGTCTCCTTCTCGCCACCGAAGGCACCGCCGATCTCTGCCCCCGATGTGCCTATGTTGACGTTGGCGATGCCGCAGTCGGACCCGTCGACGCCGAGGAAGCGCTCGGATTCCTGCAAGTCGCGGGTGAAGATCGACGACGACAGCCCCACTCCGACCGCGTTGTGCTCGTCGAGCACGGCGTCGAAATCCGAGTACTTCATCACATAGAGGATCGGCGCGAAGGTCTCTTCCGTCACCGGCGAGACCTGCTTGGGCATCTCGACCAGCGCCGGACGAACGTAATAGGCGTCGGGATGGCCATTCTCGACCCGCGTGCCACCGGTCACCTTGCCGCCGTGAGCGGCGGCTTCCTTCAACGCGTTCTGCATGCTGTCGAAGGCTGACTTGTCGATCAACGGTCCGACCAGCGCTGATGTCTCCAGCGGATTGCCGACCGAGACGCTTTCATAGGCCTTCTTCAGGCGCGGAACCAAGGCATCATAGATGCTATCATGCACGAACAGGCGCCTGAGCGTCGTGCAGCGCTGGCCGGCCGTGCCCATGGCGCCGAATGCGATGGCGCGCAAGGTCATGTCGAGATCGGCGGTCGGGCAGACGATGCCGGCATTGTTGCCGCCGAGCTCCAGCACGGCGCGGGCAAAGCGCTTCGCCAGCCGCGGACCGACATCCCTGCCCATGCGGGTCGAGCCGGTGGCCGAAACCAGCGGCACCTTCGGATGATCGACCAAGATTTCGCCGACGGCGCGGTCGCCGATCAGCACCGATGTCAAGCCTTCCGGAGCATCGCCGAAACGTTCTGCCGCGCGCTTGAAGATCGCCTCGCAGGCGAGCGCCGTCAGCGGTGTCTTTTCAGACGGTTTCCACACCACCGCATCGCCGCAGACAAGCGCAAGCGCGGCGTTCCACGACCACACGGCGACAGGAAAGTTGAAAGCGGAGATGACGCCGACGACGCCTAGCGGGTGCCAGGTCTCCATCATGCGATGGCCGGGCCGCTCGGTGGCGATGGTCAGGCCGTACAATTGCCGGGAGAGGCCGACGGCGAAATCGCAGATGTCGATCATCTCCTGCACTTCGCCGAGCCCTTCGGACGGGATCTTGCCGACCTCGATCGACACAAGCCGGCCAAGCTCGGCCTTGTGGGTGCGCAGTTCCTCGCCAAGCAGCCGCACCAGCTCGCCGCGCTTCGGCGCCGGCACCAGACGCCAAGCCTGGAAGGCTTTATGCGCCTTGTCGATGGTCTCTGCCGCACCGGCTGGCGAGATCGTCTTCAGCGCAGCGATCTGCTCACCCGTCACCGGACTGCGCACGATTAGATCGCCGCCCGAAAGCGCGTCCTCGGCGACACCCAGTTTCGCCAGTACCCCGGCTGTTTCCTTCGCAATCGTCATTCTCTGTCCCTTTCAGATCCCGTCGCTTATATGGCGACGGCCAAGGCCTTGTGCCATGCCTGTGCCGATCGGCACATCAGGCGCTGTCATGGCGTGGCATTACTCGTTTCAGGGAAAAACCGCCACCCCGGCATGGTCTAAGCCAAGGTCAGACCGTTGAACCAGCGAGTCGGCTCAGCGCGCTGTCTGCGCGGTTCCCCGCGCGGCGCCTTCCTTGATCAGCCGGTCGATGTGCATGCGGATATGGGCCGCCTCGGCGGCCGTATTGGCAAGCGCAATGGCGCGATCGAAGGCGATGCGCGCCTCCTCACGACGACCGAGCTGCATCAGCAGTCCGCCCTTGAGGCCGAAGAAATGGAAATAGCCGGAAAGCCTTTGTTCCAACGGCTCGATCATGGCAAGTGCCGCTTCCGGCCCGCGCACTTTGGCGACCGCGACGGCGCGATTGAGCGTCACCACCGGCGACGGCTGCATCTGCTCGAGCAGGCTGTAGAGCAGCTCGATCTCGTTCCAGTCCGTGTCCTCAGGCTTTTCCGCCCGCGCATGCAGGGCGGCGATCGCCGCCTGCACCTGGTAGGGACCGGGCTTCTGATGGCGCAGCGCCTTATCGACCAGCGCCAGCCCCTCGTCGATCATCTTGCGGCTCCACAGGGTGCGGTCCTGGTCTTCGAGCAGCACGATTTCGCCGTTCTCGTCGAAACGCGCCGGCGCACGCGCATGCTGGAGAAGCAAGAGCGCCGTCAGGCCCATGATCTCCGGCTCGGTCTGGAACAACCTGAGCAGCAGCCGGGCCAGCCGGATTGCCTCTTCGCAGAGCGGCGCCCGGGCCGGCGCCTCACCGCTGTTGGTCGAATAGCCTTCGTTGAAGATCAGGTAGACCATCGCGGCGACGGCGGCGAGCCGTTCGGACCGCTCGACCGCACCGGGCGTCTCGAACGGCACGCCGGCATCGGCGATGCGCGCCTTGGCACGTGTGATGCGCTGCTCCATGGCGCTTTCGCCGACGAGAAAGGCGCGGGCGATCTGCTTGACGCTCAGGCCTGAAACGATGCGCAGCGCCACGGCGATCTGCTGCGTCACCGGCAGGTCGGGATGGCAGCAGATGAACAGCAGCCGCAGTATGTCATCGCGGTAATGCGCGCCGTCCAGCCGTTCGGCGATATCGGTCTCGGCATCCTCCAGATCGGAGATCTGGTCCTCTTCCGGCAGCGGCGCCTGCTTGGCACGCTTGCGCACCGCGTCGATGCCGCTGTTGCGGCCAACGAAGATCAGCCAGGCTGCCGGATCGCGCGGCGGGCCGTTTGTCGGCCAGTTCTTCAGAGCTCGCAGGCACGCGTCCTGGAAAGCTTCTTCCGCCGCATCGAGATCGCGGAAGTAGCGCAGCAGCGCGCCCATCGCCTGTGGGCGGGCCGTGCTGATCGCCGTGCTGATCCAGGTGAGATCGGTCATGCGGGAATCCTGGCGGGGTTGAAGAGCGAGACCGGCCGTATTTCGTAGGAGCCGCCGCTCGGGTTGACCTCGGAAAGTTCGCGCGCAAAGTCGACGGCCTCGTCGAGATCGGCGCATTCGAGCGTGTAGAAGCCGAGGAACTGTTCCTTGGTTTCGGCAAATGGTCCGTCGATGACGACCGCTTCGCCCTTGACCTTTCTCAGCGTTGTTGCAGCGGTTGTCGGCAGCAGCCGCGCCACCGGGCCAAGCCGGCCGGCCTGAGCGTATTTTTCCTGCACGCCCAGGAGTTTTTCCATGACGGCATCGTCCTGTTCCTTGCTCCATGAGCAGACGACGTCTTCGGAGGCATAGCAGAGGATAGCGTAGAGCATGGGTGCGTCCTTTTCTCTGTCAAAGGACGAAACAGTAGGACCGATCCCGACATAACGTCGATAAAAAAATTACGTCCTGCGAGCACAATGAAGCGCCATTCGGTAGCAACCGCCACGCGCCGGACGCGCCCGGCCTTCTGGGGCGCATTCCAGGCTCACCATCGCTTCCGAGTTGGAGAGTGAGGAGCGCTGAAGTCCGGCATTATGTAGCAAAGACCACCAGATTTCGACATCGTGGAAGCCCGGATGTGCAGCTACGTTTAGATTGGCCGATACATCAAAACCCGGCCCGTCGGGATCAGCTGCAGCAAATAATCGAAGTCGCTGATGTTGCCCGTTAGAACGGTAAATCCCAATTTCTGGGCCTGCAGGAACAGCACGCAATCCTGAAGCGCCCGCAGCCTGGAATCATTCTTGTAGCCTTGCAGGCGACACAGCATTCCTGAGAGGAGTGCGGCTCGGCCCAGGACATCGGTATCTGGTGCAAAAACCCGATGGGGCGGCATATCCTTGATCATGGTCCCGATCTGCTTGATAGCTTCGGCGGTGCCCGGGTGCTTCGGCTTAAGGACGCCAACCGTGTGCATTAGTTCCTGGATGGCTACGGTGGAATGATTGACCTGCCTGACGTCGAGGAGGTCGGCAACTGCTTCTGGCGCTCGGCCTTGCAAACCGTCGAGGTAAACACAGGTATCCAGCAGCAATTCCGGTCCCGCCTCGACAAGGTTACCGATGATCGGCAGCTCCTTGTCGGGCCGGCGGCTTAAAGTTTTCTGGGGGTCAAATCGCGACCATCTGACGGCCGCACCGAAGTCGAAATCGGCCAATTCAGAATCCGAGCTTCAGCGTCGGATCCACCGTTCCCCGTGTTTTCCTGAAGGTCTCGGCGAAATTGTCTTCCAAGGCTACATTTGCCAACGCAAATTCGACCAGCTCGGTATCAGACGTCAATCCGGTTCGAGCTTTAGCCTTCTTGATCAGGTCAGCACTCACCCGTCCCGCAATCCTGCCGTTCTTCTCACCGCGCAGGCCGGATTCTTCCGCCCTCTGCAGGACGGCATTAATTCTGGCTAGGCGACGTATCTGCATTTTCGCAGCCGCTTTGGGAAGCGTTTTCGTCCGCTTGCCCACGGAGAGGCCGCGACGCACACGTACAGCTGTCTTCGCCATCAGGGTGCCTCACGTTTCCGTTTAACAAAAATCGATTTTAGACAACATAGCAGGAAAGATGGTTTTTTCAATGCCCGCTACCGGAACAGGTCCAGGCGCACTCCATACTCGTCGCCCGTCTAGTCCGGATCGCCCTGCATCTCATATTCGTCCAGACTGAATCGAGGCATCTCGCAATAACTGGCGAGAGACAGTCGACAATTCGACATGCCGCTTCACCAGGCTTTCGATCAATCCATCGACGGAGACGTGATGGTGGTTTTGCTACAGAATGCCGCAATGAAGGCCTGTGGCTGCTCTGTTCGGTTCAGCTTTCCTGCGCCTTCAGCCATCTCAGAACGAGGGCTTCTTCGTCATCAAGACCGGGTTTCGATCGCTTCCGCTTATTCACATCCGCGATTTCGCTGAGCAGCCGTCCTTCGGACCAGGCTTCGAAAACTTGCGGGTGGATGTAACAGCTGCGGCAGATGGCGCGCGTGTTGCCCAGCCGCTCGGCCACCTTGTCGATGACGCCGTTCATCACCCGCTTCTGTTGTGCCTGGGTTTTGGGTCGTTCGGTTTGCGCAAACAGTGACGCAGCATGGATGGTGCCGCCCCAGGTTCGGAAATGCTTGGAGCTGAAATCGTCCCCTGCGTTCTCCCTGATGTAGCGGTTGACGTCGTCTGAGCGGATCGGTCGCCTGCTTCCGTCCTCGTCGAGATACTGGAACAGCTTCTGGCCCGGCAGATCCTGCGCCCCGCGCACAATCCTGGCAATCCGGCGATCGACGAGCTTCAGCTTCCATTCCTTGCCGGACTTGCCTTTGAAAGCGAAACGCAGGCTCGAGCCAGTGATGTCGACATGGCGGTCGCGCAGCGTGGTCAGCCCAAAGCTATTGTTGTCGCGAGCGTAGGCGGCGTTGCCGACGCGGATCATCGTGTTGTCGAGCAGCCAGACCACAGCGGCGACAACGCGTTCCAGCGGCAGGCCGTGACGGCGCAGATCGGCATCGATCTGGCGCCGCAGCTCAGGCAGGCTTTCTGCAAAGGCAACCAGGCTCGAATATTTGACGCCGTCGCGCTCCTCCGCCCACAGCGCATGATATCGATATTGCTTACGCCCACGCTGATCCCGGCCCGTCGCCTGAATGTGACCGTCAGCATCCGGCGATATCCACACATCCGTCCACGCCGGCGGTATGGCGAGCGCCTTGATGCGGGCCATAGTGTCGTCGTCGACACCCTGCCCGTCAGGTCCTTTGTATGAAAATCCCCTGCCAGTCCTAAAACGGCGGATACCGGGTTCAGCGTCAGTGATGTAGGTGAGCGAGGCTCGATCGGCAGAGGCTTGCGACCCATTTTTCGGCGCCCCGTTCTTTGGTGCAGCCTCCCTGGCAGCCGATTGGCCAGACGACGACCCGGATTTGTCCAGCATATCCTCTCCGTGAGAAATTTCCCGTAGATAAGCGACGGACCGGCCGCTGGTTCCGCCATGGCTTTCACAAACATGTCAGGCTCACCGCATGAGAACCCGTCTTCCGCCTATGTTCAGCGCCTACAAATCGATGCGGCATCGCCTGCCGTCATGCTTTCTCGAGCACGACCGGAATGACGTCGACAGCTTGATCGCCGACCTGCCCTCCGGTCGTCTTCAGGATGCCGACGATCGGCGCGACATCCGAGTAGTCGCGGCCGTGGCCGACGGTGATGTGGTCGTTGCTTGCCCGGATGCCGTTGGTCGGATCGAACTCCTGCCATCCGGTGTCGCGCCCGCACCACACCTTCACCCAGGCATGCATGGCGTCGGCCCCTTCCAGCCGCGGTTTTCCGCGCGGCGGAATGGTGCGCAGGAACCCGCTGACATAGCCGGCGGGAACGCCCAGGCCGCGTAGGCCGGCGATCATGATATGCGAAAAGTCCTGGCAGACGCCCCGCTTAAGGTCGAAGGCATCGCTTGCCCGGGTCTGCACCGTAGTCGCCTCGCCATCATAGGTGAAATCGCGGTAGATACGGCTGCACAGGTCCATGGCCGTGCTGACCGCGGAGTTGCCGGCACTGCTCCGCGCGTAACCCGTGATATCAGCATTGATGCCGGCATGGTCGCTGGCGGCCAGAAAATGATGCGGTGTATCAGGCGACAGCGACCGCACCGCATCGAGTTCCTCCCTCAGCCGGCGAATGTCGGGCGACACGTCAAGCCCGGGTTCCGGCCGCGAAACCGCGACGCGCGCGCTCATCCTGATGTCGAGCGCATCGTGAACGTCGCGAAAGGCAATCGACGTGACATTGTTGCCAAAGAAATCGGAAAAATCCGAGCGTTCGCTCGGCGCCGGCACGAAGGACAGCGAAGCGGCGATCACGCGCTGCATGCCCGATATCGTCGGCGGCAGCACGCGCACCTGATGGCGGCCGCCGCCGGCTGCAGCATCGTAATCGTAACGCAGATTGAGCCTGATGTCGTAGAGCATGCCCGCCTTTATCCGAACCCGTCCCCTACCCGAAATAGGCTTTGGCGAGGCTGTTGTAGAGGCCGCCGATCTCGTTGGCGAGATCGGCCAGGGCCTTCGCCGTCATGTCCGATGGCTCCTTGATGGCGATTGCCGTGTTGAGCTGCAGGATCTCTTTCGCCGCCGGCGACATGTGTCCCTCGCCGCTGACAGCAGGCAACAGCGCGATTTCGGCCTTCAGCCGCTCGAGCTGGAACAGGATTGAGCGCGGGTTGAGCGGATCGAGCACCAGGAGGTCGATCACCGTGCGCCGGCCGGCCTGCACCGGATACTGCCGCCGGTGGGTCATGACGCTGTCGCCGATCTCCAGCATCATGTCGAGCGCGCCGTCCGGCGCCGCAGTCCTGGTCAACCGGGCCAGCGTGCGGGCGATCTGGATGCCGCGTTCCAACCGCCGGCCGATCTCCAGGAAGCGCCAGCCGGTGAAGCGGTACATATTTTCATGCAGCAGGCCGGAAAACCCGGCGAGCTTGCGCAGGATGACCGTCATCGCCCGCGTCGCGTCATCGCCCGGCGCCACCGTTGTCGCGAATTGATGAATGGTCTTCGACAGATCCTTCAGCGCCAGCCAGCCATCGGGCGAGAAGCGGTCGCGGATTTGTCCGGCGCTGTAGACGGCGCTGTCCAAGGTGCCGATCAGCCCCGGCGGGATCGCGGTTTCGACGTCGATGCCGAACGGTTCGAGATAATCTCTGATATCGGCAAGCAGCGGCATATCCGGGTCGGAGGCCTCGGCCAGCCGCACGTGATAGGCGCGCAGGATGCGCACCGTGTCTTCCGATCGCTCGATATAGCGGCCGAGCCATGTCAGGTTTTCCGCCGCGCGGCTGGGCAGGCTGCCCGGCAAGGTACGGGTGAAGCTGTCATGCTCTTGCGGCAGCAGCGTCTCGCGCTCCACCGGTCTGTCGCTGACCACCCAAACATCCGCCGCCTGGCCGCCGCGCTGCATGGCGATGGCCGTCGGGTCGAGCGAAAAGCCGACGCGGGCAAAACCGCCGGGCATCACCGTCCAGCCTTCCGGCGTTCGCGCCAGATAGACGCGCAGGGCTGCTGGCCGCGGCTCCAGCCAGCCGCCGACATAGACCGGCGTGGTCGAAAGCGTCACCGCTTCCTGTCCGACAAAGTCGCCGCCGTTCTGTTCGATCAGGGCTATCAGTTCGGCCCGCTCCCCGGCAACCAGCGCCGAGCCAAGCCTGGTGCAATCGTCGTCCTCGAAGGCAAGCCGTGTCGACAGCGCCGGACCGATCACCATGCGGTCGAGGTTAGCCAGCACATGGTCACGTTCTGCGTCCCGCCCGCACCACCATGTCGCGACGCTCGGCAGCAGAAGCTCCTCGTTGCGCAATTCGCGCGAAATCTTCGGCAGGAAGGCGAACAGCGCCCGCGTCTCCATCAGCCCGGAGCCGAGCGCGTTGACGGCTGAAACGGCTCCCCGGCGGATCGCCTCGACCAGCCCTGGCGTGCCGATCTGCGACTCCGGCCGCAACTCCAGCGGATCGGAGAAGGCCGCGTCGAGCCGTCGCCAGAGCACGCTGACCGGCATCAACCCTGAAACGGTGCGCACCATAAGCCGGCCGCCGGAGACGGTCAGATCCTCGCCTTCGAGCAGCATTATGCCGAGATAGCGGGCGATATAGGCATGCTCGTAATAGGTTTCGTTGAGCGGCCCCGGCGTCAGGATGGCGACACGGCCGCCTGATACCTTGGCCATGCCGTTCAGCGCGTCGCGAAAGCGACGGAAGAAGCCGGCAAGACGGTGCACATGCATCTCGCCATAGATGTCGGACAGCGCGCGCGTGGTGGCGACGCGGTTTTCCAGCGCAAAGCCGGCACCCGACGGCGCCTGCGTGCGGTCACCCAGCACCCACCAGCGGCCGTCCGGTCCACGGCCGAGCTCGAAAGCGCAGAAATGCAGGAAATGGCCGCTGGCCGGTCCGGTGCCGACGACGGGGCGCAAATATTCCGGGCTGGCCGCAATCAGCCCCGCCGGCAGGATGCCCTTCTCGACCAGGCGGTTCGGCCCGTAGATATCGGCGATCGTTTCCTCGAACAGCTCGGCCCGCTGAACCAGGCCGGCACTGATCGCGGCCCATTCCTGCTCCTCGATCAGCAGCGGTACATGCGCCAGCGGCCATTCGCGCTCATTGGCGCCGGCCTTGTCGTAGACGCGGTAATAGACGCCGGCGTCGCGCAGATACTGGTCGGCGCGGGCGAAGCGCTGGGCGAGCTTTTCGGGCCCCAGTTCTTCCAGTGCCTCGATGAACTCCTTCCAGACCGGACGGGGATTGCCTGATGCATCGACCATCTCGTCGACGACGCCGTCGATCGGCTGGTAGTGCTCCAGCAGGTTGTGCGGCCTGCCGCGTATTTTCTTGTGATTCCCCTTTGCCATGGCTGATCAGAGTCTTGCAGGCCGCCGCAGGTCAAGGGTCATCGGGAAATCCTCAGAGGCTTGTTCGTCGTGCAGCAGGTAGCCGGACGGCGTATGGCCGCGCGGCTCGAAGCGGGCGAGCCGCCGCGCCTCCGCTTCGTTGCCGTTGACAGGGAAGGTGTCGTAGCTGCGCCCGCCGGGATGCGCGACATGGTAGACGCAACCGCCGACCGCCCGGCCCGACCACCGATCGTAGATGTCGAAGACCAGCGGCGTGTTGACCGGCAGCGCCGGATGCAGACCCGATGCCGGCTGCCAGGCCTTGAAGCGGACCCCTGCCACCGCAATCTCCCTGGTGTCGGTCACCTTCATCGGCACGATGCGGCCGTTGCAGACGACGGCGTGACGCTCCGGGTTGAGCCCTTCAGTCTTCACCTGCAGCCGCTCGACCGAGGAATCGACGAAGCGCACCGTTCCGCCGATCGCGCCCTGCTCGCCCATGACATGCCACGGCTCCAGCGCTTGCCGCAGTTCCAGCTTGATGCCGGCATGCTGGACCTCGCCGCAGAACGGGAAGCGGAATTCGAGCTGCGCGTCGAACCATTCGGGACGGAATTCAAAGCCGTTCAGCTTGAGGTCGTCCAGCACGTCGAGAAAGTCAGCCCAGACATAGTGCGGCAGCATGAAACGGTCATGCAGCGACGTGCCCCAGCGCACGAAGCGGCCATCGAGCGGGTTCTTCCAGGCGCGGGCGATAATGGCGCGCACCAGCAATTGCTGCGCGAGGCTCATGCGCGCATTGGGCGGCATTTCGAAGCCGCGGAACTCGACCAGCCCCAACCGGCCGGTCGGCCCGTCCGGCGAAAACAGCTTGTCGATGCAGATTTCCGAGCGGTGGGTGTTCCCCGTCACGTCGGTCAGAAGATTTCGGAACAGCCGGTCGACCAACCACGGCAGCGGGGCCTGACCCTTGTCCGGATGCGGCACCTGCGCCATCGCGATCTCGAGCTCATAAAGTGAATCGTGGCGCGCCTCGTCGAAACGCGGCGCCTGGCTGGTCGGGCCGATGAACAGGCCTGAGAACAGATAGGACAGCGACGGACGGC
>NZ_JBVVPW010000040.1:0-57948 GCF_055811385.1 Mesorhizobium sp. WSM4849
GTGAGGAGAGCAGCGCCGCATGCGCGTCGGCCTGAGCGGCGGGCGAAGCAACGGAGGGGATTGGTGTCCCCAGATAGTCGAAACGCGACGGGGCGATGACCCGAAAGCCGATGGACTGCGCCCTTGCACTGCCCGCCACGGTTGAGCGACAACATGAGACCGGGTTTGCTGTCTGATCCTCGAAACCACCTCGCAAGGAATCGAAGTCCGTCTTCTACCGACTCGCGGATGACCGCGTGAAAGAGTTCGTCACCATGATGCACCGCATGTTCTGCGAGACGCCATCGGCCGGATAGGTGATTAGGAGGCTCTTATGACTGAGTTCACACCAATCGCTTCTCTGTCGGGCGGCGCAATGATCGGTCTTTCGGCCGTTCTCCTGATGCTATGGGAAGGCCGAATAGCCGGAATCAGCGGCATCGCCGGCGGACTACTGCCGCCCTATCGCGACAACGCTTTCCCGTCGCGGTTCGGCTTCGTCATTGGCCTGATGGCCGCGCCGTTGCTTCTGATGTACTTCACGGGCGCCGAGATCACGCAGACCGTGTCATCGAACGTGCCGCTGATGATCGCGGCAGGCCTCCTGGTGGGTTTCGGCTCCATCTATGGCAATGGCTGCACGTCGGGCCACGGTGTCTGCGGATTGTCACGCCTTTCGGGGCGTTCGATGGTCGCGACCGCGACTTTCATGGCGGCGGCTTTCGTCACCGTCTTCCTCGTCCGTCACGTGATTTGAGGCTCGGCATCATGTCCTTTCTCGTAAACCTCGTCCTCGGGCTGCTCTTCGGCATCGGCCTGGTCGTCTCCGGAATGTCGGATCCCGCAAAGGTCCTGAATTTCCTCGATCTCTTTGGAAGTTGGGACCCCTCGCTAGCCTTAGTCATGGGCAGCGCTGTGCTTATCACCTTCCTCGGTTACCGCCTGGTCTTGAAGCGAGACGCACCAATCGTCGGCGGCACGTTCCACCTACCGCCCCCGCAAGGCCATCGACGCACGCGTGCTGACCGGTCCGGCGATCTTCGGTGTCGGCTGGGGCTCGGCGGCTTTTGCCCGGGTCCGGCCCTCACCGCGCTCGGGCTGGGAGCTTGCTTTCCTGCCCGCAATGATCGTCGGTATGTGGATCGCCCATCTACTTGCAAGGGCAAGCCCCAGACCCCGCACGATTTGAGCTCAGGTACCGAGGGCATCCATGACACGCGTCGCCCGATCCCTCCCGATTGTCGCCCGATCCCTCCCAATTCTTGATTGGGGGCGGCAAAAGCTCCATCCGCTCCCACCGCCCTCACCTCGCATCGTGCTTCTCGCGCTCTGCCTCGATCTTGCTTTGCGCAAGCAACAACAGGCCATCAAGCGAACGAGCCAGTCTACCGTTAGGCGGCGGGCTCGGGCCTTCATTTGAGCGTGATTAGATCCAGCGGTCCCGGCGCTGGTCGCCGGCCACAAGAACAAGGCCCAACAGCAAGCCTGCAGCCGCGCCCAGCATAAAGGCGGACGATACCGTTCCAGGATTTTCTTGAACGACATCGGAAGCAGTAGACGCCCTTTTGCGAAGTGCTTGCGTTGTCCGAGACACGCTATCGGCCGCGCCCTCATACCAACCAGTGGCTTCCTCGGCCACCTCTTCAGCGCGCTCCGCGAGCGTCCGATTGATCTTGTTGATCTCGCGTTTCAGCTGCGCAACTTGCTTCTCCAAGGCTTCCTGAGCTTCGCGCTGTGTCTCCGTCGGTGTTGCGGCTTCATTTGGGTCGTCGGCCATTGTGATCTCCCTTTGGGTGGGGGCTCAACGGCCGCCGGCGCGGATGGTTCCTCAGCGACAAAAAGCCCGCCACCATGAAGGCAGCGGGCTAGCAGCGGCAGAGTTTTGCCGCCCTTCAGTGGCGCTCTGCCGGTCCTTCCAGAAACTCCATGAAGTTCTCAACCACCTTGTCGATCGGCATTGACCGCGCGTTGCATCCGCGAAGAATGGCGGCGGCGATCTTGACCATGTCGGATCGGCTTAAACCGGCCACTGAGTTCCCAGGGTGGAGGGGCTGGCCGGCTTCGGGCTTAGCACGGCCGACATCGCCTGCGTGCTCGCCACAGACGAGCAGGACCTCAAGGCGACCTACGCCTATGAGCTCGAGAGCGGCGCCATCAAGGCCAACGCACGGGTCGCCGAAAGCCTCTACCGCAAGGCGACCGGTGAAGGTCGGGAGGCCGTCACTGCAGCAACCTTCTGGCTGAAGACCAGGGCGCGCTGGAAGGAGACCTCCATCCATGAGCTAGAGGGAAAACTGGACACATCAGTGACCTTCGTGACCACCTATGAAGATATGAAGCTCCTGTAGGTGGCATGATCGTCTGTCGGACGGCTGGTCCGCTCATTCCGCACTCAGATCATTTTTCGTCGGCGACGGTATTCTCAATGGCAGCGATATTGAGTTCGAGCATGGCCACTCGTTGAATCGTGCTGGCGCTCGGTATTGTGTTCTGCTCGGCGGCGGCAAGAAGCAGTTCCCGTTGCTCGTCCTTGAGACGTTGTGAGAGCGCTGTCAGTTTTTCGTGCATGTTGAACCCCATTAGTCAGAGTGGCCTATAGGACACCGGCTAAGCACGCTCAAGACTGCGCGTCAGCGCACCTGAACGGAGCGCAGGCTATTTCCCCTGTGGGCCAGACATGAGTTGCTAGTCCTAGCCTTATGAGCAAACTGCAAACGGTGGTTTGCAGTTTGAACACCCCGGAAACAGCAGCATGACGAGCGCGGTCGCCTACTATCGAGTCTCCACGCAGCGGCAAGGACGCTCGGGCTTGGGCGTCGAGGCCCAGCGTGCCGCGGTCGCCCGCTTTGCCGAGGCCGAGGGATGATCATCCTCCAAGGAGTTCACCGAGATCGAAACCGGAAAGGGCGCGGATGCTCTTGATCGACGCCCGCAACTGACCACTGCCCTCGCCCTTGCCCGGCAGCTCAAATGCCCAGTCGTTGTGGCGAAGCTTGACCGACTGTCGCGCGATGTCGCCTTCATTGTTGGACTGATGGTCCAGCGCGTTCCTTTCATCGTCGCCGAACTCGGCGCTGACGCCGATCCGTTCATGTTGCACCTCTATGCCGCTTTGGCAGAGAAGGAGCGGCGATTAATCTCGGAGCGCACCAAAGCCGCTCTCGCCTCTCGCAAGTCTACTGGAATGAAGCTCGGCAATCCGACCAACACAGCGGAAGCTGCAGCGAGAGGTCTGCGATATCGGTGCGAGAGGCTGACCGATTCGCCCAAACCGTGCTGCCGATCATCGACTCCATCCGGCGCTCTGGCGTCACAAGCCTGCGTGGCCTGGCGATGTCCTGAACAGTCGAGGCGTTCGGACAGCAAGGAACGGACTTTGGAGGTGTCGAACGTGGGCACCGTTCTCGCCCGCCGATTTGCTGCGAAACGTCTTTTATAGGTGGGAACTATCGCTGCGCAGCGGGCAAGGCGCGAGCGCCACCTGTGCCAAGATCGGCGTTGGCGAAGACGAGATCCACGCTTTTATTGAAGTGGAACGCGCGGGTCCGGCTTCGATGCATTCGAGTCGGCGACAAGCTCGACCCGAAAGCCGACCCGCTCGCCGATTAGCGCAACGCGTTCTGGCATCGCATCGGCATATGCCTTCGGCCCAAGAGATCAGCGGCGCTGCATGAATGGCTGCTTACGTCGGCAGTGAAAAGGAACGCCGTGCACTCCTCTCCTGGGTCACTCGATGGACTCGGCGGACTTCATCCACTTTGATGACGCTACGCTTTGAACGCCAGGGCGCCGGGCCCGCTTTGGCGGCGCATTCCAAGGATGCCAAAGCAAGTGGGAAGGCTGGGCAGAACGCATCGGCAGCCACCAAGAAGAGGTGAGACGCACGCGACCATCGGGCAATTCGACCAGTTGGGCGCCCTCGATGCCCCATTCGTAGTCCGGATGCTCGCGCGCGTTGTGATGGGGAACGTCGAGATGGTCCAATATCTTGCCGAGACGTTTCCACGGCCCGAACCAGGAATCGGATTGGCTGCGCGCCAGATAGACGTCAGGCTGCGCCACCCTGGTGAATTTAGGCATGCCTGAATAGACGATGTAGCGCTTGCCGCCGATGATCGCCGGATGGGGATCGTAGATCCCGTCCTCATCGGTGTCCGGCAGGGACAATATCGCCGGATTCAGCACCACCCAATGAAAGCCATCGTTGGACACCGCATGCTCGCAACGTCCGCCGGACTTCATGAATTCGGTCTGGATGAACATGTGGAAAACGCCGCATTCATGGATGATGCCGGGCGCCGCTATGCCCGATCCGGTTACCGCCAAGTCGAGCGCCTCATGCTCAGTCCACGGCCCATAAAGGTCCGGAGCCGTGGCATGTAGTATTTTCCAGCTCTCGGTCGTGACAGTGCCGCTGGAACCGAAGACGTGCCAAAGCGTGCCGTCGAACACCGGACAAGGATCCTTCAGATCATCCACGGACCGCGGGTGAAACAACGGAAAGACGTTGGTTTCAAAGTTGAACTTCATTCCTTGCGGCTCTCTCACGGTGGCTGCCTGCATCGACCCATGCGTCGGGCCATCTGTGGCGACCAAAACGAATCATGCGCAGCCCATTAACTCTTATACCTGCGCTCATGAATGGTTGTTGAACGATTGAGCGGATTTCAGCCGTTCTGTGGCAATGCGCCACATTTGGCGAGATCTGAAGCTGCAAGGGCCTCCGCCTTGGCCGAGGCGACATGTCCATCGGGTGTTGGTAGCAGCGCCGCTTCTCTTCGAACAATCGCGCAAGTGGCCGGCTCGGCGGCTCCAGCCAATTAAAATCCGTGGAACAACTTACTCAAATGAAAGTTTAGACGTACGGATGAGGCTTCAGCAGGAGCCTGCTTCGATTAACATATGTTAATCTTGAGAATTACACACTATAGCTAAAGGGATTCTTACATGAAAATAGCGGGCGGCAAAAAAGATAAATCAAATATCCCCCTGAAATCGTTCATTTTACTTTGCTTTTCTCACCTCAGGTGGGATTTCGTACACCAACGCCCGCAGCATATTTTGACGCACGCCTCAAAGCAGCAGCAGCTAATTTACTTTGAGGAGCCGGTCTACGAGGAAATACACCGTCCTTCGATGCGGGTGAACAATCGGTCTGCAATGATCACAATCGTAACCCCGGTTCTTCCGGTCGGCATTTCCGCGACAAAGGCAGACGCCATCCAGCGCAGGTTCGTCAACCAGATCGTCAACTCAACTCCGCATGACCGGCTGACCATCTGGTACTACACGCCCATGGCGCTGCGTTTCAGTGACCATATAGCGTGCGATGTATGCGTCTACGACTGCATGGATGAACTCTCCGCCTTCAAGAACGCACCGGCAGAGTTGCAGCAGATGGAAAAAGCGCTGTTCCAGCGCGCTGATGTCGTGTTCACGGGCGGGCAGAGTCTGTACGAGGCCAAACGAAGCCTCCACAAGTCGATTTTTCCCTTCCCCAGCAGCATAGACGTTGCGCATTTCCACAAGGCAAGAGAGCCCGGCGATGACCCTGTAGACCAGGCAGACATACCTCACCCGAGAGTAGGCTTCTTCGGGGTGATCGACGAACGGCTCGACGTTGAAATGATCGCACAGGCGGCTGCGGCAATGCCCGAAGTGCATTTCGTCATGCTCGGCCCGGTGGTCAAGATCGACCCGCTAAGCCTGCCGCGCGCAAGTAACTTACATTGGCTGGGTGCCAAGTCCTACGCCAACCTGCCTCGCTATCTCAGGCACTGGAGCGCCGGCTGGATGCCCTTCGCGCTCAATGAGGCGACACGCTATATCAGCCCGACCAAAACTCCTGAGTTCCTGGCCGCCGGACTGCCGGTGGTCTCCACGGCGATTGTGGACGTCGTGCGCACCTATGGTGCCGAAGGCCTGGTCGACATTGTTGACGCCGAAGACATCGAAACCAAGCTTCGGTCCCTTCTGTCACGTCCCCGGAATTTCCTGTTGAAGGAGGTCGATGCCTACCTCGCTAACATGTCCTGGGAACGAACGTGGGACGCAATGGCTGCCCATATTCAGCGCGCCTATGCAATGAAAAGCATTGTGCCATTGCGCCGGGGAGCCTGACCATGTTCGATTGGTTGATTGTCGGCGCCGGCTTCGCTGGCAGCGTGCTCGCTGAACGCATCGCATCGCAACGGCAGGAAAGCGTCCTGCTCATCGACCGGCGAAACCACGTCGGCGGCAACGCTTATGACTGCTATGACGAAGCGGGGATTCTGGTCCACCGCTATGGGCCGCATATATTCCACACCAACGCCCGATCGATCATCGACTACCTCTCGCAATTCACCGAATGGCGGCTTTACGAACATCGCGTACTGTCGTCGGTCGACGGAAAACTGCTGCCGATACCGATCAACCTCGACACGATCAATCGCCTGTACTGTTTTGAATTGACGCCCGAGCAGTTGGAGGAGTTCTTCGCATCCCGGCGAGAAACGGTCGAGGAAGTCCGGACCGCCGAAGACGTGGTTGTGAGCACCGTTGGCAGGGAACTCTACGAAAAATTCTTCCGCGGCTATACAAGGAAGCAGTGGGGCGTCGATCCGGCCCAACTAAGCAAGTCCGTGACTGCGCGGGTCCCTACCCGGACCAACCGCGATGATCGTTACTTTGGCGACACTTTCCAGAATATGCCGGCTGGCGGGTATACACGCATGTTCCAGCGCATGCTGGACAACCCAAGGATCAAGATCATGCTGCAGACCGATTATCGCGAAATTCGCGACAAGATCCCCTTTCAGCGGATGATCTACACCGGGCCGATTGATGAATATTTCGACTGGAGCCTTGGTCGTCTGCCTTATCGGTCACTGCGGTTCGAACACGTGACGCTTGATTGCGAGCAGTTTCAGCCGGTCGCCGTTGTCAACTATCCGCAGACGGAAAACTATACCCGCATTACCGAGTACAAGCATCTGACCGGTCAGCAGAGCCCGAAGACCAGCCTGACTTACGAATATCCAACCGATATCGGCGATCCCTATTACCCGGTGCCGCGGGCGGAAAACGAGGCGCTGTACAAACGCTATCAAGCACTGGCAGCGGCCTGCCCCGACGTGTGGTTCGTCGGGCGCCTAGCCACGTACCGCTACTACAATATGGATCAGGTCGTCGGTCAAGCTTTGGCGACGTTCGCGCGCATTCAACAGAGCCTGCCGGCAAACGGCACCGTGCAGATGCTTACGCAGCGGACGATGCTCGGCCAACATTCGGAGCAGTTCCCCACCTACTGACGTGGCCCGCTCCTTCTTCGACCGCTACGAAACACCTGCCGCGAACAATCTGCGCTGGCGATCCAATTCATCGGCAACCGGCTGGCGAAGACTGCGCGAACCGTCGGCATGAATCGTAGAGAACAAGCCGACTTCCGCGTGGCGCGAATTGTCCCAGCCGGGATACGCGGTCACCGGGTACAGACATATACCCTGAACCGGGGCACCACGGCTCATTGCGTCACGGACCTCATCGCAAACATAATGGAGCCATGCCGGCCGGCCTGATCCTTCAGCGCCTGTCTCGGCGATGAACATGGGCTTTCTGTAGCGCTCTGCAACTTCGACCAACATTTCAGAAAGCGCCCGATATTCGTGGTGGCCCATCGGTATCGTTGGCCCCTGAAAGTACCATTGGTTGTGCGGATAAAAGTTAAGTCCGATGACGTCGACACAGTCCTCGCTGCCGCCCAATTCGGGCTCGGCACGGCCCGTCAGCATGTCATAGGCTTCAAACTGGCCCTGACGAACATTTTCCGCGCGCCGCTGCTCGGCACGACTACGGTCACGGGGCGCAACATGGATTAGCGGTTCAGCCCATATGAACCGGCAATCAGGTTCGGCATCGCGCATCGCCTTGACGCCCGCAACCGCTGCCCTCACAAGCTGTCGCTTGAACCATCCCCGCTTCTTCGGTCCCACGCGTGGGAAATAGCCGACCTCTATCGCCCATGCGAAAAATGAGATCTCATTGATCGGGCACACTAGGGGAGCTACTCCCGTGACGGAGCGGTGGACCCGGACAGCTTCAGCGGCGAAGCGGACATAGGCTTCTGTAAAGTCTGGGGCGCCTTGGTCTACGTGATCTGGTGAGCCATAGTGGAAGATATCCCAGACGACCTGCACCCCCGCCGCGTGGGCTGCTTCGATCATTGAGATCCAACCCGACCAGTCGAAGACTCCTGGCGCAGTTTCAATCAGGTGCCAGCGCAAGCCGTCGCGGATCGTGCGAAGCCCAAGGGCAGCACAGCTGCGATAGTCGCCGAGAGCGTGTTTGTCGTGTGCGGTTGCGCGAATCAAATCGAGGCGCACTCGGTCGCCGCGCCGATGCGAGGAACATTCGAAGCCAGCCATGAAGAAGCTGGCAAACTCGGACGGATATTCGCCTGGCGGACGCGCTGGCTCGTTGCTCATACGTGCGACCCGTCGGCCAAGGCTCGCGCCAGCGCTGCCGCTAGGCGATCGGCCATTGCTAGGCGATCGACCATTGCCAGTTTCGACCCCACCACAATTTCATTCGCGCCGCCATCACGTCGCCTCTGAGTGGTGCGGGTGCAAGCGTCGAATGTTGACCAAGCGAGCGCGAGCGGAGCCGAGTCCAGGTGTTGTCGGTGAGCAGAGGTCGACCTCAGGATGACGGACTGGCGCTCTCAAGCCGAGCCTCGTTGATCGTTGTCGCGCCGCATTGTCCCTCCTAATGGAATCCGAGGAAGGAGAAGATCGCAAGCACGACAACGATACATCCGATGAGATGGCGCAATCTGCCCCACATTACGTACCGAACTTGCCTGAGACCGTGAGGTTCCCCTTGGGCTGAAATATTTCTGGTTGGGCGGGCGACCCGCTAACTTACCATTTCTGCTCTTTATCCACGAAGCGACGCACGGCTATGTATATTGCAGGCGGCGCCCCGCACTGAATCAGCCCAAAAGAGCCCATCAGAAGGAACTGCTTTCGAGGCGCCGCAAGTGCGGTCACGCCCCCGTTTCAATTGGTTGGTCGGCCGGTTCTTCTCGCTCGGCAATTTCCATCAAATATTCCTGTGTTGCGCCCCGCACTGGGCCCAGTTCGGTGCGTTTCGTGCATGGGTCGCATCAAGGTCTCGGACATGTTATCACTGCCTCCTCGCGTTCGGGGGGGACGTGGATGAGCATCGTCCAAAGGGTCAGTCCAGTTCTAGATCAGGCGATTGCCGCAATCCTCAATAGGGCGGACCAGGGAACACCGTCTGGATCAAAGCGGCAGTGAACCAAATTCGGCAGGCTGCGCCAGCAAGGGTTGCGCACCTTCGGCTTCTCCCACACTTGGCGTCCAGGCAGCCTTGTGTTCTCGAGCTACATTCTTATCGATATTGTGGGAACGCTCAGAGACCGGCGGCTCGCTGTTTCCGCTCGAAAGTTCTCATAGCCCGCTGGATGTTCCGGAGCGCTTGGCTGGAATCGTGCCACCCTTCGAATTCGATTTGTTTGTCGGTGCCGGACACCGACGCGAGGAAAAACTGCTCGATCTCGGATCGCAGACGATCCGGAACATTCTCGCCAAGGAGAGACTCGCTATGGGCGTCTTGCTTGTGCGGGCAAAATACAAAGCGATCGTTCCTCACGGTCTGGCCGTTCTCCGTTTGCATGACACAAAGGGCCGCCAGCAGATCGCACTTGATGACAACACCGGGAGCGCTAGTGGCCTCATGGATGACCAGGCCGTCGAGGGCGTCGCCATCGTCGCCCAGTGTAGAAGGCAGAAAGCCCCAGTCGTACGGGTAGGCCAGGCCCGCTGGAAGCGGCCGCGTATATTCGAAAAGCTTCTTCTTGGGCTTGTAAGTCAACTTTGCTTCGGCGCCACGCGGTGTTTCCACGACCACCCTGATCCGACCCTTCGATGTAGTCGTAGGCAGTGTCAGATAATTCGCCACGTTTGGTCCTCGCCAGTCCATGCCAATGGCTCTAGGCTTCTCTAAGCAGCGGATGGCCGATTTGTTCCCAACGTGCCTACGCTCGACGCCTTCGAGGCCGTCGCTTAGGAGAAGGAGATGTTCCTTCGCTCCGACTAGGGCAGGGGCATCCTTGCACCGCAAATAGATGAGAGTCCATCGGCCTGCCAAGCCCGGCGAAACATTTTGCCACCGCGGCAGTTATACTGCTCCGCGGACGAAAATTCGAGCATGCCTTGAACGATATTAGATTGGCGATACCGCTGGTCGGGGAAGTGGAAGACGCTGCGCCGAGATCGGCTGCCGGCCTGCCTTGGATCAAGGTGGCCGGTTCCTATTTCGTCACCGAGGACGGCGAGGCATGGACGCCGATCGGGCAGAATGATGCGGTAAGCTGGCCCGAACTCATTGGCCTGTTCCGGCGCGCCGATATGGCCGGCGTGGAAGCTCATCTCCGTTGGTTGAAGGAAAGCGGCATCACCTGCCTCAGGCTGATGCTGGAATATGCCCAGGTTCGCCATCGCTATTTCGAGAAGCCGCAGGGCCGCTTCGTGCCGGCGATGGTGCAACTGTGGGACGACCTCTTCCGTCTTTGCGAAAAACAGGGTTAAGAATCCTGATCACCCCCTTCGATACGTTCTGGCAGTGGCGCCAATGGCGCCACCACCCCCACAACCGCAACAACGGAGGCGTGCTGGACCACCCGTCGCGATTCCTGGTCTGCGCCGAGACGCGCCGCGCGATCAAGGCAAGGCTGGAATTCGTGGTTCGCAGATGGAGCGGCAACGGAGCCCTCTTCGCATGGGACCTCTGGAACGAGATCCATTCCGAGCAGGCTCAGGGCAGCGCAGACGGCTTCGGCGCCTTCATCCATGATCTCAGCGATTTTGTGCGCCGGCTGGAAACGTCACTTTACGGCCGCTCTCACCCGCAAACCGTCTCGCTGTTCGGACCTGAGCTTCGCTGGCGGCCCCACATGCCGCTGCCAGGGCCGATCTTCCGCCACCCAGACCTCGACTTCGCCTCCCTCCATCTCTACGAGGAGGGCACGATCGATGACCCCAGTGACACGGTGGCGCCGGCGCTCGGCATGGCGCGGATCGTCGGAGAGGCGCTCGGCGAAATCCGTGACGGCCGCCCTTTTCTCGATTCCGAGCACGGCCCGATCCACTCGTTCAAAGACAAGAAGATCACGCTTCCGGAACCTTTCGACAATGAATATTTCCGCCATTTGCAATGGGCTCACCTGGCGGCGGGGGGCGCCGGTGGCGGCATGCGGTGGCCAAACCGCACCCCGCACGTGCTCACCCCCGGCATGCGGCGGGCGCAGCGTTCGCTGGCCGATTTCCTGCCTTTGATCGACTGGGTTTCGTTCCGGCGTGCCCATCTCGGCGACCAGATGCGGGTTTCGGTCCCGACGGCGCGGCTGTCGCCTGCGGCGACGATTCCCAGGCAGTGGTCTGGCTGGTTCGCCGCGACACGATCGGGCGAAACGGTATGCTTCGTGCCGGCGCTGTGCCGGTTCCGGCCGCCTTGGAGCTGCCCGGGTTGGCTCGCGGCACCTATCGCGTCATCGCCTGGGATACCAACGCCGGCAGGCAAACAGCGGAATGGCAAGCGAATTCGGACGGCTGGCTGAAGCTTGATGTGCCGCCGTTCTCCGCCGATGTCGCGCTTGCCATCCGCGGGGTCTGAGCAGGATGGGGACTGCGCCTGACGGTATTCATACGCTCGCGATCTGGCTTGCCATAGCCCATGATGAGCCGTCCTTGCAAACTTGTCGCCAATGCTGATGTCAGTGATTGCGCCAAGCGAAGTTGCGCGGAGATTCCAAGTGATCTGCGCGCTACGTGTTGTGCTCGCCCGAACGCGACTGCTGGTCGGCGGCATCGGCCGATCCGCCCAGCGTGTCGGCGACCGTGGCACCTCGCGCACCCATCGGCTGCTGCGCACCTGTGGTGGTGTCCTTGGCGGTCTGATGCTCCATCTCGGCATTCAGCTCCGCACCCACAATCAGGACAATCACGGAGATCCAGGTCCACATCATCAAGCCGATGACTGCCCCCAGGGCTCCATACGTCGCGTTGTAGTCGGCGAAGTTTTCAAGATAATAGGAGAATCCTATCGAGACTGCGATCCAGACCACAGCCGCGAGGAAGGCGCCCCATGTCGCCCATTGCCACTTTGCCCTTTCGCGGCTGGGGCCGTAGCGATAGATCAGCATAATCCCGAGGCCGACCATGATCAGCATCATCGGCCACCGAAAGATCCGCACAAGGGCTTCGGTCCAGCCGCCGAGGTTCAGCAGCGCAAGCATGGCCGGCACGATCCCCACCGAGACGATAAACCCAATACCGATGAGGATGGCGCCAAGTGTGAAGCCCAAGGCCAGGAGATTCAGATGGATAAAGCCGCGCTTTTCCCTCTCCTCGTAGGCGATGTTCAAGGCTTCGAATAGCGTCTTGATGCCGTTGCTGGCGCTCCACAGTGCGACCGCAAGGCCGAAGATGAAGCCGAAGCTGAGCGCGCCAGTCTTCTGAGCGGCCAAGGACGCAAGCTGAGATCTGATAATATCCAGACCGCCCGAAGGCAGTACGCCGCCAAGGAACGCAATGTGCTCAGCGATGGTCTGAGGATCGGCGACGAAACCGTAGATGGACACGAACGCGGCAAGCGCTGGAAAGAGGGCAAGGAGCAGATAGAATGCGGCCCCGGCCGCAATCAGCATAACACGGTCCTCGGTTACCTCAGCAAAGAGCCGCCACAGCACGTCCTTCCAGCCGCGGCTGGGAATCTCTGACGGCCATTCGGCATCGCGCCCGCGGCCCTCCCGTCCGGCCCGCCGCTCAAGTTGCACTTGAACTTCGTAAGCGTCGTCGGTTGTTTTCTTCGACATGGCTGCCGGCCCGGAGCATCTTCTTCGCGGGGCAAACGTATAATAGCGCCAAAGGATGCAGGTGCAGACCTGCGCTCACAAATAAACATCCGCCGACTGCAGAAACACTGCGCCATTCCCATGCGACGAGTTGATTTAATAGCAACACTGCCCTGCCCACGACCCTCAATGGCTGGTTCGAGCGACCAATGAGAATACGCCAGCTTTCCACCATGTCGGCCATTCGCGGCAGTCGGCTGACTGCGTTTTAACTTAGCGCGGCCGGCCAGCGCGGATTATGGCATGGGCGATCGCGAGCTGCGCCTCTCTCGGCGCGTCTAGCCGGCCTCTAGCATGCAATCGACCATCGCTTGAAAGCCAGGCTCCATCGCCTCCTGACAGTTGAAGCTGGGCGAAATTGCGGACCCTGCACATGGCTAATTACCCGAACTCACCCCCAGGCAATTACTCGTGCAGACGCAACTCGAAACTTGCGGCTCATAACGATCTGCGAGCGGTAGCTGTCGAACTTGGCCTCGTGAATCCAATCGTCACCTTGGGGCGGCTTGGCTACCAGGTAGGCATCGGCGGAATGAACTCGAGCCGGTCGGCGCGGCACTCACAGCTTTGCCCACCTGATCGAGTCTAGGTCGGCGGCATATGTGTCAGCTAGCCAGAACATAACGTGATTCTAATAAGAGGCAGCAACAAAAGATGCTGATCCGCGTTGCGCTTGATCTGAAGGCCAGCAGGGAGGGCACCAAAATGGCCGACGACAAGAGCAATAGAGGTTCTGGCGACGGAAACCGCGTCGCGAGTGACGGAGAATATGAGTTCCGCTATTTCGCTAACAAGTTCGGCCTCTCAATACCGCAGATCCGCGAGCTTTTTGGGAAGCACGGTAGTGATCGCGAGACCCTGTATCGGGAGGCTCGGAAGCTCGGAACGCAAAGTGCCGTTCTCGAACAATAACCAAACTTTCACAACGGGCCCATTACCGGCAAGCGACATAATGAAGAGGTCGAGCATGAGAGCGACCATTTCTATCCGGGTTCGACAGGCGGCAAAGTTGTAGATGCTCGGGACCTGCGGCAGGTCATCTGGCACGATCAGCCGAGGCACGAGCCGCTGGAACTCGATTCCTGATCTAGTCAAAAGGGACCGCGATGATCGGCAAAGACCTCTTGGTTCGTATGCTCGACCGCCGCGACACCCTGCAGCCAGGCGAAATCGCGCTTATTGAGGCTATTCCGGTCCGGCCGGTAACTTTCGGACCAGATGAGGAGATCGTCAGGGAGGGTTCCCGCCCCGCCGAAAGCTGTCTTGTCGCGAATGGTTTCGCAGTTCGAAACCAGGCTATTCGGGAAGGAAAGCGTCAAATAACGGCAATTCACGTGCCGGGAGACTTTGTTGATCTGCATAGTTTACTGCTAAAAGTGATGGATCACAGCGTGAGCGCCCTGGGTTCGTGCGATGTAGTTTTCATTCGACACAAAGACCTGCTCACAGCAATGGATGGCAGTCCACATCTCACCCGGATGCTCTGGCTTCGACGACTATCGATGCCTCAATCCAACGAACTTGGATAACCTGCCTCGGGCGTCGCTCCGCCAAACAGCATCTCGCACATATAATTTGCGAGTTGTATGTCCGGTTAGAAATAGTTGGATTGGCCTCTGACCAGACGTTCGCGATTCCACTGACCCAGGCGGAATTGGGCGACGTGCTTGGTCTATCAGTAGTTCACGTGAACCGGACGCTGCAGGAACTTCGAGCGAAGGACCTGGTTAGCTGGAAAGACAGGAGGATTGTTATCCTGGATTTCCAGCGATTGGCGTTACTGGCCGACTTTGATGCGACCTACCTAAATCTCTTTCATGAACCGCGGTGACCGCCTCGGCCAGGACGCGCCAGCGCGCCAATGCGGCATCAAGATTTCTCGTGAATTAAACAATGTGAATGAGCCCTCGCTCCGGATCGATTACTGCTGGGTTCAATAGGCACAGATGACGTCCAAGAAGGATTGCACATGCGTGAACTCGAAAATCTCATCGAACATTATGTAAATATTCGGAGGCGGCGCCATAGTTTCATATCGACGGGGCTCGCCGTTAAGGCGCTCAAACAGATTGTTCCGGCATGTTCGGTCTCCGATTCCGACCTAGCGAACATGATTGCTAATCGTGCAATAGACTACAACCTTCCGGTGAGCTTTGACCTTAATGAGAGCTAGGCATGGTGCCTCATTATACTAGCTGACCATGAGCCTTTTGAGGTCCGGTGCACAGAGGCGCGGACCAATCTCCGCACGGCCGCCTAGGTCCGCGTCTTGGCACACGGCGCGTGCGAACTTCCAAGAGACTTCATCAGGCTCGCCGGTTGTTTCACTATCGCTAATTTAGCTGGAAGTGATGGAACCTGTTTGCCCCCGGGAAGTTCGTTAGGCAATGGAGGAGATTGCCACCATGAACAGTGTCATCTATCTCATCGGCCTCGTCGTCGTCGTGCTTGCGATCCTCTCCTTCCTCGGATTCCATTAGGAGATACCATGCAGCGCGAAGACGATCAGGGCCGTAAGCCGGCCGATTTCGAAACAGCGAAAAGCGAACTGTCCGAGCGGTTCCAGCAGGAAACGCAGACCGCGACAGAGGCGCTACATGACGCTCGCGATGAACTCACCAGGAAGGCGGGCGATTACGCTGCGGAAGCGAAGCAGGAACTATTCAACAAAGCCGAGGGAACACAGCGCGATATTAGCTCCAACCTAAAGGCCTTTAGCGGAGCGTTGCGAGCGGCAAGCGAGCATCTGGCCAATAATGATCAACGGACCGCTTCAAAGTTCACCCTTGATGCCGCCGGCGCACTTGAACGCCTTTCATCTTCGTTGAAGGACAAACCATTCGAAGATGTTCTTGGCGAGATGCGGTCGTTCGGCCGCGAAAACTCAGGGGCGCTGATCGCCGGTTCAGTATTGGCAGGCTTGGCGCTGGGGCGGTTTATCAAGAGCTCGCCGCCATCTGCCCGGGCCGAGACACAGAGTCGATCGCAAACACACAGGGATTCAGAAACGGTTTCGAACTCGGATGAGTCCGCTACGCGATCGGCAGAGGCCTCCGACCCGACGCCGGCCCGCTCCAGCCAGCGCGACGATGACTTGGCCGGCGATGATCTGGCCGGCGACGACTGGGCAGGCGCAAGCCTGGAGCAGAACCCATGACCAACAATCAGGAAAGTCGCGGCCTCGCAACCCTCGTCAGCGATCTGGCACAGCAGGTCACAACCCTGCTTCAAACCGAAAGTAGGCTGTTGCGGGCCGAAATTTCGGAAAAAATTAGCAAGGCCGGCGCAGGCGCCGCCGAGGTTCTGGGCGGCGCGATATGCCTTCTCGCGGCCTTGATAGTGCTTTTGCAAGCACTCGTAATCGCCCTGGCGAGTGCCGGCTTGGGAGCGGGATGGTCCTCGCTGCTGGTCGGGATCGTCGTCGCGATACTGGGAATCATTCTCTTGCGCTCTGGCACCAAAAGCATGGCTCCTTCCGAGCTGACGCCCGATCGCACACAAGACCAACTCAAGCGCGACGCGCGCGTGATCAAGGATCAAATCAGATGAGCGACAAATCCGCAGCCGAGCTTGAACGCGATGCCGACATCGCCCGGGCGAAAGTAGCAGACACCGCCGATTCGATCCGCAGCAAGATGACACCGGGTCAATTGATCGACGAATTTACTGGAATGTTCGCCGGCGAAGGATCCGCCATGCTTGGGAACCTCAAGTCGCAAGTCAGGGACAACCCGTTGCCGCTGACGTTGATTGGAGCCGGCCTGGCCTGGCTGATGCTCGGCAACGGCACGTCAGCGTCTAGTTCAGCTGCCGCCGCTTATCGGACAGGAACGGGTCCTGACGCTTTCTCCGACCTGCGCGGCGATGATTTCAGCCAGGGCAACGAAGGGCCCGGAATCGGGGCGATGATATCCGATACCGCCGGTTCGGTTACATCAGCTGCAAGCGGCGCGGCCGAAGCTGCAACAAATGCTGTGACGGGTGCCAAGGAGAGGATGACAACAACCGCCGGCCAGCTCGGCTCAAGCGCCAGCGAGATAGCGGCTCGGACGCGCCAATCGGCACAGGACCTCTTCGAGCGCGAACCGCTGGCTATCGCCGCAGTCGGCCTTGCGCTGGGCACTGCTATCGGGGTGATGCTGCCCCACACAGCCACAGAGGACGAGCAACTTGGCGCCTACCGCGACAAAATTCGCGACAGTGCGGAGGAGGTTCTCGAAACGGGCCTGGAGCAAGCAAAGCAAGTTGCCGCCGAGGCCTACGAAACGGTTAAGGAAGAGGCCGACCGGCAAGGCTCGGGTGGAGATGCCGACACGCTAGCAGACAAGGTCGGCAAAGTTGTGGAATCGACCGCAAAGCGAACCGAGGAAGCCATTCGCGATCGTTTGCCGGGGTCGTCGGACGAGTCTTCTACCACCTCATAGCGTCGCCACCAGCCTGAATGACGGGCGTGGTCCATAGGACGTCATCCGGCATCATCGCCGGTCGCAACCACACGATACCGGAAGTGATTGCGGATGTGGTCGTTGAAGTAGCGGCCCTTGGCAAAGGCGGCTTTGAACGCGGCGAAGGTATCCGGCGGCACTTCCTCAAATTGGTAGCATTTACCGCTGGCCACGAACCACACCGAAAGGACTTTGCGCTCCGGATCGTATTCCGTTTTGCGTATCGAGGTGGACGGCATGACGGCGGCTCGATCAAAGGCATTCAACGATCGGAGAACCCGTCGAGTTCCTCGTTGGGAGGATTTGGCGCAAGCTCAAGCGCGCGAATCGATCGAGACGATTGGCATCACGGATCGTCCATCAGTCTGCGCGGGGCGCCCGTGCTGAAGTCCCGCCAGAAGCCGACCGCGAAGCCGCAATCGCTCGGCTCACCGAACGGTAAACCAGCCCAGTAGCAATACAGTGGAACCTTTCAAAGCCGCATGCCTTGTCCCTTCTTCATGGAAGGAGATGCGAAATGAGCCTTGACATAGGAAAAGTCGCCATAACCTTGCTTGGCCTTCTTGCCTACAAGAATAGGGACAAGATCGGCGAGTTAATCGCCGGTAGGAACTCGACAGATCCCAAAAGCGCCGGCTCTCCCGACGGCCTCGGCGATATCCTGGACCGTCTCAGGAATGCGGGTGCGGGCGATCAAGTTGATTCTTGGGTCGGTACAGGATCAAATCGCCCCGTTCAGCGCGATCAGGTTGAGAAAGCCATCGACCCCGCAAACGTTGAGCGATCTCGCGGAGCAAACCGGATTGTCCCGCGACGAACTTCTTGACCGGCTCACAAGAGAACTGCCCGACGCGGTGGACAAGCTTACTCCCGACGGCCAGATGCCTGTGAGCAACAGTCCAACTCTCCTCGACGAGATACCAGGAGCTAGTCGCACCTAGCGCGAAAAACGCCCGCGCCTGCGGGAGAGGTCGTGGGCTGATCGGAGGGGACAATCCGATCTCGCAGCATTTCTATGACCACAGAAATATTGCTGCAGGACGCGAACGTCCTGCCCGGTGCCAGTGTCCCATACGGAAACAAATGAGCCCGCCGCACTTGCAGGTGCGATGGTCTCAAGCGTTCACCGCACGATGTGCTCGGAGGTCTGATTGAGTGTGGCAAGAGGCCTTAGCTGGCCACGGAATTGCTCGCGGAACGTCTCGATCGAGTAAAGTCAGCCCAGCACACATGTGCTAATTCTGACGACAAGGCCTCCAGCATGTTTCGGTCCGCGGCGCGCGGCCTATTTAACTGGACCGTCCGCGATCTTGCCGACAAGTCGGGCGTGCACAGGAACACCGTGACCAGAATCAAGACTGAAGCGACAACGCCAGGGCACTCCATCGCGGCCGTTCAAGCATCCCTCAAAGCGGCCGGCGTCGAGTTCATCCCGGAGAATGGCGGTGGCGCCGGCGTGAGGCTGAAGAAGGATTGACGCGCCGCCCGTGCCCGCGCGATGCCTTAGCGAGGTTTGGGGGAATCATGCACAGAAGTGTCATGGCTTGGTGCAGTCACGGCGGGCGCTGTCTCATGCGAGAAGGCGCGAGAGCGCCGGCACAAGCGGATCCTCGACACGATGCGCGACAACGACATCGCGATCATCGGGCGCTGAGATCAGGGCGATCCTGCAAAGCCTCCGGCTTTGCGGGTTTGTTAATCCCGCCCGATCAGGACGCTTCCTGCACTTCCTCGACTTGTGGCGTCACGGGTGCAGGATTAATGACGTAGGTGTTCGAGGTCAGGTCGCTTGTAGATCGGATGATGATACCGTCGTCTCTTAATCGGGCAAACGTTGCCCTTGCGATACGCATGGGCTTGCCTTTGGCATCTGCGGCTGTGACTTTGTTCGACCAGGGAATGTGAGTGATGGTGCCAACGCGCTTGAGAAAGCGCTTTTCCCTCTCGGTCAACTCGATCACGCCCGTTCCTCCATATCGTTGGCAGCGTTTGGTTGGCCGTAACGCCGATGATGCGACTCCGTTCCAAGGACCCACACGCCAAGCGCTCGCGCGGTGCACCAAATTGAGATCGTGTCTTGCTGCCGGTCATCGCCCGTCCTTTGCCTTGCCGTACGCATTCGGGATGGTGTCGGGCGTGTAGATCAGCCCGACTTTCTTGCCGCCGCACTTGGCGCATTTCAGCTTTGGAATGAGGTCATCCGCCATTGCCGGCGCGTCTGGACGCGGCGGCACCGCTTAGGGCTTTCGCGCCCTTGCGGGGCGAAGCTTGCGAGTCACTAGACGTTGCTCCACGATGACCATCATGCGAGGGGCACAGCAATCATGGCCACAAGGTTTCAGTCATCTGAGAGCCGCAGCTTTTGGGCAGGCATTATCCTTTGGTCAATTTTGGATTTTGCGATCGTCCTGGCTATAGCGTCGATCTGGAACGATCGGCCGGCCGCATTGGTGGTGGCCGCGGCAGCCACCATCGCAATTTGGTTGGCTCAAATGGTGCTGGCCCTCTACGGCTTCGCTCGCTACATGGCATACTTCTGGTTTTTTGAGAGGGAGAGCCGAACTAGGGCAACGGTTGATCAGCTTGTTCAACTGAAAATGCCGGCTCCCAATGAGCTTTACAACGACGTTGATGAATATCTGCTGTCGGCGGCAAACGATCCATCAACATCAAACGACGGCAGATTGTTTGCTGGAGCTACGCTCGGCAGTTTGGAAGCCACAAGGAAGTTCGGACCCAGGGGCGTCGCTATCTCAACCGCTATGGTCATCGAAGAAAGCCTCCGCCGATATAGTCGTTTGAAGCTGGTTCAAGAATGACCGGTTGCCGAGTGCTTTGCCGTCACTGCGAACGCTCGACAGCAAACGTTGGCGCGTCATCTCCCTCGCCGGCCTGAAGAAATTCAACGACAGCAGAAAGAAGTCGCTCGGGCACGATCCTATTCATGGCCCAGCTCAATCGTGCCGCTGTCGGTCTCCAGTTCGAGCAGTCCGATCAGCGGATCGGCCGACATCCATGTGTGGTGTCGGCGGAGAGCAGTTTGGTGAATCCGGTTTTGCTGGGCTTGCGTTTCATGGTGCCTCCATCGGCTGGAAGAAGCTTCCGGGGGCAGTGTTCGTTCACATGATGCTTTTCCGTTGCCTTTGAGCGCAAGTTTTTGGTCAGCCAGCACAGCGCCTCCTCTTAAGCTCGCTGGTGGTCAAGGCCCGGCGGCCGGCTGATGGTCACCCCAATAGGGCTGCCGGGCCGCTAGAACTTGCTCAACGCATGGCGCGGACTTCATGACCCGGGTTAGAACCAACAACCACACCAGCGGCATCCTCTTTGGCGAGGTGCTATATCATGCCGATCCCGAGCACCCGCCGCCATCCTATGTGTCGCAATATGGGGTGCACGAAGATGAAACGGCTAATCAAATACGACCCTAAGCGCCACATGCGCTACGATCCGGACCTGCTGCCCCGCACGGGGCACAGGTACAAGCCAGCCAAACCGGCCCACGATGCCGTATGGTGGCCCAATGTCATTTCGGTAATTGCTATTGCCGGTTTCTTCTTCCTCACGTTCATCTTGAGCTGACGATGCTACCTTTTGTGCAGGCAGATGGTCTCTCAGGCAGGCCGCTGCTCAGCCATTTGTGCAAGAAGTTCGTACCGCGGGTGCTCATTCCGTCACAAGCCGGCGGAGCGCATTAAGCGAACGGCAAGGCTAAGTGTTCAAATTTGGCTACGATGAGAGCTTCGGCGAGTAGCTTCGCTCTGGGTTGGCATTCGCCATTCCGGCAGCGAGCCGCTGCTCACGAAGACGCGCGGTTTTCGCTTCACGATGACGCCGCTCTGTCTCGAGCGCGAGCTTCGCCTCGCGGTCGGCCCGCTCAAACTTCTCCTTGTCGACGCGCCGTTGAGTCACCTGCGGATTATCCTCATGACTAGCTCGGGATCAATGTTGATCGACCTGGTCAAATCGCCAACCATTCTCTCGGCAACTTCGGCCCACACATGTTCAGGCAGCCCTTCAGCCACCATAGCCTTGAAGGCACCCTTGATGACCGAATAGTCATGAGCAGAAACGGCGGCGCATTCCTCGCGTTTGTCCATCGCGGAACTCCTTTTAAGGGCGGGAGTACGATGTTCACTCTCAAGCACCGGCGCCCGTTCGATTTGCCAGCGACTCATCCACCGTGGGCCCTAAATGCCCGTCGGTCATTTGCATTTGATGTAGTATCCGGGCGTCACACGTATTTGCGAAGAAGCTTGGCGCGGCCCCTTCTGTACGCTCCTAGCCGGCCTGGCCGATGCCGAATTTAGCGTCGAATCTTTGCAGAACTGCTAGTCAGAATTCGTCAATTTGTAATCGACCTTTCGCCGCGACGGCTGCGGAACAACTCTCATGTGGGGAAGTTGGGCTTCACTGAACTCTAATCAAAGGAGCTCCAAATGTTTTTGCGCGTGGACAAGTTACAGATTGAACTACCCGCTCCTACCCAGGTGGATCCCAACGCGGGTGCCGCCCTGCAAGAATTGCTCGGGGGCAAATACGGTGAAATGTCGACCCTGGGAAACTACCTGTTCCAAAGCTTCAATTTTCGTAGCAAGTCGAAGCTCAAGCCCTTTTACGGCCTGGTGGCAGCAATAACCGCAGAGGAGCTTGGTCACGTCGAGCTCGTCAGTAACGGCGTTGCCATGCTGAACAACGGCCCTGACCTCGAAGGCGCGGATGAGAAGGACGGCGGGGACATCTCAGGCGCACCTTATGAGGCAATGAAGGACATTCGCCTGGCTGGGGCATTCTTCTCCAATGCCGGCGGGGCCATGCCGATGAACAGTAACGGTTCGTCCTGGAACATGGATTTTGTCACGACGACGGGAAATGTCATCGTTGATCTGCTCCATAATTTCCACCTGGAATGCGGGGCCCGACTGCACAAGCTGCGGGTCTACGAGTCCCTAACTGATCCGACCGGCCGTGAGGTTTGCGGCTATCTCCTCGTGCGGGGTTCGGTTCACGCGCACGCCTATGCGCTGGCAATCAAGAACCTGACAGGCGTTGAAATCGAGAAGATGCTGCCGACTCCAAACATCTATCTCGGAAACATTCCGGAGTGCCAGAAATACCTTGATGAGGGTTCGCACCGACGGCTCTATACATTCAGTCCGGAGGACTACAAGGACATTGCCGGAATATGGGGACAGGGCGAAACGGCGCTTCCCGGTGACCCGCCCGGCGAGCTTGAAGTCATCGAAGGTATGCCTGATGGAGGTAAGATACACCAATTAAGCGGCGTGCCTTCTGCCTTCACTCCAGACTATGCACCCGAAGAAATGATGGAAATTGCAGCCAAGCTCTACAAAGCTTCGCGCTGATTTCTTGGCGCGGCCTAAAACGGCCGCGCGTTTCACCGGACACCGCCATTCGCGCCAAAGTAGAAGCGCACAACAACATGCAAAGCATGGATGCGACCCGCGCTACTCGCGAGGCTTAGGAGCATCAGGGGGAATCGTCATGTTTTGGCCATCGGACTGGTGCGTCTTCGGGCCAGCAGAGTCGCAAGCATCAGGACGACAATGACCGCAACCGCGGCGAGCAGCAGGAAGCCCAGGAAGGCAAGAATAAGCAGCAGAGCGGCGAAAATCGGGGCGGCAGCGGAAACTTCGCCAATGATCCTGAGCGTGCTTCGGAGGCGGGCCGGAAGGGCGGGAAGTCCTGATATTTCTACCTGATATTCTAAGAGACGAGATGAAAATACGGCCGTCGCTTGACGGGCCGTATTGCGTGCAAACGCTGTGGGCCGTGACCATTCGACCATTCGAGAGGCCGCCGGTAAGCAACAGCGCCAGCGTGAGAACGACGAGACCCGAATGCGGCCACTCCGTCTCGCATGCGCGGTCACATCTTCGAGTTCTGTTTGCAGGCTCACGCAGGGATGCAACCACTTCGCGACGGTCGCGTTATGCCGATCTCGCAAAACGGGGTTCGCGCACGATGGGTAAGTTTCTACCGCTCTTGATCCGCTTTGTAGATGGACGCTTGATGCAGGTGTCATCGATCACTGAGGCTGAGCTAGCATTGGCTGGGCAATGGCCGAACAAAGAGGCAGACGTCTACAGGGAGGCTGCTCGCCTTCTCGTCGCAGCAAGGGAAGGAACCTGTACGCCGGATATCGCCTTCATTGCGTTTGAGAAGGCGGCGCGGCAGCAACGTCTGCTTAAACCCCGGAAGCCGAGTTCCGGTCTCCGCATATTGGATTCTTTGAGCGAATCGAACTAGGCGCGAGTTTAGCTGCGCGTGCTCCCGACTACCGTTAGTATGTCTAACGACTCCAATCTGATGTCAGGGTGAGTGACGCCTCGAAAATTTGCCAATCACCGTCGGTTCGGATTTTGACTGTGATCGTCACAAGATTAACATCCGGCATCTCGTCGTGTGCGATGTCGTGCAATATCCGAAGCGCCTCTGTTCTCGCTCGTTCGGGCGTCTCTAACAATTGCCCCTCGGTGTCCGTCTCTGGACCATCCGAGTCGTAGACGTCAAAATAAAAGTGCTGCATCTTCGGAAAACCCGACGCTATCATCGTGTTCTAATTCGGGTTGATCGCCATTGTTCCGCAGCGATGGCATTTCAGTAGGATGGGGTGCATTGTAACAATTGTTAGTGTCCGCCATCTGCCGAAGGCCTAGAGGTCCGAAGCCGCGCAGTGCGCTTCCAAATAACCCTCGGCGATCGGCGTTCAGGCGCGATTGCTGGAGGCTAGGATGCTTGAGTCCCTATATCTCAACCTCGGCCAGCACGATGCCCTCTCCGATGCGGAAAAGGCTTTGTTGGCCGGCGCCATGTCGTTCGAGAAGGATTTTTCGACCGGACAGGACCTGGTTTCGGAGGGATCCAGGCCAACCAACAGCACGTTGATTCTTGAGGGCCTGGCCGCCCGCTATAAAGTGCTCGAGGACGGCGGGCGGCAGTTCACCTCATTGCAGGTGCCGGGCGATTTTGTCGACCTTCACGCATTCCTTCTGAAAACGATGGACCACGGCATAGTGGCGTTGTCGCCCTGTCGAGTGATTATCGCAGAGCATAGCCGGCTGCGGGTCATCACAGAGGAAGCTCCACATCTGACCCGGCTGTTGTGGCTTGATACTCTTGTAGACGGCGCGATCCACCGCGAGTGGATCGTGGCCATGGGGCGGCGGTCGAAGACAGCGCATCTTGCTCACCTTGTCTGCGAGCTTTTCGTGCGCCTACAGGTCGTGGAGCGCACCAGCGGCATGAGTTTCCACCTGCCACTGTCACAGGCCGAGCTGGCCGACGTGCTTGGCCTGTCTGTTGTTCATATGAACCGGGTGATCGGCGCGTTGCGTAAAGTTGGGGTGATAAGCTGGGCGAACTACACTGTGACCATTTTGAACTGGCACCGACTGCAGGAAATCGCCGAATTCGATCCAACCTATCTCAGCATGGTGCGGGAGCCGCGGTGAATACTTCGCTCGGGTGTTTGTCAGATTTCCAGAAGGTAACGGCGCTATCCCTGTGCGTGCCCTCAATCTGCTCGTCCGCCACGTCGACGTTGCAAGGCATGGATAATCACTTCGTAAACGCTTCCGATCTCTTCGTCGATGTCGCCACTGGCGATGCCTTGTGCACCGGCGGCCTTCATGGCGCTATCAGCCAGGTCGGTTACTACCAACACTGGATCACCGATCGCGCCCTCAGGCATATGCTAGAAATCCAGCGATATAGAAAATCAGCGCCGCGCGTGCTCATGACGCTCTAATATTGCTGCGCCGATTCGGTTCCGGCACTAACATTTGATATAGGCTGGGTTCGTATATCCGCGTACACGGCCCGTATGGGCAAGATCAAAAGCAATCCCGACCCCGCCTCCGAGAACCACTCGTATGAGGTTGAATCCTTCGCGCAAAGGCATGGTCTCTCACTGAAAGCTGCGAAGGTCATTCTTTATTCTAACGGGCCTTCGCGGACTATGTGTGACGCGGCGGCGAAGGCGTTCGTTGCGGCCGTTGCCGTGACGCGCAATGAACAAGAAACACCTCGCGTCCCCGTGAATGCTCAGAATGCTCGAGGTCCGGAGACAGTTCGCAGGTAGAGGCTGAGTTCCCTCGGTTCGAGCGTTCTCTTTTTTGCTTTGCGACTGGGCTTGGCTCATTGCCCTCGTCGCGCGGCAGAGAGTTCTGCCTACGACTCAGACGCTCAGACATATCTCTTTCGCGCCGGAACAAAGCGATCATGGGCTTGTTAGGATTCATCGCACACTCGTGCACTAACAAGGACAAATCCATGAAAACGCGACACCCATTCGCCTCGCTCGCTGCCGTCTCCCTAGTCCTCGCGATGCCCGCTTTCGCTGCGGATACCGCGCAGGACTTCGTCGACAAGGCCGCTGTCGGCGGCAAATTCGAAGTCGACGCAAGTAAGATCGCTCAGGACAAGGTAACCGACCAAAATGTCAAAGAATTCGCACAAAAGATGATCGAAGATCACAATGCAGCCAACGCCAGGCTGCAGTCCATCGCCGGCGAGCAGAAGCTGCAGCTTCCCGTCGACCTGGATGCCCCCCATAGGTCCGAGTTGCAGAAGCTTCAGGACGGCAAGGCGCCGCTCGATCAGCCTTACCTCGATATGCAGCGCAGTGCGCATGCCGACGCAGTTTCCTTGTTCGAGTCATATGCGAAGGACGGCGACAACAGGCCGCTTAAGGTGTTCGCACAGGAGACGTTGGCGACACTCAAAATGCACAAGGAGATGATCGAAAAGATCGCCACAACCATCGGCACGGATTCTTCGTCAGCAGCGAACTCAACAACGCCGGCTGTCAAAACGACCGATACTCCAAGTCCATCCGCCCCGGAACCCGGCGCGAACAGCTTCACCGAAGACCAAGCCAAGGACCGAATTGAGGATGCAGGCTACTCGAACGTATCCAAGCTTATCAAGGACGACCAGGGCATTTGGCGCGGCCAGGCGAGCAAGGATGGGAAAAACATCCCCGTCGCGCTCGACTATCAGGGCAACATCGTTGACGGCAATAACTAACAAAACCAAGGAGAGATCAAATGAAAACAGTAACTGGACTGTTCGATAACTATGACGACGCATCCAATGCGGTCGGCGAATTGGAAGCAACGGGAATCCCGCATTCGGATATCAGCATCGTCGCCAACAATTCGAGCGACTGGTATGATGATGATCGCTCGGAAGCCGCTGAAGATGCCGCCGGTGGCGCCGGGATAGGAGCGGTGGTAGGCGGTACCGGCGGGTTGCTGACGGGGTTGGGCATCATGGCCATTCCTGGCGTCGGACCGGTCGTGGCGGCTGGCTGGCTTGCGGCCACCGCCGTAGGTGCACTGGCCGGAGCTGCCGTCGGCGGTGCCGCCGGCGGGATCATCGGCGCCCTTACGGATTCCGGCGTGCCGGAAAGCGATGCACATGTTTACGCAGAGGGCATCCGACGTGGCGGGACCCTGGTCACGGCCAAAGTCGCGGACGAGCTGGTGCCGAGCGTCGAGCAGATCCTCAGTCAATCCAGATCGGTCGATGTAGCCGAACGTCGCAGGGACTACGAGGCGGGTGGTTGGACGGGATTCGACGCCGATGCGGAAGACTATACCCCCGACGAGATCGAGCGCGACCGTGCCCGTGACGGCAACCGCCTTTGATCGAGGAACCCCGCTGCCGAAAGGTAGCGGGGAATTCGCTCCCTCTTCATAGTCCTCAGAGCTGACTTTGCGGCCGCTGGATCCCTCCTACCGCATCAAGCCACCCGCTCGCAGCGCGTCCTCGATGACTTTCGTAACATAGGCTTGCGAACCAACCGTATTGAGCAGCAGGGTCTTTCTTGCCGCGACAACGTGGTCCGCCCGCGGTTTTTCCTCCGTTTCGCGGCCGGCTAGGAGTATGGTTCCAGAAAGGGTTGCGCCATCGGCGGAGATCTTTGTCCTTGGGCCTTGCGCTCCTGTCTCCATACTGCCCCAGAAGCAAGCGATATGGCGGGTCGAGGATATCCCTACATCCAGCATGAAAGGCCCCGCGCTGCCGAGGCCATTGTCGCCGGGCGTCTTCAATGGTGCGCCATGGCCCTTGCCCGCGATGCTGAATTTTTCGATCAGCTCTCTCCCGCTCGTGTCGCACCAGACCTGCCGCATATGCCCATCGACGGTTTCCGAGCGTTTTGGGTTAGCGTCTATGGAATGAACGCCTTGCCATTGCACCAGGATTGCATCTGCGTTGAAAATGCCCGCGCTCAGAAGAGGCTATGCATCACCCGACCGCGGCCGCGGCTGATCATGGCCGCCCTAGGCCTGGTACACGGTCCGCTTGGTGAGAATTCCCTACATCTTTGCGTTGACATGCAGCGCCTGTTCGCGCCGGGCGGGCCTTGGGCCGTGCCGTGGGCGCAAAACGTGCTGCCGGTCATCGAGGAATTGACCGCAAGACATCCGCAGCAAACGCTGTTCACACGTTTTGTTCCGGCCGCTCGGCCTGGCGAAGGACCGGGCATGTGGGCGCGGTATTATCGACGTTGGGCCGAGGTCACCCTTGCCAACATGGATGCCGGCCTCGTCGATCTGATGCCTTCTTTGGCGCGGTTCGTGCCGCCGGCAAGAACGCTCGACAAGCATGTCTATTCGCCGTGGACTGAAGGCCGGCTCGACGCGATGCTCAATGGGTCAGGGATCGACACGCTGGTCATCACCGGCGGCGAAACCGATGTCTGCGTGCTTGCCACGGTCCTCGGCGCCATCGACCGTGATTTTTCGTGTCGTCCTTGCGACCGATGCGATCTGCAGTTCGGTCGACCAGACGCATGACGCACTGATGGAGCTCTACCGCTCTCGCTTCAGCGAGCAAGTCGAGGCGGTGAGGATTGAAGAGGTTCTGGAGAACTGGCGCTAGCCGAAGGCTCCGTGGGAGACAAGATCATGAGAACCATATTTCGGGACAACGGGCTTACGATCGCCCTGGTGGCGATGTTCCTGTTCAGCGCACTCGGCATGATCTGGTCGGGGCATTCTGCCTACAATGAAGAACTTCGTGAGCATGGCTCGGCAGCGATCGGACTGTTGGCTTATTTGAAAAGCGGCGACTTCCTCTCGGCGCTCTTCGAAAACTGGGAAAGCGAATTCCTGCAGATGTCGGCCTATGTCATGCTGACTGCAATGCTGTTCCAGCGCGGTTCCGCCGAGTCTCGTGATCCCGATGATCCCAACCGGCCCGAGGACGAACTTCCGACCGCCACCCGCAGGCGCAACCCGATCCTGTCGTGGCTCTATTCATACTCGCTGGGCTTGGCGCTGGCCCTGCTGTTCATCATCTCATTTGCCTTGCATTGGTGGGCGAGCCTGGCGGCCGCGAACGAGGAGGCGCTTCGGCACGGCGGCGAGGTTCAATCCCTGGGAGACTATCTTCTCGACGCCCAGCTATGGTTCGAGTCCTTTCAGAACTGGCAGTCGGAATTCATGTCGACGGCCGTCCTGGTCCTGCTGTCGATTTTCCTACGCCACAAGGGCTCCCCGGAATCAAAGCCAGCCGGCGCGTCAAACTCCGAAACCGGCGCATGAGTCTCCGCGTGCAGGCAACGGTCGCTATGCTTCGGCAATCAGGCGGTGCCGGAAACGGTCGCGAAAGTGGTCGTTGAAGAACCGGCCCTTTACGAAGGCGTTTCGGAACGCCGCATAGGTCTCCGGCGGCACAGCCTCGTAGTCATAACGCCTGCCGCTCGCGACGAACCACACCGAGAGAACCCTTGTCTCCGGATCGTACTCGGTCTTGCGGATTGACGTTGATGGATACACGATAACGGCCTCTATACGAGCGGCATTGGCATATAGCGGGTGATCACCGTGTCCTGCCGGAACCGCCGTTCTAGCTCGGCGCGCCGTTTGCGCCAGTCCGGCAGGTCGATATCATCCACCATCACTTCGAAGATGACGATATCATCTTTGCTGGACTGCTCGCCATCCTGCCACTGACCTTCCGCAAGCGCCTGCAGATAGGCCATGACACCTTCGAAACGGCTGGCCAGGGTCTTCCTTCACACGGTCGAAATCTTCCCGGCCAAATGGGCGACCGGTGTCGTCCGCGCGGGGAAGCAGGATCTGGACGAGGTGCATGGCGACTGCTCGCTGAAAAGCGGTTTCCAATTCCAAAGAACGACGCGTTCCCTTGCCTGGTCGGAGCCGCTTGACCTTCGCGGGCCGGCGAGACAGCCGGCGAGCGATTTGCGCCGCCCGCCTAGCGCATCAGGCCCGCTGCCTGCAGGGCATCCTCGATGATCTTCTTCACGCCGGGTTGGCCCGATTCCGGGTGACGCGGGAACTGATGGATGGCAGTCGACTGTGGGGGCTTCGTCTTCGCATTTTCTATACCTGGCGCCGGTGACCGGGGTAGTGGCGGTTGGTTGACGGGCACTTGCGGCCTCGATTTCCGGGAGGCGCTTTCCTCCGTTGCCGCGATCCCCCAGAACTGCGCGATCTCGCGTGTGGAGGAGATGCCGACATCAAGCATATAAGGTCCCGGAGCGCCCAGGCCGTTGCCGAGCGGCGTGCCATGGCCCATCCCGGCGATCATGTTGATTTCGATCAAGGCCTCTCCCGCGCCGTTACGCCAGACTTGCTTTGCGTGCGATCCGGCAACTTCGCGACGCGTCGGCGCTTTCTCAAGCCGGTGGACTCCCCGCCATTGGCCTGCGATCGCTTCCGCGTTGGAAGGCGAAACCGTGTGGTCAGCAGCACCGTGCCAAATCGAAATCCTCGGCCACGGTCCCTGATGATCCGATGCGCCCCGGAGGGCCCGTTGCAAATCCTGTTCCGAAGGACCGCCGTGGCCCCGCATGCGATCGAAGGCCTCCGGGATTGTCGTTGCGCTGCCGTAGGGCAGGCCGGCGATTAACGCACCGCCGGCAAACACTTCCGGATAGGTCGCCAGCATGGCCGCCGCCATTGCGCCTCCGGCCGAGAGGCCGGTGATGAAGATTCGCCTTCGGTCGAGGCCGTGGGTGACGACCATCGTCTCGATCATCTGGCGAATCGAAAGCACCTCGCCCGAACCACGCTTGGTGTCGCCAGGCTGGAACCAGTTGAAACAGAGGTTCGGGTTGTTGCCGCGTTGCTGTTCGGGAAAGAGCAGCGCGAAGCCAGCCTCGTCGGCGAGTTGGGACCAGCCGGAATGATGGTTATAGCCGACCGCGTTCTGTGTGCAGCCATGCAGCACGACGACGACTGCGGCGCCCTTGAATAGGTCATTGGGAATGTAGACCTTCGCTCCCAACCCGCCGGGATTGGTACCGAAGTCGGCCAGCGTCCGGAGGTGGTCTGACGCACCGAGGTCGGCGGGATGTACGGCATGTCGCGCCTGCATCGCGGAGAGGCGGGCGATGGTGTCGGAGATTTTTGGCAATGGGCCCGTCCCTTTCTGACGCCGGAATGGACGGCAATCTGTGCAACGCGTGGGCAGCAATATCGTTGCTGCACTGCACAATAACAAGAGAGCGTGGCGGGAGATAGAGTCCGGCCGATCCTCTCGGTCGGCCGGGAGTAGACGTCTTCAGCCTCGACTTGCTGTGAGATAGAGCGCGTCTTCTTCGTCGTCGCGCTGCTTGCCGCCTAACGCTGCTGCTGCGCTGGCGATGAACGCACCGATGATGAGAGAAAGCGCGCCAACCAGCGCGAAGGTGGCGCCGGCTTTTCTAGCTGTGTCGGCTGCTTCCTGTGCTTGGACTTTGGCCGCCTCGACCTGAGCAAGCACCGCATCAACCCGGGCAGTAGCATCCGCTTGCGACAGGCCAGTGCGAGCGGCCACGAGTTGACCCAGATAAGTCTTGTCGCCGGCCGAGACCTCGCCGGCCGCCGCACTCGTAATGAGGATGCGGGAGGCTTGTGCGGCTGCTGTCGCATCGCCCTCCGCGCCCGGCGCCGCCAGCCTGGAAGGATCGGTCGGGCGGAACAGCGCATCGACGAAATACGAAGTCGCGTCGCTGCCTCCGTCGTTCCCGGCGTTTGCGGTCGCCCCTGCTCCCGAGGCCACTGTCGAGGCCGCCTTGACGCCGGTGCCGATTGCCGCGGACAGCGCCGAACCGAGCACGAACACGACCAGAAGCGTCGCCAGCGCCCAGGCCATGAATCCGTGCGCGGTATCCCGGAAGAACGTCTCGTCCGTATGAATGCCGACCCATTTGGTGCGAAGGCGCCCGGTCAGGTAACCCCCCGAGCCCGGATGACAACCATTGCACAATGACCAGCCAGATTGCAGTGGACACAGCGAAGGTGGTGACGCTGGCGCTTTCGTTGGACCATGGAGACACCATCGTGAGCCCGAGGCCGGACCCGAGAAGCATCCGGATGAACGTCAGGGTCGAGGCAGCGAAGGCGCCGGCGATGATCGGTCCCCAGTTGACTGCGGATGACGAGGACTCGACCGGCGCGGCGACGTCGGTCGCCAGGATGGTTGATGCCATGGATTCCTCCTACCGCATGAACAGCGCGAGAAGGATGATGATCGGAATAGGAACTCCGAGCAGCCAGAGTAGAATGCCACGACCCATGATTGTCTGTGAAACAGCCACCCCAACACAGTTGGGGTGGCTGGTGTGTGATCAGGCGGCCTTGGCCATTTCGTTGGCCGAGGCGTCCGCCAATCCGGTGAGCGCCTCGTCTGTCATAGACTCTTCGCCGAGCGTCTGTTCGAGCAGCTTGGCGGCGTCGCTCATGCCCAAGACCTCGGCCCAGCGCTTCAGCGTGCCATAGCGGGTGATCTCGTAGTGCTCGACAGCCTGGGCAGCGGAGATCAGACCGGCGTCCAATGCGGGAGTTCCCTTGAACTCCTCCATAATCTCCTCGCCCTCCTCGATGATGCCGTCGATCGCGGGACACGTCTTGCCCTGTGCCCGCTTGCCAAGGAGCTCGAAAACCTGCTGCAGGCGCTCGACATGACCGTCGGTTTCGTCCTTGTGCTTCTCGAAGGCTGCCTTCAGATCGGCCGATGTGGCGGCGCGCGCCATCTTGGGAAGCGCCTTCAGGATCTTCTTTTCCGCGTAATAGATATCTTTGAGCGTATCGAGTAAGAGATCATCCAATGTCTTTTCTTTCGCCATGGCGGATTCCTTTTGGTTCCAGCCGTTTTTTTTTTGTTGTCGTTCACGGTGTTGTGAAACGCATGCTCAACAAGCGCGCAACGCCGGAAAGGTTCCCTTGAGACGACTCACATTCGAATGTTCGGATTGCTCGTATCCGGCGGTAAGGAAAGGCTCTGCCCTAAGAACGATCGCGCACTTCAGATGCAACGGGCGCAAGGCCAAGGTGCGGATCACTTACCCGCAGAAGCTAGCAATCTTCGAAAAGCATAGGCTATTCGCCAAAGGGTTGCGACACTCTGCTTTGCGAGAAGCCTAGGCGGCTTCGCCTAAGGTCAAACGCGGCAGTTACCCTAATCCTGATCCCAGAAGTCCTGCAGCGAAGCGTGCCTTAGATCTTCCTCTCCCCTGAGGTGCTTCACGCGGGCTTTAATCCCCGGCTTGACCCATTGCGTTGCCGGCCGCTTTGGCATGTCCTTGGGCGGTGGCCCGGCTTGTTCCTGGATCGTTTTCCAAAGTCGTTCCCGCATCTCGCGGTTGACGCTGACGAATGCACTCCCGACATATTTGCGGGTTTCCGGCTCGGCCATCAGGGCGAAGGCCGGCTTACCCCGCTCGCGTTCGACGCCAAGAAGCTCGAACTCGCTCTCGGTGAATGACTTGGTCTTCAGCCAATTGGTGGTTGGTCCGCTGCGATATTTGCTCTCTCGACGCTTCGATACCATCCCTTCCAGGCCGGCCGCGTCGATCAGATGATAGATCGCATTAGCCTCGCCCGGCATCGTTTCGCTGAACTGGATGCGACTGTCGGACCCTATAAGGCCGGCCAGGATTTCCCGCCGATCCTCAAGTACCATGTCGCGCAAGTCGTGGCCGTTGAGATGCAGCAGATCGAACGCGAGGAAATAGAGGTCGTGCTGCCGCCTGGTGATTGCCTTGCGCAGCGCGGCAAAATCCGAAAGGCCAGCCTCATTCAAGACGACGACTTCGCCGTCGATGATGGCGTTCTGTACGTTGAGACCTTTGGCTGCCCCGACCAGATTGCGGTATTTGGAGGTCCAGTCGAGTCCGCGGCGGGTGAAAATCCGCGCACCGCCGGCGTCGATGATAATCTGTGAGCGGTAGCCGTCGAATTTGGCTTCATGCATCCAGTCATCGCCTTGGGGCGGCTTGGCGACCAAGGTAGGCATCATCGGCGGAATGAACGCGAGCCGGCTGCGGGCGCCGGTACTTACAATTTTAGGCACCCATTCGATTCTAGGTGGCGGGTTTACATTAGCCAGAGCGAACAGAACGTGATCCCGCTGGGCTGCGGCAACGAAAGTTGGTCGTCGGCGTTGCGCTTATTCGCCCGAGGAGGAAATAACTCGTGCCAAGCCTAGATGCGAAGCCCCGCCAGTTTCCCACGCTCGCAGGCATTCTGTTTGGCCTTGGTTTGGGCGGCTTTTTCGACGGCATCGTCTTTCATCAGCTGCTCCAGTGGCACCACATGGTAACCAGCGCCGGCTTTCCCGCCGACAGCGTCGAAAACCTACGATTCAACACGCTCCTCGACGGTCTGTTCCACGCCGCCACCTATCTGTTCGTTGTGCTTGGGCTGGTCCTGCTCTGGCGCGCCGCGCATCAATCGCACCTTTGGTGGTCGGGAAAGATGCTGGTCGGCACAGTGCTCATCGGATTTGGCTTGTTCAACCTCGTCGAAGGGCTGGTGGATCACCAGATCCTCGGCATCCACCATGTCAACGAGACCGTCCCGCGGGAGCAATGGATCTACTGGGATTTGGGTTTCCTGCTTTGGGGTGCGCTGATGTTGGTCGGCGGGTGGAGGCTGTGGAGGCAGGGCAGACGTGCCTCGCCAGGCGAGTTGCGTTAGGTGCCTGCCTAGTTCAGCGCGGGCGGCTGGCCCGGCCGTCGATGATGGCGTCTTACATCGAGGGCGGCGGCGACCGCTTACATTAGCCAGAGTGAACAGAACGTGACTCCGGGCCGAGGTCTTCACACCTTCGCCTTGCGCCAGCCCGCCCAAGAGGCCTCCCACTGGGAGCAGAACCAGCGCTCCCCTCGAGCCGGATTAATGTGCGTAGCCAGATAATACTCCTGGCCTGGCACCTGAAAGATGTGCTCGCCCCGCTGGTTGATGTTCCCCTTAATATCGCAGCCTGTCATATGAAAAGCAGCGTTGCCGGTCGACGAACGGTGAACGCGCGGCAGTTCGTGTAGGCTGCGGAAGAGATCCCAAGTAATCCCAGAATCGTCAAAATGCGGCGGCGGAGAAGCGAACGCCACCAAAGCCTTCGTCTCCCAGTCCTCCCTGGATGAACAATCTTGCCCATTGCCCCTTCCCCTAAGAAAGAATGCTTCCTTTGCAGGCGGGAGTCAAAAGCACGGCCGGCGGCAACAAATTCTGCTTGCCGGCGTTGCCGTTGATCCGAAGCTCATCAGGAGAACGATATGGCCGACGACAAGAGCAAGCGAGACTTTCGCGATCGCAATCGCGTGTCCGCCGACGAAGATTACGAAGTGGAATATTTCGCTCGCGAGAATGGCGTGACGATCGAGCAGGTCCGCGAGCTCATCAAGGCCAACGGCAACGATCGTGAAGCCCTGATAGAAGCCGCGAGGGTATTGCGGGAGCGGAAGTGAGATACTGGGCCAACAACGAAGGCACGGGCTACAAGGGCAGGGATCACGACCGGCCGATCAAGCCCGAGGCGGAGCATTTCGAACACTGCCCTTTATGCGGGCAGGATTTCGACATGCGCGATCTCGGCCAGGTGCTTCACCATGCGGAGCCGGAGCACCAACCGGTTCCGGTAGACCAATAGACCGGTCTATTCGTCGCTGAAACCCAGCAGCGAGGCGTGGCATATGTGGCTATGATCGCCGCGCGGATGCTAGATGCGCAGCTTCATCCCGGGCGTGTCCACCTCTTATCCGGCATCAGCAGCGTGGAACTTTTGCGGCGAATGCAAGTTCGGCAGGTAGCGCCCATGGAGGTAACCAAGTCCTTGTGTCCAGCTTTCTCCTCGGACGTGGTCATCCGCAAGCTGCGTCGCGTCGCTGACATCAGCGATGATGACGCCGCAGCCTTAAGAGGCCTCCCGATTCAGGAGAAGGATGTTCCGGCTAACAGGGATATCGTCTTAGAAGGCGATCGACCAACCAACTCATTTGTCGTCTTGAACGGCGTGGTATGCTCATACAAGCACACTGGTGCGGGAAAGCGGCAGATCACCAGCTTCTTTGTCGCAGGCGATCTCCCGGATCTGCACGGCATCCATCTGGCAGTCATGGATTGCAGCTTCTCGAGCATGACGCCCGTGAGATAGCTTAATCCGCCACAGCGCTCTTCGCTCGATTTGCGAACAGCGCCCGCGTGTTGCAACCGCGTTCTGGCGATCGACCCTGATTGACGCTGCGATCTACCGGGAATGGGTCACCAACGTCGGGAGACGGGACGCCTACGCTCGCACGGCCCACATGTTATGCGAACTCATTGTGCGCTTGCGGTTTGCAGGACGCATTGAGGACCACGTCGCGGATCTACCGATCACCCAGGCAGCACTTGGTGATGCGGTGGGTTTGTCCGCGGTTCACGAGAACCGCACGCTTCAGGCGCTACGAGGTGACGGGCTGATCGCCACGTCAGATACAAAGTTGCGTGCTCTCGATTGGCCGGGTTTGGTTCAGGCAGGGGAATTCGATCCGACTTACCTGCATCTGAAGGACCCCGACGTGGCATTCTGATGACGGAAGCTGATATGCCAAGATATTTCTTCGATAGCGGCGATCACCAGCATCTCGTGGAAGACAACACAGGTTTGGAATGCGAGGGGATTGAGGCAGCGCGCAATGCAGCCGTCGAAGGATTGACTGAGCTGGCAAAGGACGAACTGAAAGGTCCGGACGGGCAGCAACTCATCATGGATATCAGGGACGAGAGTCGCAGAAAGGTTCTGAGGCTTAGCCTGTCGCTGGTGATCGAACCGCTTGAGGTAAATGCCGTCTCGCCGACATCCAACGAAGATGAACCTCGACGTCGCGGTTGAACCATGCGGAGCACCAGCCGCTGGTAGCTGTGCAGTGAACGAAGACCGGGCCTTTTAGCCGACCTCGCGGATCAAAGCGATGCGGGGCTTGCCGAGCGAGACGGACAGGCGCTCTAGAAGGCCTTCGTCCACTTCGGAAGCCAGGCCGAACCGCCGGTCGTGCTCAACGATCCTGTCTTGGATCGACACGAGGATTTCATACCGAGCGACAAGGCTCGTCAGGGCTTCCTGATGGTGGGAGGTCAACGCTTTTCTTTCCGCGCTACAATCGGGCATAGAGTCGAAGGCGTTCGTAAAGAACTGCCTCGTCAAATTCGCCATCTGAGAAAAGTTCCATTGCGATCACGCTCAGGCGCTCCGCCTGCTCGCTACCGACGGGAATACCTTCCTCAACGCGAACACGATCAAAGACCTGCTTCAACAAAGTCAGGTCACTAGGAAAGGCAATGCCACTCTTTGCAGTCTTAAGGCTGACCATATGCCTTTCCTCCCATTTGGGGCGGAAGCGCGGTGGTCGCTCACAGCCAGCGATGCCCGTGATGTCTATCGCCGATGAGAACACATTACGCCGATGGGCGCGGAGAGTCTTGAAAATAGCGCCAGGCGCTTTCTGCCTGAGCAGTCCTTCATGCCGGCGAAACGCATGCGCCTGGTGCTCCGTGCGAGCGATAAAGCCCGCGCCCCACGAGGAAAGGACGCGGGCCGATCGGTGCATCTCCGATCTGCAGCCCATCGTTGGGAGGGAACAAGATTGCTGCACTTCCCGAACTTTCATCTCAAGCATGTGTTCCAGAGAAAGCAAAAAATGCCTGGAAAGTTTGCGCCATTGATCGCAACAAAACCCTCCCGCCGGCGTTCCGGTTCAATCCAAGGGCTGAAAAGCCTCACTATGGGCGAGGAAGAAAAGTCCGACCGCGATCGAATGACGGATTTCCAGGCGCAGTTCCTCGCCAAGGAAGCCGGAATAACTGAAGCTCAAGCGCGCGAGCTGATCGAAATGATCGGCACCGATCGGGCATCACTACTTCGGGAAGCTCGGCTACTGAAGGCCCGGCTGAAGCCGCCGGACGCCCCCGGCGCGCAAGTCTTATGCAAGGATAAGAAAATGGCAGACGAACCAAACCGGAATCCGACTGCTGACGAAATGGCCGGTATGCAGTGGTGGAATTCACTTACCGAGGCTGAGCGCGCGAACTGGCTGGCCCGGGCGGATTCGGCAGTGCCCGCCGAGGCTTGGGCAGCCTATAAACGTCAGGGACCGCTCGATCTACAACCTGCTGCAGGGATCCACTAATATAGATCAAGGAAAAATCCGAGTGAGGCTGCTGACGTTCGCCGTACGCAGCGCGTAAAGTGACACTGCAGAATTGAAAATCTCCAGCGATGTGTCGAGTACAGCGACGGGCTGCCTGGCCAGCCGGCGGTTACCTTTCGGGTGCCCTAAGGCTCCGCGCTGCCTCATCGAGTGCCAGGGGATCGTCGCCGAGGCGGTCGATGAGGTCTTGAGCTTGGTCGCCGGTGATGCCTTCGGCCGCTTCAACATCCGATTGACCCGCGGCGCGCCTGACGGGTGTGCCTATATCGGCAACGCTAGACAGCTACCCCGACAGCCTTATATCCAGGTGCATCAAGCTGAGTGGCAGGTGCCATCACGACACGTCATACTGCTGCGCCAGCGAGGCGGAAAGCTGGTCGGCGAAACGGGCAGCGGCCACCGGTAGGGTGCGGCCCTTGAGTTGGCCGACATAGAGCATGCCAGCGGGCACGTCGCGCGGGTCGAGCGGCCGGGAGATCATGTCACCGGTCATCGCCTGGTGGGACAGGCCAATTGGGAAATGGAACGTGATGATATCCTCCGAGACAGCGTGGTTGCGCAGGAATTCGAAGCTGTCCGACTGAATCACCGGCTCCAGCTGCAGCGATGACGATTGCGCCCCGATGTCGAGCAGGTAGCGCACGCCGTAACCTGATGTGGGAAGCGCGATTGGATAGTCGAGGCAAGCGCGCAACCGCACCGTCTCGTGAGAAGCCAGCGGATGATCGGACCGCATAACCGCATGCACCGGCTGGTGCACCCGCATCAGCGTCATGAAAGCAGCCAGCCGGGCTGGCTCGTACACGATGGCGATGTCGGCCGTGTGATCGACCAAGGCACGCTCGGCCTCCTCCCGGTCGCGCAGGTGCACTTCGAAGGTCACATTCGGATGTTCTTTGCGGTAGAGCGAGATCTGCATCGGCAAATGGTAGGGCAATAGCGCCTGGCTGCAGGCGATCGCCACATGGCCGCGCCGGGCGCCAGCAAGGTCTGCAATCTGCGATTTCACGTGCTCCATATCGGATAACTGGTTGCGCATGTGATGCACTAGAAGCTCGCCCGAACCGCACCGAGAGCCGCGATATAGCCGGCTTCACCGTGGAAATCACGGCGACCGTCTATGCCATTCAGATGCACGAGCTGGTGCGCAATACGCTGAGCAGCGGTTTCACCGATCGGCGTCTCGCATACGCGGTCAACAGGCAGGTCAACGGCTCATTGACGGTGGAAGGATTTGTCGTGCTTAGAAGCGGGCAGGGGGAGCGCCTGACGGGCGACGACAAGGCCGCGAGCATCATCCAGTCCCGGTACGACAACAGCGACGCGGCACGCGAAGCTGCGGCGCGATTCGCATTTCAGGGCTACGGCAATGGTGTCGAGTATGGCGCGAGCAAATTGCGGAGCCTGGTGGAACGGTACGGCGGCGACGTTCGCGATGATCGCGGCCAGTTGATTGCCAACGACGAGAACGCCGGCGACCTGGTGCAGAAGGAATGGCGCGGAGAGCTGCACAGCAGGATAAGCCGGGACGTCATGCACCTGATCATGTCGGCCCGGGCTGGCACGGATGTCGAGGCCTTCTATGGCGCTGTTCGCGATTTTCTAGCCGATCAGTTCGGCGGGCATCGCTATGTGTTTGCGATGCACGATCCGGCCCATGACCCGAAAGAGGAACGGCAGGGCGGTAAGCGGCCGCATGTGCACGCCCATGCGGTCATCACGATGCGATCGGAATCCGGCGACCGGATAGAAACGACGCCGGCCGTATTCCGGCAATGGCGGGCTGCTGTGGCTGAGAAGGCCCGCGAGCATGGCATCGCGATGGAAATGACGGATCGACGCGAGTTCGCCAGCCCGCCGGCGTTTACGCGCAACCAGGTGCGGCCGATCAGCAGGGAAGGGCGGACAGAGCATGTAGGGACAAGCGAGGCGGCGCAGGCTCGATACGACGCAAAGCGGAGCGGGCGGAGAACATACGCAAAGAGCGAATGGAGCCAACAGTATACCAAAAAGGCAAAGCAAAACTGGGAGAAGGTTGCACTCGCGAGCGGTGATCAACGCCTCATCGCCTACGCTGTTTAGCAGCGTGACCGCTTGATTTCCGGGCTGTCGGATGGCGGCGCGGAAACGACTTCGAATGTCGTGCATTCCGATTTCGGGTCAAATTTCCGCGCCAATCTGGTAATATTGCAGAAACTGGTTTTGGAGGGTGAAGAATTGCGCGAGGCATCACGGGTAGAATTCGAGGCGTATGAAAAGAAAGTTGAAACAGCCCTGTTCAATCTGGAGCGAAGCATAGGCCCCGATGAGCGGGCCGACTTCGATGAAGTGGCGACATTGGCGCGCGAACACGTCAATCAGCGCCGCGAGCTGGTGGAACTATATGGGCAGCGCAACGAAGTGCGGGCCGAGCAGAAGCAAGAAGAGCAGGCGGAGGCCGAATGGCAAGCAGCCGTCGCCCAGGACGGCGATGTCGCGGTTGATGCTGGCAACGACGTCCTCTCGGTTCAGGATCACAGCTCCGATCTGATCGAATCCAGTTCTGCTGAAGAACGGCAAGCCGCAATGGAACAGCCGCAAATGCCGAAAGAGGAGTTAGAACGGGCCATTCAGGCCGAGATTGATCGGCTCAAAGCAGAAGGCTACAGCACCGCATACATTTGCGAACGGAGTCTGGAGATCGAGGACGGCGTTCGCCAGCGGTATGCCGAGGCCATGCAGAACCCCGACAATCCCGCTCTTGTCGGCGCAGCTAAAAATCGGGAGGCGCTGATTGCTGGCGCCGAAAGGGTAGGGGAGCAGTCAGCAGAGCAAAAGGACAAGACCCCGACGAATGCCGATGCCGTCGTCGAACAGCAGCGCGAGCCTCGTCTCGAGGAGCCGGAGCGCCAGCCAATCGATCCCGATGCGCGCGAGGCGCACGAGCTCACATCAACAGTCGACGTTACAAATCGGAGACAGGATCGGGTAAGCAAGGGAAAGGAAGCCACACAGCGCGGCGGCGAGACGACGCGCACCGACCCAGCACAGCAGCATATACCGCGGCTTGAAGAGCTGGAGCGCGACGAAATTGAACGGAAGGAACGCGACCGCGACGATCGGGAACGTTAAGTGAGCACGATGCTGAACAACAGGCAGGACTATGTAATCCAGACCAACGATCAGGGCGACGAAGGCTTCGGCAAGGGCCTTGGCGTGGTCATCTGCCTCGTGTTCGTGTTTGGCGTGATCCAGATCGCTTATGAGGCGGTTGTCGGCTGGTATCAGTCGATTGTGCAGTGGTGCGGCGAGACCGCCGCGTTCATCGCCAGCTTTTGGCCGTTCTAGAGGAAGCTGGCCGCCAGGAAGCTCTTAAGCTTCGGCGGCCAGGCCAACGTCGACGGGATCAGGAACGGTCGCTGAGAATATTTCCAGATAATTCTTTCGTGTTGTCGGGGAGCGGTCACCGAGCTTCTCGACTTTCTGCGCAACCGTCGCCTTCAGTCGTTCGGCGCTAGGTTTTAAGCTCTCTTCGACCGTCTTAATGCGCTCCTCGATTGCCGCAACGTCGCGTTTCGACGTTTCGGCGCCGTCGCCGGAATTGCTCTTGGTTGGTTTTTTTCGTGCATCGATCGCCTTGGGGTTGACCACACGAGCGGAAGAACTAGCCGGCCGTCCGAAATCCGATTCCGGCTGCCTGTCCGGCGAGGACCGGGAGAGCGGGGCACAAGCAGAAAACCGGAAGGGGGATCGCCCACCCGAAGGGTCGGCCCAGATCCGCGTAGCGGCTTCAGGCCGGTGCTGCAGGCCGAAGGCCGAAGCATGGGGAAAGCCGGCTTTCTGCTTGTGGGGGAGAGAGGGCAGAGCCCTTTCTACCCTCTCAGTGGCATGTAGTTTGGTCGACGATATGGCTGCCCGACCGTCGTTTATTGCGCTGGCCGGATGCCCTCACACCCTTTCCGGCCAATCCTGTGTTTTGGCCCGCTGCTTTTCTGGTAGCGGGCCATTTTCGTGCCTAGCCGCGACTGTCTTTCCCGCCGCCCCCTCACGGCGGATTCTCGTCACTTCGGCTCGCGAGCTTTCACATTCGCATTGTCGTTCGCTGCATCCGTATCGGTAGCCGGGGTCTGCATATCATGACCGGTAAACGGGCTGCCCTGCCCAGGCGCGAGTTCGCCGCTGTGGCCGGCTTTGTTCGTCTGGAGGGACTGGCTATCAGTAGTGAGACCATGCTGAAGCGCATCGAACAGATGGTCGTCTGCCTTCGCAAGACCGGTAAAAGCAATGAGCGATGCGCCTGTGGCAGCAAGGATAAGCGCGTGCGTTTTCATCTCTGGATTCCTTTGAGTTAAGGCCAGAACGAGCCGCAGCCATTCTGGCGGCTTCAACGAAGGGACATTCGAAAATATCCCCTTTGCCTCGCCCGCCATGGTCTAAGGAAGGCAACGACTCCCGCCGCCGAATTATTCCGGTTAAAAAGCATTCGCCATCACGGTGCGCAACCGCCTCTTGTTCGGGGTACAGCCAATGCAGGATTTCCGGGAAGAAGGGACCTAGAGCAGCCGGGACGGCAGCGCATATCGCCTACGCATTTCCATCAGGATGATCTGAAGATCCGCGCGGGACATGTCCGCGATACGGGACTCCCTCTGACCTGCAACAAAACCCGTCTCCGCTCGTTTCCAGAAGGGCGACTCAGCGGCCGGGAAGTTGACACAGGATTCTACCCGCTGAGCCTCGCGGCTTCTTGTGCCGACCGCCTATTCAGCGGCTCGGCGTCTAGGGTATGGGGGCTTGGTGCCAGAAGGGTTCGTGCGATGGCAGAGGAAGAAACGAGGCGACCGGTCGTTACACCGCAGGCTGTGCGTGCACTCGCACGCGAGTGCGGGGTGACAGAACCGCAAATACGAGAGATTATCTCGCTGGTCGGCACGGATCGCGCTTCGATCATAAGGGAAGCGCGTCTCCTCAAAACGAGCAAATAACTACTCCGCACGACGCAGTCTTGGCGGACTGAGTGCGCCCACGCTATATCGGCGCCATTAGGACTGGACGATTCCCCGGGTGGCTTTCCTGGGTGCCCAATCGCTGAATTTAGCAAATCCGGCCCATCCAAGGAATGACGAACGGAGTGAGGGCCCTTACTTCACCGTGATGCTCATACCGCTGAGATCGGCGTTGATTTGCAGGCCTACCTGCTTGCCTGAGAGTTCTAGTTGGGCGCCCTTGTCATTGGTCATGACGATCACTTAGGCCCCTTTGCCGAGCGCGCCGCCAGCGCCCGCTGCACCGTACACCCCCGTCACATCTCTGGCGCGGCGAATGTAGCGCACGGTACCATGGAAATAGGTCTTAGAGGCCCCGAAGGCGAGGCCACCCGAGATGCCGCCGACCGAGATGGGATATCGGCGACCATGGAAGGTCAGCGTGCCCTCGCCTCCGGCGCCACCGACGAAGAAGGCCGCCTTGTAGATGGCGAAGCGGATCGTACCGCTGTCGGCATGCGCGGCGCTGGCAAAGCTAACTCCCGCGGCGGCGAAGACGGCAACCGCGACTAAACGAAATCTGGACAAAATCTTCATGATAAGGACTCCTCAAGATCGCCGCTTACCCAGCCGGCCGGGCACGTCAGCGTCATATCAAAGTCATAGCTGAACAGTCTCGCACGTCATTAGTTCCAAGGCACGCGGCCTGAATGCGGCTGCGAGAAGACCGCCACGAAACGAGGCCGATGGCGAACATAGTCTTGTCTGGTGTCACGACAACGGCGTTCGTGCATTCACGAATTTGGAACAATCCTAACGCCTATTCCTCCGATCAATACTTGGCCGTCTTCAAGGAACGCGGTGTCGGCTTTTCGACACCGATACGCGTACGCGCGCGAGGCGGGTGACACGCGCCAGACGGCGCGCGTCGCGCCCAGGCATTCGCGTCGGTCTATGTTGCGGCCTATCGCGGTTCCCTCGACGACGAAGCCAAGCGTAGGCCAAAGAGGCAGAAAGCGAGGCAGCGTCGAAGCTAGGGGCAGATAGCGGGGAAACATAGACCCAGCAAACATGAAAGACCGCCGATGGCAATTCATGTCACACAGGAATGTCCGATGGCGGCGAGTCCATCTTCGCCCTTGTCGTTACGAACACTTCAGAAGGATCGATCCTAAGGTTTTCAGTGACGAAGGGGTCGGCGGCAACGACAAGGGGCCGATCTTTATTTCGATCGGCTCCTTCCGTTTCATAGCCTAGCGGGGGGCTGAATTACGAACGCCGTTCAAAGCAATTGGAATAACAAGCCACGGACTTGCGTTTACGCAAAAGAGCACGACGCAAATCCGCGCGGAGGACGCTCGATGCATGCCGGCCCGCGAAACTTACTCATAGCCGCATTGGGAGCCCTCATAGTGAGCTGCGCAAGCGTTCCGGCGCAGAAAACGGGGGCAATAATCGGCTATGGTCCCAACCCCACTTTACCGAAACCAAGACCGACGCTGATCCCGACCGTCAACATCGCCGAGGCGAAAGGCTGGCAGAAAGGTGGTATGCCGACCCCGGCGAAGGGGCTGACGGTGAACGCCCTTGCCACCGGCCTCGACCATCCGCGCTGGCTGCACGTGCTTCCGAACGGCGACGTGCTGGTTGCCGAAACCAATGCCCCTGCCAAGCATGACGAAGGCTTCAGCCTTAGAAAGGTCTTCATGGACCTCGCCATGAAGCGCGCCGGCGCCGCGACCAAAAGCGCCAACCGCATCACGCTCCTGCGCGACACCAATGGCGACGGCATTGCGGATGTGCGCAGGACGTTCGCCGAAGGCCTCAATTCACCCTTCGGTATGACGCTTTCCAAAGGCAGGCTCTATGTCGCGAATACCGACGCGCTCGTCGCTTTCCCCTACTCCAATGGCCAGACCCGAGCCACAACGCCGCCGGAAAAGATCGTCGACTTACCGGCCGGAGATCTCAACCATCATTGGACCAAGGATGTGATCGCAAGTCCGGATGGACGCAAGCTCTATGTCACCGTCGGCTCCAACAGTAACGTTGGAGAAAACGGCATGGCCGCGGAGAAGAACCGCGCCGCCGTCCTTGAAGTGGACCGGTCGACCCGCGGTACCCGGGTCTTCGCGTCGGGGCTGCGCAACCCGAACGGGCTCTCCTGGAACCCCGAAACTGGCGAGCTTTGGGTCGCCGTCAACGAGCGTGACGAGATCGGCGACGATCTCGTGCCGGATTTCATGACCTCGGTTCGTGACGGCGCATTTTACGGCTGGCCCTACAGCTACTACGGGCAGAACGTCGACGAACGCGTCAAGCCGCAGCGCCCCGATCTCGTGGCGAGGGCGGTCAAGCCCGATTATGCGCTGGGTTCCCATACCGCCTCGCTGGGATTGACCTTCTCCAAAGGCGCGTCGCTCGGTCCGGCCTACGGCAACGGCGCGTTCGTCGGCCAGCACGGCTCGTGGAACAGAAGCGTGCACAGCGGTTACAAAGTGATCTTCGTGCCGTTCCGTGGTGGTGAACCGAGCGGTCCCCCGAGAGATGTGCTCACTGGCTTTATCGGGCGCAATGGCGAGGCGATGGGCCGTCCGGTCGGCATTGCTATCGATCAAGCCGGCGCGCTGCTCGTTGCCGACGATGTCGGTAATGTCATCTGGCGGGTGAGCCGGGCAAATCGCCATTAAGCGCCGGCCATCTTGCTCCAGCGGAATCGTCAAGCACGCTGTTTTAGTCAAGGTCGCGCTCGATTTGGGGTTGCCGGGGCTACCGCATTCTGAAACTTGCCTTCGCCTGTCTCAGTGACACGAACATGCTCTACCGCGGCCATGCCTTGTGGCGCGTCGGCGGTGACATAGCGCGTCAGCCATCCTGAAATGAGCCGGGCAGCGAAGGTGGCGTCTTCAGGCTTAGTGAGCAGATGGTCAGCCCGGTCGAGCGAGACGAAGCTTTTCGGATGCTTCGCCGCCAGGAAAATGTTGGTGGCGTTTTCGATCCCGACCGTCTGGTCAAGGGGTGAGTGCAGGATGAGGAGCGGCTTCTTCAGGGCCGCAACGGCTTCGCTGATACGCTGCGCACGCGCGTCATCGACGAACTGTTTTTTGACAGGGAACCTGCGCCCGGCAAGATCGACTTCCGCCTCACCTCTCTCTTCGATCTCCTTGAGGCTCGTTCCGAAATTCTTCAACACGTGGGCGACATCGGCGGGCGCGCCAATAGTGGCGACGGCACGCACCTCGGGAACATCTTTGGCCACCGCTAGGACCGCCGCTCCTCCGAGCGAGTGGCCGATAAGCAAGGACGGTGCCTAGTAGTGATTGCGCAGATAGTCGACGGCCGAAAGAAGGTCGGCAACATTCGAGGAGAAATTCGTCGAGGCGAATTCGCCCTCGCTCGACCCCAAGCCGGTGAAGTCGAAGCGCAGGACAGCGACACCTTCGCGAGCGAGCTCCGCCGCAATACGGCGCGCTGCCGCCAAATCCTTGGAACATGTGAAGCAATGGGCGAACAAGGCGTAGGCACGCAGATGTCCGTTGGGCAGGTCGAGGCGAGCGGCCAACGCCTGGCCCAAAATTCAACTACAGCTGAGGTGGTTCGAGCGTCTGATTGGCTACTCAAAAACCCTCCTCAAAAACGACGCCCCAAGTATCTCTGTGGCGACTATAACGTCGTTCCAACTCCCACTGTAGCGCCAAGATGCTGGCTAGGCGACGCGGTCTACTTTCCGGAGAGTCGGCAAGCTTACGCCGAAATGCTTGGGAACGGGTTGGATAGACGCCGTCCGATGCATGCATCCCGAAAAGGGCACCTACACCTACTGGAATTCTCCTATCGGGGTGGCTACGATCGGAGTTCTGGCCTCCGGATGGACCATCTCCTGGTGAGCCCATCCCTTTCGAACCGGCTCCGCGGTGCCGGCGTGGATGTAGAGTTGCGTGGATGGGACAAGCCAAGCGACCATGCGCCAGCGTGGATCGATCTCGGTTGAGCCGCACAAAAAGATCATGAATTGACCGGATTGCTTCAAATAAACCCCTCGGGACAGCTCGACTAAGATCCCACGTCAATGCGAACCGGTTGCGGAAATTGGGCTAGAGTCTGCAACCTGGATATGCGGTTAGGAACTACGATCATCAAAGGCCTTCATGGCTTTTGTTATCGACTTTCGGGCCTGCTTAGCGTCTTGCCAACCCTTGATCTTAATCTTCTTTCCGGTGGCGAGCACTGCCGATACGAAGAACTGTTCCAGTTCCTGGCGCAGCTGATCAGGAACATGGTCAGCCGCTATCGGCTCGTAAGGAGCATCCTGTTTGTGCGGGCAGAAGACGTAACGGTCGTTGCGCACGACCTCGCTTCCCTGGTCCTTTTGTTTGACCCGAAGCGCGCCGAGAAGATCGCATTTGATTACCACGCCGGGGCGCTAGCCGCCTGATGGATCACGAGCCCATCGAGAGGATCGCCATCGTCTCCAAGCGTTGAGGGTACAAACCCCCAGTCGTATGGATAAGTCATCCCACCGGCAGCGACCGTGAATAGCCGAAGACCTGATTTTTGGGCTCGTAAACCAGCTTCGCCGCAGAGCCGCGCGGCGTTTCGATGACTACTCGGATAACTATGATGCTGCACACAGGCCAATGCATGAGAAGACCTTGACGAGTTGGGAGGCGGTCGAAAAGCGATTCCTGAAAAACTCCCTGCAGCTGGAATCCAAACAGAACCTGGGCCCCAAGCATCTGCATGCGCAATTCGTCCAGCGCGACGTGAAGCGTCTTTTCGAGTTTCATTGGGCTGCCGGCGCCATATGCGCCAATGCTGGTGGAGGCTTTTTGTTCCGCGAACTGTCTTGATCGCGCGTCTTTTGCCGTTCTTTCGCGGCTGACCGGAACCACGAAAGCAAGCGGTTGTTAGTTGAGATTGAATGAGACGGGGACGGCGCGGCAGGCAATCGTTCTGTCCGTCTCAAAAAGGCCCAGTCATGAGTATTTTCCAGGATATGAAGAAAGCTGTCGAGCAGGTCACCGGTTTCGCGAGACCAGGAAGCAACAAGGTGACCGAATATGTAAGGCGGCGAAAATCCAATGAGTTTCGGTTTAAAGATGATGGCCTGGTGCCTAATCATCCCTCTTGGCCGCTTGTCGTTTATCGAGGCGCCGTGAAGCTGCGAGAGGAATTCGATCCCGCGGCCGTCATAGAAGAACTGTTCGAAGCCAATGGATGGCGGGATAGCTGGCGCAATGGCATTTACGACTACGTCCACTACCATTCGCGAATACACGAGGTGCTCGGCGTCGCGCGCGGAACGGCCAAAGTTCAGTTTGGAGGCAAGAAGGGACGAACACTATCCCTCAAGGCAGGCGATGTCGCAGTTCTGCCGGCGGGCACCGTCCACCAATGCCTTTCTGCGTCCGACGATTTTCTCGTGGTCGGGGCATACCCTCCATTTGGGACCTATGACGTCTGCACAATCGCCGAGCGGCCCAGTGGCGTGCTCACGACCATCCGCAAGGTTGCCCGTCCGCGAAAGGATCCGGTCTATGGGAACAAAGGCCAACTTCTGCAAAGTTGGACGAAAGGTTGAACGGGCACAAAACGAGCGTAGTGCGTTGAACCCGCGACCGCGGTTGCAAACCGGAACGTGGTGCCGCCAAGGCCGGTAGATAGGCAAAGCCTGCGCTTGGTAATGAGGCACTGATCACGATTAAGCCTGCAGTACTTTACCCGCCATTAAAGCCACCACGCTGGCGGCCGCACGATTGACTATCCGACGATGCAAACGCGGCCGCAGGAACGAAAGGCCCCTCCAGCAATTGTTACTTCGTCTCAGCGCTTTATTAGGAGGTTCTCATGGGACGCGGGATTTTGCTTTGGTTGCTCGGGGTTCCGATCCCCATCATCATTCTGATCATGCTCTTTGCGCGATAGGGGGCGAAGATGCAAACCGTCCTCTCACCAACCGACGTCTCGTCGGTCACTGAATCTTCACCATCGGCAGTCAACTGGGGGCCGATTGTCGCTGGCGCTTTTGCAGCATCGACCCTGACGGTTATCTTGATGCTGGTCGGTTCCGGTCTCGGGCTCACGATGGTTTCGCCCTGGACTGGATCAAGTGCCTCCGCCACAACCTTCGCGGTTTCGGCGGCTGCCTGGCTTGTCGTCGTCCAGGCCAGTGGTCGGAGGTTATTGAGATACTGAAATCCTTGCCGTGGAAGCGCTTTGCCCACGGCAAGGAACGACATTCGCTCTCTACAGACAGCGAAGGGCGCCTAGGAGACTCGGTTGAAAGGTTCAGAGGATGTATTTCATTGCCTTGGCCACGGACTACGACGGTACGCTGGCGCATGACGGCATCGTTTCCGAAAAGACGTTTTCAGCACTGGAACGGGCTAAGAAGACCGGGCGCAAGCTCATCCTGGTCACCGGGCGTGAATTGCCGGATCTCAAGCACGTCTTTCCGGAGCTTGGCATTTTCGACAAGGTGGTCGCCGAAAACGGAGCACTGGTCTACACCCCTGCCAGCGAGGAAGAGCGCGCCATTTCGCCGTCGCCCTCGCCCGATCTTGTCGCCAAGCTGAAGAAGCGCGACGTAAAACCGCTTTCGGTCGGACGTTCGATCGTCGCCACCTGGGAACCCCATCAGGCCACCGTGCTCGATGTCATCAAGGAACTGGGGCTGGAACTGGAGATCATCTTCAACAAAGGCGCGGTGATGGTCCTGCCAAGCGGCATCAACAAGGCCACCGGCCTGACCGCGGCACTCCAGGATCTTCGCCTGTCGCCGCGTAATGTGGTCGGGATTGGCGATGCTGAAAACGATCATGCCTTCTTGCAGGCCTGCGGCTGTAGCGTCGCCGTCGACAACGCGTTGCCGGCGGTCAAGGATACCGCCGATCTTGTCACGCGCGGCGCACGCGGCAAGGGCGTGGAGGAACTGATCGGCAAGCTCGTAAAGCATGATCGCGAGCTGGTCAAAAAGCCGCGCGACGGCATCTTGCTGGGCAAGGCCGGCAGCAAGGAGACATATCTGTCACCAACCGACACGGTTCTGATCGCCGGCAGTTCCGGTATCGGCAAATCCACTTTGGCCACCGCGCTGACGGAGCGCTTCGTGGAGACCGGCTTTCAGTTTTGCATATTCGATCCGGAAGGCGACTATGATGGCCTGCAAGGCGCAGTTCGACTTGGCGACGGGTCGAGCGCGCCGACAAAGGATCAACTGCTCGACCTGATCGAGAAGGTGGACACCAATGTCGTCGTCAACGGGCTGGCCTTGCGGGTCGACGAGCGGCCCGACTTCTTTGCCGATCTGCTGCCAAGCCTCGGCAATTTCCGCTATCGCACCGCTAGACCGCATTGGCTGGTTATCGACGAAGCGCATCACCTCCTACCCAAGCGGCGCGACGACACGCGCGCGGTCCTGTCGCTGGAACTGCCGGGCACGGTCCTCATCACGGTCCACCCGGAAGCGATTTCGACAGATGCCTTGGGCCTGGTAACGGCAGTCATCGCGCTTGGCCCCAAGGCGAAGAGTGTCGTCAAGACATTCTGCCAGGAGACCGGAGCGGAAGCGCCAAAGCAGATGTCGTCGCCGAAGGGAGATCGCGTGCTGTTCTGGCGGCCGCACACGAGCAAGAAACCAGTCACGGTGAAAGTGATCGAGCCGCGCCAGTCGCTCAAGCGGCACAGCCGAAAATATGCCGAAGGCCAGCTCGATGAAGCCGGCAGTTTCTATTTCAGAGGTCCCGACGACGCGATGAAACTCCGAGCTCACAATTTGATGATCTTTACCCAGATGGCGGAAGGCATCGACGACAAGACCTGGGAGCATCATTTGCGCGCCGGCGACTATTCCGACTGGTTCCGCCGCCAGATCCGGGACAAGGATCTGGCGCGTGAAACTCAAGCCGCGGAGAAGGACAAGACGTTGTCGGCGCAGGAAAGCCGCAAGTTGGTTCTCGACGCAGTCCGGCGGCGCTATACCGCTCCAGCCACCGCTCCGGAAGAATGAGACGAAGGCTCGGTCGCCACCTGCGCTGATCGATCTGGACGCCTAAAGAGCAGCCGGCCGGTCAAAGGCGCATAGCCTCTTCCCTGTCAAGCTTCTGGGTTGCCGGCGCTGTTTCCCATCCAACACGCTGCGGCCGCCGAGCAGATGCGATTGGTCGAATTCGCCGGGCGGCCAGCAGCACGTCACGGTGAAGCACGTCACGGTGAACGAAGGCGGCCAAGCTATTGTCGGGAACGTCTCGCATTGGGGGCAGGGTGACGGAAAAAAATAACGTCAACCTCATGAACCTAGCGCCTCGGTGTCATGCTCGGTCGAAGCGGACGGGTTGCCAGTGTCGATCGCCAGCGGTGAGGGGCAGCGCAGTCTGTCGCATGCACGGTGCGGGCGGTGGCGCACCTGAAGGCAAGCGGAACGGCAACTATCGCAACGGAGGCAGGACCAAACGCACAATGGCAGCCTTGGCGGTTGTCCAGGCAATGGCGCGAATATGTCGTCAGACGATCGATGATCTACCGGATTAACTGGGGATTAGTTGCCATGCTGCTCGCCGGCGCCTTCATTCTGGCGTTGTGCCTGCGTCCTTAGCTTGTGGCAGGGCGGCAAAAGCCAAGTACTTCATGGGAGTAGCATCGAACCATAGATTTTCGTGCACCTCCACCACAAGATTAGTTCGTCGAACATGGAACTTTTGCCAAGCGGAGCCCTTCTCCACGTTGGAACAGGAGGAACCAATGGCAAATCTCGGAAAACTAGCGATCGCAATGCTTGGGGTTTTAGCTTACCAGAATCGCGACAAAATCGGAGACATGATCCGTCGCGCACGAGAGCGCGATCCCAATAATCCGCAGGGCGGTATCGTGGACCAGTTGTCCAAGGGCGTGTCGGGCACAGCTCTGGGCGATATCCTCGACCGGTTCAGAACTGCGGGCGCAGGCGCGAAGGTGGACTCTTGGGTTGGCACCGGGCCGAACGAACCGATCGAGCCACGCGACGTGGAGACGGCCATAGACGAGGAGACGCTCACTGCTCTTTCTATGCAGACTGGCCTATCGCGGGAGGAGCTCATTGCCAGGATCACGCGAGATCTGCCCGAGGCTGTCAACAAGATGACGCCAAATGGTGAATTGCCAGCTGAGCCGACGCAAGGCTCGGATCAGACGACCCTGCTCGACGACGTGGCCCCGCCTACGACGCAAGCTAAAAATCCCGCGGGCCAAAGCGAAGTCTAGAGTGACAGCTCTACACAGGGGAGATCTGATAAAGGCACACGCGCAGCGCCTGGGATGAGCGGGCAGGGCTAGCCCGGGTCTGAGGCAGCGAAAGCAATTTTCGGAGTTATTCTGTTGGCCGCTCTACGTGATTCCCGCTGGCGCATTCCGGGAACGAGAATTCGTTTTGGATTGGATGCCCTGGGGACTAGTCGCCATGCTGCTCGCCGCGGCCTTCATTCTGGCGTTGTGCCTGCGTCCTTAGCTTGCGGCCTTGATCGAATGTAGCGTCAATTCATCCACCCGCGCAGAGTGTCAGCGTTCGCTTTAGCCACCCGTGTTCGGCTTGCGCTTCCGGCGGCGCACCTGAGGGCAAGCGTAACGGCAACTATCGCCACGGCGGGCAGACAAAGGAAATCATGGCATCCTTGGCCAACGTCCGAGCAATGGCGCGGCTCTGCCGACAGACGCTAGACGACATCGGTGAGGCTCTGGGGGGGCGGGGGGGCATCGACAACCCTGCGCCATCTGAGCGTGCCTACCGGTCGGGTCGTCTCTCTTCCATAAACGCCACGAAAAAAGTTTTAGGACGGTTCGACGGCACGCGTGGGCAATAGATTCGGCTGTTGCTAGCACGTGATTTCCTTCTAGGGTTACAACATTGGGGGGATTTCATGTTTGAAGCGATACTTATTGCCGCCATGGATTTGAACGTAACGGTTGATTCGTTGTCCATTGATCGGCGAAAGGTGGCGACTGCTATAGTCAAGGTCGTCAATCAGGGTAGCGATTCTTTCAAGTCCGTGTTTATCAACTGCGCATTCATCGATCCCAGCGGTCGTGCAATCGAGACCGGCGGGGCATTGATATCCAATCTCGGACCGGGAGAAACCGCCTATGGGCGCGCGAATGCCGACGCCGAGAACAGGGACATCGATGCTGTGCAATGTCGTATCGGACTGACGCAACCCGACTAGTCGATGCTACCTTCGCGGCTTGGGACTTCCTCAGCGACTCACGCTTTTGAAGGACCGTCGATCACCGTTGTAGCGTGACGCAACGTTTTCCCGACCGACGCCAAGCTGATGCATCGCGCCCGTGAGCGGCTGGTGAAGCTGGCCACGAGGCATGGCATTGCCCTGCGCCAATCCTATGCGCGGGTCGGCAAGATCGCGCTGATCAAGCATCAGCGTTATGCCCATGCCAAGCAGTTCAAACGGGCCAACCGGCAGCTCAAGCGCCTGCGCACCATGCTGGGAGCGGTGATCCGCGACATCACCCGCAAGCTCGTCGGGCGGCCGGAGCTGATGCAGGTCTTTGCCCTGCCGCTGTCGCTGGCCCGGCGCGTCAGGGATCAGCGCCAGCGCGAGCGGGGCAAGAAGGTGTATTCCCTGCACGCTCCGGAGGTCGAGTGCATTGGCAAGGGCAAAGCCCACAAGCCCTACGAGTTCGGCGTCAAGGTCTCCGTCGCCACCCCGCTGCAGCGCAGCCGCGGCGGCCAATTCGTCGCCCATGTCAAGGCGCTGCCCGGCAATCCTTATGACGGCCACACGCTGGCCACCATCATCCCGGCAATCGAGGACACCATCGGCGTCAGCCTCGGCAAGATCGTCACCGATGCCGGCTATCGCGGCCACAACGCCCCGAAGGGCAAGATGTTCAAGGTCCATGTCGCCGGCTACAAGCGCGGCCACACCAAGGCCGTCAAACGGGCGCTGCGACGCCGGGCCGCCGTCGAACCCGTCAAGCCACGCTGCCTCACGGGCGGGCTATCAACCTTGCAGGTCGCTAGTTAGAACTCTAACGCGGCCGATCTCGTCCAACTGCCCTGCATCGTATTTTTTAGATGCCATTTCACGGACGGCATCCAAGCCGAAGTCTTCGACCGCTTCGGTCGATGTCACGACGAGGACACGCTCTGTTCCATCAAAGGCTTCAAGCCACAACTCGAATCGCTCAGTGGCTCCACCTTCTCCAGTAAAAACCAGACCCATATACCCTCTCTCTAACAAGCTAGCGTTTCAGCCATGTGTCAACGCGGTGGCACCGGCTCAGCCTTTCGACCGTCTCAATAATGGCCTTCGCAAGCGCTTCGCCCTCATGGACCGGCTCCGGGCCGTAGAGCAGCACAACGGCTTCCTCGCTCGGCAGAACGCCGGCGGGGCATGTCTGTTCGATCGCGATGCGAACCAGCTTGAGGGCGGCCCATGCGTTGCGGATGTTATCTTGGCCGTCCATGCTTTCTCGCTGAGATGGGGCGGCCCAGCAGGAGTTTGGGGTAGTGGCCGCCGGGCCTAACCGGCGGGGGCTTGGGCGGGCGGTCGCCGGCTGGTTAGACTATAAGCATTTACATGCATCATTGCTAATTTAGTAAAATGGTCACGTTCCGTTCCTCTGGCTGTCAAATTGGATGAGCCTAGAGTCAATTTGGTGCCTAAACGAGTGAGTGCCGGGGGCCGGCTAGAATTTATTCCTCCGATGATGCCTACCTTGGTCGCCAAGCCGCCCCAAGGCGATGACTGGATGCATGAAGCCAAATTCGACGGCTACCGCTCCCAGATCATCATCGATGCCGGCAGTGTGCGGATCTTCACCCGCCGCGGACTCGACTGGACCTCCAAATACCGCGACCTAGCTGCGGCGGCGCGAACGCTGGACGTCGAGAATGCCATCATCGACGGCGAAGTCGTCGTCTTGAATGAGGCTGGCCTTTCGGATTTCGCGGCTTTGCGCAAGGCCATCACGCGGCGCCAGCACGACCTCTATTTCGTCGCGTTCGATCTGCTGCATCTCAATGGCCACGACTTGCGCGACATGATGCTGGAGGACAGGCGGGAAATCCTGGCCGGCCTTATAGGGTCTGATAGCCGCATCCAGTTCAGTGAGACGATGCCGGGCGAAGCTAACGCGATCTATCATCTGATCGACGCGGCCGGCCTGGAAGGGATGGTATCGAAGCGTCGAGACAGCAAATATCGCAGCGGCCCAACTACCAATTGGCTGAAGACAAAATCCTTCACCGAAAGCGAGTTCGAGCTTCTCGGAGTTGAACGCGAGAGGGGCAAGCCGGCATTCGCTCTCATGGCCGAGCGAGGCACCGGGCGCCATGTCGGCTCGGCCTTCATCACCTTCAACCGGGAATTGCGCGAACGGCTCTGGCAGCGCGTCCAGGAGCACGCAGGGACGGCGCCCAAGGGCATGAAGCGTCCGGCGACGCAGTGGGTTAAGCCGGGGCTGATCGGCCGTGTCAAGCATCTGCGCGGCGAGGAAGACCTGCGACACGCATCATCGCAGGATTTCCGGGAAGAGGATTGAAGGCCGCGCCACATTGGGCGAAGCCGGACTCGCGAAATTCGCAATAAAGCGTACAATCCCAAAGTCGTCCGTACCCAGTAGAGGCATTTCGGATGCTTGGGAGCTGGCAGTGCTTCCGCCCTAAGAGGCAGGAGGCTGAAGTGTCAGGCGCCAAGGTGTCGGCATTCGATAGCGAAATCCTACGAAGTGCTTTTCACAGTGCGATCAAAGAAGAGAATATACCGGAAAGCCGTTGGCTCGAATATGCCGCGCAATTGATCCGAGACTTCACCGGCACTGAGACGGTAGATCCTGACTTGCTGGATTGGATCGTGCGCAGGTAGCCAGCGCTACCCAGCCGTAGGGGACGGCGGACTAGAAGATTGCTCCTGCTGGTGGCTATTACGTGAATGAAAGCCCGCGCTCCTCCTCCGAGCGCGGGCCGACCGGCTGCTCCCGATCTGCAGTGGGCTGGGCTGGGCGGGGGTTGGCCCACTGGTCCCGGATAACAGTTAGCGGCTGCTAATGTTCCGTTGGTGGGCCTATCCGAATAGGCGGCCTAGTGTTCTGCCGGAAGCGGCTCGTGCTCCGGCTGGGCATGATGAAATACCTGCCCGAAATCACGCGCGTCGAAAGTCTGCCCACAAACCGGTCAGGGGATGAAGTGTTTCGATTCGTCCTCTACGGGGCCAGCGTGCGGCTTGCCTCTGTGGCCGGTCCGAGGGTTGTCAGTTCTGACCCGCTTCATCTCTTCGGCGCCATCGGAATGAGCACACTAGTGGTGAAAACCTGACGCTCGGTACCCGCAGGGTATGGCAGGAATCGACCCGGAGACCTTCATGTAGCGAAATAGAAGGAAGGGCGGTATTTTGAGCGATTGAGTCACCTTGGAGGATGCTCATGTCTCTAGATGTCATTGGCGCGGGCATGGGTCGCACCGGTACGTATTCGCTGAAACTGGCATTGGAGCATCTTGGATTCGGGCCTTGCCACCATATGGCAGACGTGAATGCCAACCCCGAACAGAAAGAGCTGTGGCGCGCCGCTGGCCGGGGACAACTCCCGAACTTGGATCTGGCATATGCCGGCTATCGTTCCGCTGTCGATTGGCCAACGGCGCATTTCTGGCGCGAAGTGAGCGATCACTACCCTGATGCAAAAGTTGTTCTCACAGTTCGTGACCCCGAAGCCTGGTATGACAGCGTGGCGCAAACAATAGGACTTTCGATGGACGCTGCCAGCAATGACCCACAGTCCTTTGGTGTGGCAGTAGTTGGCAATGGTGTCTTTGGAGGTCGCTTTAATGACCGTCATCATGCAATCGCCGTCTATAAAGAACATAACGCTACGGTGAGAGCAACGCTGCCGCCCGAGCGCCTTCTTACTTATCAGGTCTCCGAAGGGTGGGGGCCGCTTTGTGCCTTTCTCGGTGTACAATTGCCTTCGGAACCGTTTCCCCGAACCAATTCGACTGCCGAATTTCGTGCTCGCATGGGGCGCTGAACGACCGGTTGCCGCCCGGAGCCGCCTTCTGCGCCGGGTACCAAGCGTCAGGTTTTCACCTGTATGGGGCGATGATTGTCAAGCTTGATCTTGCTTCGTTTCCGCATCTCCTTGTTCGGCCAGCTGGTGACCATCTCCTCGTCCCGACCTTGACTTCGAACTGGCCGCCGCGCGCAGTGACGGTCAAGGATGGGCCGGGGGCCCATCGCGCAGCGGACTTGTCCTTGACGGTCATGAGCACGGGCGGCAGGCTTGAATGATCGGGCGCGCCATGCGCCATTCGGCAGCCGACGACAGTTCCGAGGGGAGTTCGCCATGAGGCCCAGGCGCGGAGGTCGCGGGGCAGACTTGTATTCGGTAGATCTCAGTTGGATCTAAACCATGATGCAGCCATGCGCATCGGCGGCGAAGCTCCGGGGCGGCGGACCCATTCTACTAGGCGGATCGAAATGAAATGACCATGTGAAAATTCGGGTTGCCGCCACCTCGGATCGTCATCGGCAGACCCCGCTACCGGGGCCGCCAATTGGGTTGTGTTCTCCTCTATCCTGCGTGCCCCCATCACGCCGCACGTAAGGTGACGCCCTGCGGCGGCTCGCCCGTGATGACGAGACGCCACAACCCGATCAGCAGCTTGCGCGCCAGCGCCACGATCATCGTCTTGCGCGTGGTTTTGCGCCCGTCGGCCGTGCGCGCCTGGAACCATCGGGCGAGACCACTGTCCTTTTGGAACCGGAGAAAGCGCCACGCCAACTGGATCATGCCGCGCCGGACGCGGGCGTTGCCGGCGCGTGCCAGTCCCTTCTCGCGGCGGCGTTTGCCGCTCTCGTCCGGCGACCCCGTGAGACCGGCATAGCGCGCCACGGCGCGGCGATCGCGCAGCTTGCGGGACAGCATCTCGTGGACCAGCATGTCCGCCGTTTCGACACCGACGCCGATGACCCGCGCCAGCAGGCGAACCATCGCGTGCGGGCCGTTCGCCGCAGCCGGAGCCGCGGCGAGCCGGCGCAGGCGTTCCTGCTCGATCGTGCGGATCTGCTCGCGCACCAGGCTGAGCCGCTCAAGGAAGCGGTAGAGCTCGGCGCGGGTGTTGTCCGGCAGCGGCGTTCCCTCCGCCGTGCGGATGGTCTCGAGCCTGTCCGCCGCCTGGCGCAGGCTCAGCCGGAAGCTGCGGATGCCGAAGCG
>NZ_JBVVPW010000041.1:0-9735 GCF_055811385.1 Mesorhizobium sp. WSM4849
CCTCAGTTGGGACAAAGCGCTCCAACGCAGATCACTTTCAAGGTTGACGCGAAAATCGCTTTCTTCACGGACGACTAACCACGTAGCAGCCGAGGCTGCAGAGCCCATCTACGCCGTCGATCCAGCCTCATCGTCGTCGGGATCAGCGCAGGTGTCGGAAACAGCCGCGCAGCTCCTTCGTAAACAGATCCGGCTCTTCAAACGCCGCGAAATGCCCGCCGCGGTCGAGTTCGTTCCAGTGGATGAGATTCGGATAAACGCGATCGGCCCAGCTGCGCGGAGCGCGAAAGATTTCTCCCGGAAAGATGCTGCAGCCGACCGGAAGCTCAACGCGGGAGGCCGGCGTAAAGCCGTTCTCGAAATACATCCGCGCGGAAGACGCCGCTGTGTTGGTCAGCCAGTAGAGCGTGATGTCGTCAAGCATCTCGTCGCGCGTAAGCGCCTGCTCCGGATCACCGTCATTGTCGCTCCAGAAGCGAAATTTCTCGTAGATCCAGGCAGCCAGTCCAACGGGTGAGTCTGCGAGCGCATAGCCGACCGTCTGGGGGCGCGTCATTTGCAGCTGGTAATAGCCGAAGTCTTCGGTTTGAAATCGCGCCAGTGCATCGACGGCCCGCTGCTCGTCTGGTGATTGTGGCGCAGGGACCGGATCCGGAATCACCTGCGGAAAGTTGAGATGGATGGCTGCAAGGCCGGACGGCCGCTGCTGCGCCAGCCTGGTCGTAACGAGTGCGCCCCAATCGCCTCCCTGGGCGACATACCGGTCATAGCCGAGCCGGCGCATCAATTCTGCCCAGGCCCTGGCGATGCGGTCTGCATTCCAACCGCGCTCGGAGGGCTTGTCGGAGAATCCGAAGCCCGGCAGGGAGGGGGCAATGACATGGAATGCGTCCTCGGCTCTGCCGCCATGCGCGGTTGGGTTCGTCAAAGGTTCAATGACCTTGAGGAATTCGATGACTGATCCTGGCCAGCCATGTGTGATGATGACCGGCAGGGCTTTCGGATGGCTTGAGCGCACGTGCAGGAAGTGAATGCTGAGCCCGTCGATCCGGGTTTGATATTGCGCAAAGCCGTTGAGCGTATTCTCGCACCGCCGCCAGTCGTAGCCCTTCTGCCAATATTCCACGAGGGCGCGAAGCTTGTCGAGCGGCACGCCCTGCGACCAATCGGTGACCGTCTCGCGTTCCGGCCAGCGCGCTCGCGTCAAACGTTGCTTCAGATCATCGAGCGCAGCTTGTGGCGCGCGATAGGCGAAGGGCGAGATGGCGGGTTGCGCGAACACGCTTCCCGCACGCGCAAGGGCAGTCGCTGTGATAGCTGTCGAACCGGCCGCTTGCAGAAACAAACGACGCGATAATGCACTGGTAGATGCTCCATAACCAAGCGGCTTTGTTCCAAATTTGCTCATCATGAACTCCTCTCAGCCGGTGTGGGTCGGGCCTCAAGCGTTCCAACTCGGATGCGTTCTGAGGCGTTCGTTCCAGCGCCGCTGCCTCGGGCACGCCGCCGGAGGTGATGTCCTCTGCGACGCGGGAGACGGCGCGAGGGTGCGAACGCTCAAGACGACCTTTGTGCCTTCCCGCGCAAATGCCTGGCGACGGCGCCACCGATTGATCCGCCCGCGCCGTACGGCCCACTGATCGTCCGCGTCGTGACGTGCTGCCAGGGTTCAGATAGGCCTCAAGCCGGCCGTCAGTCCCTCGGCGATTCGTTTGTCCGCGGCAGCCCCTTGCCGGTTTCGAGCAAGCTCTTAAGGCTCGACATCACCAGCGGCCAGCCCTTCGACACGCCGTCGATCAGCTTGTGCGGACCATCGACCTCTGCCTCGTGCGTGATGGTGAGCTTCGTCACGTCGTCGACCTGTTCGATCTCGAAGGTGCAGCGGGTGAAGCCGTCGGCCTTGATGTCCGGGAAGAACTCGTTTCGCCATTTAATGACAAGACGCCGAGGCGGATCGATATCGATGATCTCGCCGCTGTCAGCGACTCGCCCGTCGGCAAAGACCAGCTTCCAGGGCGAACCCTTCTTCCAATCCGTCTCCTGGTGGGCGCCTGACCAGTATTGCCGATTGAATTCGGGCTCGGTCAGCGCCTGCCACAGTTTCTCGGGCGTTGTGCGGATGTAGGTCACGTAGACGAAGCTAGCCTTACTCATCGCTCGTTCCTTCCAGCCGTTTCTTCAAATCGGCGAGCGCCCGCAGGCGCCCCTGCTCGAATTTGCCGATCCAACGGTCAGCTATTTCGGCGATAGGGGCTGGATTGAGGTAGTGCTCCTTCTCACGGCCCCTGCGGCGCGTCACGACGAGGTTCGCTTCTTCCAGAATCGCCAAATGCTTGCTTACTCCCTGCCGTGTCATGCCCATCTCTTTGCAAAGCGCGTTTAGCGTCTGCCCGTTTCGTGCGTGGAGATTGTCCAGCAGCTGCCGGCGTGTCGGATCGGCCAGCGCCTTGAAAACGGCATCCATGCTCATGGCACTATATAGGCAACTAATCGGTTGCATGTCAAGGGCGAATTCATAAGAAGGCGACAGGGAGCCCATCACCACTCCAGCCAATGCGGACGCGGAGGAGGTGGATTAGCTCAGCCTTTGTCAGTGCCGATCCAGTGATCGAGCGCAATCCGGCCGGGTCCCCACGCCATGATGCCGAGCGCCATCGCCGCCCAGGTGATGTGCAGCGGCCAGCCGTCCGGCACGGTGAGCTGTATGACCAGCGTCATCACGAGCAGCCCGAATGCCGCCAGTCGTGTCGCCAGGCCGAGAACAAGGAGAATTGGCAGCAGGATTTCCGCCGATCCTGAGATGAACGCCACCAGCCCAGGTGCGGGAAAATTGTAAGGGCCGCCGGGCAGATGCAGCTTGAGCTCCGAGCTGAAAAGCAGCACGGCGACCTCGTTCAACTGCAGAAAACCGTCCCATTTGTTGATGCCGGACCGCCAGAACGGGACGGCGAGCGCGCAACGCAGGACAAGCTGCGTCAGCGATGGTGTGGCACCCGTGCGCAGGGCGGCATTCACCCTCTCGACGAGGGCGGCAATCCCTCGCGGCTTGGTGCTGGCGTTCTGCCCATGGTTCGTCATGGTCATCCTCCCTGGTGTGCCGCCGTGAAGGCGCCTGCTTGCAGCAGGCCGGCAATGTTCACGGCAAGGTCGAATTCGGCCCGCTCCGCAAATGCTGCCGCCGCCGCCGCGCCGAGCGGCTCGCCCGTCATGAGACGGTCCAGGAAAACAGCACCGCCGGGCGGCAGGTGGTGAACGAAGACTTCGAGGCCGGGCCGCGTGACCAGCGCATCTTCAGGGTCGCCCGCCTCAATCCGCCCGACAGGACCGTCGCTCCGGTTTGCCGCAAAGATCGTCACGACCGGATAGCGCGAGCGTATGGCGCGCGTTGCCGGGTGCGGCACGAACACGGTATCGGCCAGCCGTTCGGGCGGGATCGCCGCCAGTGCTCGGGACGCCAACGGTTCCGCGTCTGCGGCATGATAGGCGTCGAGCCAGGCACGCTCCATGCGCGCCACGTCGGCCAGCCACGGCATCGACTGCGCGTATTCGTAATGTTCGATAAAATCGGGAAAGTCGCGGCCGTATTCGAACAGGAGCGGCGAGGTGGGTGGCGTTTCGCGGACATGAAAGCGCGCCATCGCGCGAAAGAAGTCCGGGCCAGTGATGCGCAGCGTCGCTGGAAAGCTGGCGGCCAGCGCATCGATCAGGCTGACCGTGACGTTGTTGCGGTAGACGGCATATCGCTTGATCGCAGCCTTGCCGTTCGGCCCCGAGACAACCTCAGGCGGGGCTCGGTCAGGATCGAGCAAACCGGCGGTGAATGCCGCGGCATAGTCGAACCGGCGGCCGAGATCGCGCGACTGGAGCTCATCCTTCGGCATGGGCTTTTCCGAACAAGCTGTCGGCATGACGGTCGAGGATCGCCTGGGCGGCGGCGGCCTCCGCCTTGAGCACCGGCCAATCGGGAATGTCGCTATCCCATTCGATCAGCGTCGGCAGCGGCCCGCATCGGCCGATGACGACATCGAAAAGCTTCCAGACCGCGTCGGCGACCGGGCCGTCATGGCTGTCGATGAGCAGCAGATCGCCCTCGTCATCCTCCTGCTCGGCGTGGCCGGCCAGATGGATTTCGCCGACATGCTGAAGCGGGAAATCCGCGAGATAGGAAAGGGCTGAAAAGCCGTGGTTGGTGGCTGAAACAAAGACGTTGTTGACGTCGAGCAGCAAGCCGCAACCGGTACGCCGCACCAGCTCTCGGATGAAATCCGTCTCGCTCATCGTCGATTCCGGGAAAAGGACGTAGGTCGAGGGGTTCTCGAGCAGTATCGGGCGGCCGATCGTCCCCTGCACCTCATCGATATGATCCGCCACTCGCGAAACCGTTGCATGCGTATAGGGTAGGGGAAGCAGGTCGTTGTAATAGGTTGTGTCGTGGGTCGACCAGGCGAGATGCTCGGAAACGAGCGCCGGTTCATAGCGGTCGACGAGCGCCTTGAAACGACCGAGATGCGCTTTGTCGAGCGGCCGCGGTCCGCCGATCGACATGCATACCCCGTGCAGCGAAACGGGATAGTCGCGGCGGATCTTGGTCAGCGCATCGTGCGGCGGGCCGCCGGCGCCCATGTAGTTTTCGGCGTGGACCTCGAAGAAGCCGTCCTTTGGGTCGTCGCCGAGGATCGCGGGTAGATGCTCGTGCTTGAAACTGGTGCCGGCAGGGCCAGCGATTGGGTGCGCCGGAAAGCGCGAGGTTTTCGACACGCGGGATGTTGGGTGAGTGACCATTCCGTTCATCTACATCTCCGCTTTCCGGGCAGTTGCATTGCTTACGACGGGATGTCGCGGGTCAGCTCTGTGGGCGAGCCCTTGCGGTCGCCGGGCAGGTCCATCGTCGTGCAGGTGCCGCCGTCGACAAATTTCCAGGCGTTGCCCTGATAATCGACAGTCGAGGTGCCTTGGCAGGTAGTGCCGGGTCCTGCCTTGCAGTCGTTCTGCCCCTTCAGGGCGACACCAAAGCACTTCTCCTTGCCGGCATCCATCGCCGCCTTGACCTGTGCCTCGGACAGCGGCGCGGCCGTCGCAAAAGAAGCAAGAGCCGTGGCAACGGCGCCGGCCAGAAAGGCCGCGCTCACGGTTGATCTTGTTGACATGATTTCACCTCCGATTGGGTTGTTGCGCGCGCGGTTCCTCAAGCGCGCATTGGTCAGTTCGGTCCGGAGGTTCCCTGTGTTACATCTTTTGGGAACACGACTTCGTGATCGCCTGGGGACCTGGCGTGAGCAATATTTCGCCTGTCACGCTAAGGGGGCTGACCACAGGGCAACGAGCCGCCGGAAGGCACCGCCGTGTGAACAGCCCGTGTGAGGCGCCACGGAACCACCGCAATCCTGCGAGACCTTTGCGACCAGTTTGCTGCGCTATGGGAGCAGGATCATGCTGAGCAGGATCGCCGAGTTCTTCATCTTCGGTGTCGTGCCGCTGGTCGGTATACTGGTGGTGCCTGAGTTGTCAGTCGCTGCCGAGAAAATCCTGAAGGGCGAGGTGACGTATCGCGAGCGCATTGCGCTGCCGCCCAATGCCGTGCTTTCCGTGCAGCTTGCCAATGTCTCGCTGGCCGATGCACCGGCCGCTGTCATCGGCGAGCGCAAGGTGGCGCCGGCCGGCCAGGTGCCGATCAAGTTCGAGATCAGCTTTGATCCCCAGGTGATCCGGCCTGATATGACCTATGTGCTGCAGGCGCGCATCACCGTCGACGACAGGCTGTTGTTCATCTCCGATGAGCGCCACCAGGTCGATCCGCTGAGCGACGCGTCGCAGACCGTCATGCTGAAGATGGTGACGTCGAGCGAGCAGCCGGCGGCGGCCCCGGTGTTCGGGCAGAGCTGGCTGATCGAGTATATCGACGGCATTGGTATGATCGCCGAGCCGCAGGCGACGTTCAGGATCGACGAGGGCGGCAAGGCCGGCGGCAGCGGCCCTTGCAACGTCTACTTCGCCACCGCCAAAGTCGATGGTTCGACGATCGCCATCAATGACATCGGTTCGACCTTCAAGGCCTGCGCGTCCGAGATCATGGCCGAGGAAAAGGCGCTGTTCGAGGCGCTGGCCAAGGCAGCGTCTTACCATGTCGACGCCGGCAAGCTAGTTATCGCCGACAAAGACGGCCGCGTCATCCTGCGCTTCAACGCTGCGAGCTAGGGTGTATTCGATATTCAGGAGATGCCGGCCTGCAAACGGCGGTCAGCTGCGCTTCCGGTACCTGAATCTCAAAGACACCTTTGCGCATGATCCCAAAATCGGACGCTTTTCAGCCGGAATAAATCGGGCGGGAGGAACGTTATCCTCCTCATAGACGGCGGGTGAGGCAAAAGGGATATTTCGAGATATCCCTTCGTTGAAGCCGCCAGAATGGCTGCGGCTCGTTCTGGCCACTCAAAGGAGTCCAGAGATGAAAACGCACGCACTTATCCTTGCTGCCACATGCGCATCGCTCCTTGCCTTTGCTGGCGTTGCCAAGGCAGACGACCATCTGTTCGATGCCCTTCAGCATGGTCTCAGTCCGGATAGCCAACCCTTCCAGACCAACAAGGCTGGCCACAACGGCGATCTTGCGCCCGGGCAGGGCAGCCCGTTCACCGGTCACGATACACAGACCCCGGCCACGGACACGGAAGCAGCTAACGACCATGCGAACGTAAAGGCTCGCGAGCCGAAGTGATCAGAACCCGACGCGAGGGCCGGGCGCCAATCGGCCCTTGGATGGCCGTGGACGAAAAAAGGCCGGCGAAACGCCGGCCTTTGAGTCATGAAGCGGTGATCAGGGCCGTCGGCTCAGCCGACGATCTCGGTGTCCGAGAACCAGTATTTGATCTCCTGCGCGGCGGTCTCCGGCGCGTCGGAGCCGTGCACGGAATTCTCGCCGATCGACAGCGCGTGTACCTTGCGGATGGTGCCTTCGGCGGCGTTGGCCGGGTTGGTGGCGCCCATCACGTCGCGGTTTTTGGCAATGGCGTTCTCGCCTTCCAGCACCTGCACGACCGTTGGACCCGACGACATGGACTCGACCAACTCGCCGAAGAACGGACGATCTCTGTGGACGGCGTAAAAACCTTCCGCCTCGCGGCGGCTCATCCACACCCGGCGCGAGGCGATGACGCGCAGGCCGGCTTCTTCGAGAATCTGGGTGATGGCGCCGGTGAGATTGCGCCGGGTTGCATCTGGCTTGATCATGGAAAAGGTGCGTTCGAGCGCCATGGGGTCGTCCTTGTGATGGAGAGTGGAATTCGGGGTGGCGGGCTCTATACAAGCCGCCCGCCGGCTTGCCAAGGGGAGGCCGGCGCGGCGCGCATTTCTGCGCCGCATAGCGCATCGCCGTCAGCCCGAACCAATGTTTTCATAACTGCATCTCGATCGTCAGCTTGGCCGTGTCGCCAGCCCGAAGGCCTTCGCGGACCCGCACCGCCGTCTTGATCGGCAACAGCAGGCTGCCGGATTTCTTGTCGGGAAACAGCGATGTCCGCCATCTGGTCTGGCCGATGACGGCTTCCACGCCAAGCGAACCCCAGGGCCGTGCCATGCCCGCCGTCGCCGTCTTGATCCGTGCCCCAAGCTCCGGCGGCAGCGTCACGAAATGCCAGCCGCCCTTGCCTGGATAGACCCAGATCTCGGCCTGCACGTCGTAGCGAAACATTTTGTGCCCTTCCTCAGATCAAGGCTGTCACCGGTGGCTTCGCCATAGTGCCTTGTTGGCAACGCCGGCGATTGGCGAAAACATCCATGATATCATTCTTCCCTGCATGGAGGAGCCATTCTTCCCCTGCAAGAGAGGATGGCAGCGTCGCCGTTGCGCTACCGCCTTATCACCATCGAAGCGCGCCGGACTTCCCAGCCCTCCCGTTCCAGTTCCGGCACGCTGTGGTTCTCGCTCGGGTAGCCGACGCAGAAGTAACCGATCAGCGTCCACTCCGGCGGCGCGTCCAGGATCGTCGCCATTTCGGCCGGATCGAGGATCGAGACCCAACCCATGCCAATTCCTTCCGCGCGCGCCGCCAGCCAAAAGGTGTGGATCGCCATCACCGCCGAATATTCGATGGTCGCGGGCATGGTCAGGCGGCCGAGCCCATGCCCCTGTTGTGTCGCGCGGTCGGCGAAAACCGCGAATTGGCAGGGCGCTTCATTCAAGCCGGCGAGCTTCAGGCGCGCATAGAGCGCGGCGCGCTCACCCGAGAACGATGCGAGCGCCTCCGCATTGCAGCGCTCAAAGCAGGCCCTGATGGCGGCGCGGCACTCTGCACTCTCGACCATGACGAAACGCCAGGGCTGGCTCAGCCCGACCGAGGGCGCAATGCTGGCGACGTCAAGCAGCCGCTCCAGCGCGCCTTCGGGGAGCGGCGTCGGCTTGAATCGCCTGACGTCCCGCCGCCACAGGAAGAGGTTGCCCAGCTCGGCGCGAAAATCGTCTGGGAATTCCGGGCCTGACGTCATGGTGTCGTGCTGCCGTTGCTAAAGGGAGTAGGGGAGTAGGGGAGTACGACAGTAGGGCAGTAGGGCAGTAGGGCAATAAGGCACTAGGTATGCGCGCCGCCGCGACTTCCCTACTCCCTTACTGCCTTACTGCCTTACCCCCCTATGCGGCGGCAGCCGCCGCCACCTTGCGGCCGAGGCCGCCATGCAGGTCGAGGCAGCGCTCGAACCACTGGGCCACCACATCGCTGTTGTCGAGCAACCGGTAGGGTGAGGCGATGCTGGCCGGGCTATTTTGGTTCACAGTCGGATCAGGCGCGCCCGCGTTCATCGGCGGTTCAGGTTCCATGGCGTAACATTGGCCCAGCGAAGGAGGAGGGCCATGAAAAAGCTCTTGTCTGTCCTTGTGGCCGCAGTTTTCGGTACGGCTTTTGCCTTGCCTTTGAATGCCGCGCCTCTCTCTATTCCGAAATCTGAGCAGGTGCAGAACAGCGCCGTCGAACAGGTTAGGCACCGTAGACACTGGCGACACAACTATGGTCACTGGCGGGGTGGTCGTCACTGGAACCGACGATACGCATTGCGGGGGTGTGGCTACTATGGGTGTTACCCGCGCCGCTATTATAGGCCCTACTACAGACCCTTTTATCGCCCCTACTACGGCTTTAGCCCCTACTACGGCTTTAGCCCCTACTACGGCTTTAGCCCCTATTACGGCCACCGTGGTTACTACCCGCACTACTACAATGGCTCAGGAGTGAGCATCTATCTGCATTTCTAGCTACGAAATCGTGGAAAGCGTCCCATACCCCCAAGCGCGGTTTCAGGGAAGGCGGAAAGCTGGCGGACCAGAGTGTTGGACGCCCGACGCGAATCGAATGGCCTTGGCCATTCCGATTTCAAGTTTGCAATCCGTCAGAGGATTTTGACTTCCGCAGCCGCACTCCGGACCCTGAAGATCGGGAGCGCCGGACTTTTCCTAGCCGGGTGGTCTCAGGGCGGCTTCGTGACGATGGCTTTCCTGGAAAAACTCGAGAGAGCGGGCATTTCAGTGAAGGCAGCTGCCACGGCAAGTGCGCCGATCGATATCTTTGTGGCATTGCACGGCGCCCTGAACTTTCCCCGAAAGAATGATGCACCGTGGATGACGACGATCGTCATCCTGACGGCCTTCTCCTTTGAGAACTACTGCGGCACTTCCTTACTCCTTACTCCTTACTCCTTACTCCTTACTCCTTACTCCTTACTCCTTACTCCTTACTCCTTACTCCTTAC
>NZ_JBVVPW010000041.1:9835-50043 GCF_055811385.1 Mesorhizobium sp. WSM4849
TCCTTACTCCTTACTCCTTACTCCTTACTCCTTACTCCTTACTCCTTACTCCTTACTCCTTACTCCTTACTCCTTACCTGCCTTACTGCCTTACTCCCCTATGCGGCGGCGGCGGCCGCCGCCACCTTGCGGCCGAGGCCATCATGCAGGTCGAGGCAGCGCTCGAACCACTGCGCCACCACATCGCCGTCGTCGAGCAACCGGTAGGGGGAGGCGATGCGCGCCCATTGCAGCGCGCCGAAGACGATGTAATCCGCAAACAGCGGTGATTGGCCGCCGATGAACGGCTGATAGGCGAGCGTCGAGCGCAACGGTTCCAGCGAGGCGCGGAAGGCGCCAAGGCCGGCGTCGCGCGCCGCCATCACCTCTTCCAGTCTCTTGCCGAAGCGCTGCTCGCGGTTTTGGCGGAAATAGGCGGCGTTCGCCTCGTCCTGCATGGCGTGGAGGTCCATGATCGCCGCAGTGGTGACATAGGGATGGATGGTCAGTTGCGACCAGCGTTCGATGAAGCGCGCCATCGCCTTGCCGCCGTCGCCGGAAAACAATGTCGGCCGCTCGGGATAGGCCCCGTCGAGATAGAGCGCGATTGCGAAGGAATCGGCGACCACCTTCTCGCCGTCGCGGATCACCGGAACGAGTTTCGAAACGCCGCCTTCAACTGTCGGCACTTCGAGAAAACGTGTCGGCACGGTGGAGATGTCGAGCCCCTTGTGGGCAAGCGCCATCGCCGCCTTCCAGCAATGCGGGCTGAACGGACGGGCGGTATCGCGCCCGACGAGGTCATAGAGCAGAATGGTCATTGGCGGCAGCTTCCTTGCGGTCTACTAGAGCGATGTTTCGGGCAGATGGGGGTAGGCACCCGGAACGGGGTCTCGCGGGTCGGGAGAAAAAGATGAAACAGCACTTCATGATGTTTGCGGCCTACAATCAATGGGCCAATAGCCGCATCTACGATGCCGCCGCCGATCTCGACGAGGAGGAATTTCACCGTAATGTCGGGGTTTTCTTCGGCTCGATAATGGGCACGCTCAACCATCTTCTGACCGCCGATCGCATCTGGATGAGGCGCTTTACCGGCGAGGGCGACGCGCCGGCCAGGCTCGACACCATCCTGCACCGCGCCTTGCCGGGCTTGCGACTGGCGCGCGAGGCCGAAGACAAAAGGATCATCGACTGGGTCGGGGCGTTAAGCGACAAGGCTTTGTCCGGCCGCTTCTCCTACATGACCGTCTCCGACATGCGCACCGTCTCGCAGCGATTGGCGCCGGCGCTCGATCATTTCTTCAACCACCAGACCCATCACCGCGGCCAGGCGCACGCGATCCTGACCGTTCTTGGCCGGCCTTCGGTGCCACTCGACCTGACGCTGTTCCAGCGGAGCGAAGAGGGGCGCGCCTACGCCTGATTTCGGATTATCCGGATCGAATTGACAGGAAAACCCGTCGAAGACGAACAGCATCTTCGACGGGTTATAGTCGCAAAAGAGGCCTCGCCAGTCAGGCGGCGTATCCGCCCTGGCCCCGGGCGGCCGGCTTGACCGAGACGGCCGGCCGGGCGGAAGGCCAGAGAATGCCTGCCGTCACCGCGAAGGTGACCAAGGCATCGCGCGCCGCTTCGGGCGAGATCTCGCCGGCGCGTGCCGCCTCGCAGGCTTTCACGGCCGCGCCATAGCTCAGGCGTCGTCGCGATGGCGGAAACTCGGTCAGGAACTCATGCATGTCGAAGAGCGAAGCGAGCATGCGCTTATGGCCGGCGCCGACGGTAACGGCGACCGGGGTGAAGGGCATCGTGTCGTGCATTCTGGCCTCTCATATTGGGCGGAGGTGACGGCGGACGCCGCTCTCCGATCTGAATCGGACGCCCAGAAACGCGGATTGCGGCATCAGGTTCCATGTTGCCGAAATTTGGTTTTCGCCACCAAGTCCCGTGGCATGAGCGCCGTGCCGAAGAGGCGGCCTATTTCCACATGTCACGCATGCGGGCGCCAAGGTCGACGCGCACTTGCGGCTGGCGGCGCGGATCGTCTTTGACCTGGACGCTCGCCCACGATGTCTGTTCGAAGGCGCTGAGGATCGTGGCCGGGATGAAGCGGGTGCGCGAGGCGTAAACGTGACGATCGCCACGCGCCGCCTGGCCGTGGACGAAAAAGCGCTGCGGCATGACCAGGTGCAGGCCGTCCTTGGCCCGCGTCATCGCCACGTAGAGCAGGCGGCGCTCCTCGTCGATGTCCGCCTTGCTGCCGACGGCGAGGTCGATCGGGATGCAGCCGTCGACGGTGTTGAGGACGAAGACGTTCTTCCATTCCTGGCCCTTGGCAGAATGGATGGTCGACAGGATCAGGTAGTCCTCGTCGCGATGCGGCGGCCCGGCCTCGTCGCTGGTCGCATCCGGCGGATCGAGCGTCAGCTCGGTGAGGAAACGCTCGCGCGAGGCGTAGCCCGAGGCGATCTGTTCGAGCTGCAGAATGTCGGCCCGGCGCGTCGTTGCGTCCTCGTGGATGCGGTCAAGATGCGGCTCATACCAGAGCCGGACATGTTCGAGATCAACAGGCCATTTTCCCGACCCGGTGCGAAGCTGCGAGAACAGCGCGACGAAACCCAGCCAGTCGTCGGCGGCGCGTTGCGGCGGCCGGTAGCGCGCCAGCCCCATCGCTTCGTCGAGCGACGCCGCCATGGTGTCGACGATCTGCGAAGCCGCCGAAGGGCCGATGCCGGGCAAAAGCTGCAGCACGCGAAAACCGGCGACGCGGTCGCGCGGGTTTTCGGCGAAGCGCAGCACCGCCAGCACGTCCTTGACATGGGCGGCGTCGAGGAACTTCAGCCCGCCGAACTTGACGAACGGGATGTTGCGGCGTGTCAGCTCGATCTCCAGCGGCCCGCTGTGGTGCGAGGCGCGAAACAGCACGGCCTGCGCCTTCAGCGCCGTGCCGGCCTCACGCTCGGTCAGGATCGCCTGGCAGACGTAACTCGCCTGCTCGGCCTCGTCGCGAACGCTGACCAGCTTCGGCTTTTCGGTCGATCTGCGCTCCGACCAGAGGTTCTTGGTAAAGCGCTCCGAGGCCTCGCCGATCACCGCATTGGCGGCGGCCAGGATGGTCTCGGTCGAGCGGTAGTTGCGCTCCAGCATGACGATCTCGGCCGGCTGCGCGAATTGTTTGGGGAAGTCGAGGATGTTGCGCACTTCCGCCGCGCGAAACGAATAGATCGACTGCGCGTCGTCGCCGACCACCGTCAGTCCGGATCCGTCCGGCTTGAGCGCCGTGAGGATCGCGGCCTGCAGCCGGTTGGTGTCCTGGTACTCGTCGACCAGCACATGGTCGAAACGCCCACCCAGATGCGCTGATGTCTCCGGCTCGCCGGCCATCTGCGCCCAGTAGAGCAGCAGGTCGTCGTAATCGAGCACGTTCTGCGCCTGCTTGGCCTCGACATATCGGGCAAACAGCGCCTTAAGCTGTTCTGCCCAGCCGGCGCACCAGGGAAACACCGAACCGAGAATCTCGCCGAGCGGCGCCTGCGCGTTGACGGCACGCGAGTAGATCGCCAGGCATGTGCCCTTGGTTGGAAAACGGCCTTCGGTCTTCGAGAAGCCGAGTTCGTGCCGGGCGAGGTTCATCAGGTCGGCCGAATCCTCGCGGTCATGGATGGTGAAGGCCGGGTCGAGGCCGATCTCCAGCGCGTAGTCGCGCAGCAGCCTGGCGCCGATGCCGTGAAACGTGCCGGCCCAGCTCAGCGCATCGGTGATAACGGAAGCGTCACGGCCGAGTACCTCGCCGGCGATGCGCTCGACCCGCTTGGCCATTTCCGATGCGGCGCGGCGCGAAAACGTCATCAGCAGGATGCGCCTGGGATCAGCGCCCCTGACGATCAGATGCGCGACGCGATGTGCCAGCGTGCTGGTCTTGCCGGAGCCGGCGCCGGCGATCACCAGCAACGGCCCGGCGACCGCGCCGTCGCCATGCTCGACGGCAAGGCACTGCTCGGCGTTCAGCTTCGCGAGATAGGCAGGCCGGAAGGTCGAATCACGGGCAGCGAGGTTCATTGCCCATCAAGCATCGTTTCTGCTTTGTTCGCAACAGCGATGCAGCGTTTCCTCGCCCCGGCGGATGGACCTAGCGCTGGGGCTCTACGCCCATTGCCGCCGACTGCCGCGGCAACGACTTGTCGTCATCGGGAGGCGGTAGCAACAGCGGATCGAAGTCGTCGGGCACTTCGTCAATGATTTCCCTGACTATGCGGTAGGCCACGTAGATGACGGCTCCGGCTATGAGCAGACGGATCATGATTTTCTCCACTGGTATGAACCAACCGAAGAGGCCGCGTTTTGTTCCCCGCTTTCCAAAGGCCCCGAGCTCTGCCTGAGCGTGCAACCAAATCGGCACCGTCTCGTTTGCCCGGTGACAGGAGGTTGCGATGAACAAGCTATCAATCTCGCTGGCTTTGGCGGCGGCGCTGGCTGTCGCGGCTTGCGATAACAACATCCCACCGACAAAGGCCCCCGGCGCCGATCAAAACCCGCAGGTCGACCCTGCACCCAACTCGACGTCAGGCGATGATCAACCCGGCGCGCCGTCGGCGCAGTGATGGAACGCAGTAGGAAAGGTGGCCGGCGCCGCTTGGGAGGGGAGCGATGACGCCGGCCAGGCGGGTATCAGGTCCGCCGCATACCTAGAGATAGCTGAGTCTTGCCGTTGCGTCATGGGGTGATCGCGGAAGACCACCGCCTTGAACAGGCAATCAACTGACAAATGTGACAAAACTGCAATTTTCAGATGCGAGAAGTCGATGCTCGCCAGGCGCCGCGCCGTCGCAGCAGGGTCCCGGCCCAATTCAAAGCTGGCCTCTGATCCGGCGAGGCCGGCGATCGGATCAATCGTCTTCCCCACCGCGGCATTAAGCAACCGGCCGCGCCGGGCATTTTCATACCTTATGCGGCCAAGCGGCGCTCAAGGTCTTGCGAAGCGCTGACGTCCCGTGCAAAAGCGCGGCCATGCTGATCATTAACGACCTTTCGCTCCGCATGGCCGGACGCCTGCTTCTTGACCATGCCTCGCTGACCTTGCCGGCCGGCAGCAAGGCGGGGCTTGTCGGTCGCAACGGCACCGGCAAGACGACTTTGTTCAAGGCGATCACTGGCGACCTCGCCTCCGAGACCGGCTCGATCGGCCTGCCGAAGAACACGCGCATTGGCCAGGTAGCGCAGGAAGCGCCCGGCACCGAGGAACCGCTGATCGAGATCGTGCTCAAGGCCGACCTTGAACGCTCCGCACTGCTCGAGGAGGAAAAGACGGCGACCGATCCGCACCGCATCGCCGATATCCACATGCGGCTGGCCGATATCGACGCCCATTCGGCCGAGTCGCGCGCTGCCACCATCCTCGCCGGCCTCGGCTTCGACGACGCCGCCCAGCGGCGGCCGGCCTCGTCCTTCTCCGGCGGCTGGCGCATGCGGGTGGCGCTGGCGGCGGTGCTGTTTGCCGAGCCCGATCTTCTGCTGCTCGACGAGCCGACCAACTATCTCGACCTCGAAGGCACGCTATGGCTGGAAAACTACGTGTCGAAATATCCGCACACGGTGCTGCTGATCTCGCACGACCGCGACCTGCTCAACCGCGCCGTCAACTCGATCGTCCATCTCGACCAGAAGAAACTGACCTTCTGGCGCGGCGGCTACGACCAGTTCGAGCGCCAATACACCGAGCAGCGCGAATTGCAGGAGAAGGGCAGGGTCAAGCAGGAAGCCGCACGCAAGCACATGGAGTCCTTCGTCGAGCGCTTCCGCGCCAAAGCTTCCAAGGCGAGACAGGCCCAGTCGCGCATCAAGGCGCTGGAGAAGATGAAGCCGATCGCCGCAATTGTGAACGACAACGTGCGGCCGTTCTCCTTTCCCGAGCCGGTGAAGACGGTGGCCTCGCCGATCATTGCGCTCAACAACGTCAATGTCGGCTATGTCCAGGGTGAGCCGATCCTGAAGAAGATGACGCTGCGCATCGATGCTGACGATCGCATCGCGCTGCTCGGTGCCAACGGCAACGGCAAGTCGACCTTCGCCAAATTGCTGTCCGGCCGCCTGAAGCAGGAGACCGGCACCATGACGGTGGCGCCCGGCCTGAAGGTGGCGATCTTTGCCCAGCATCAGCTCGACGATCTCCGACCGAATGAAAACGCCTATGAGCATGTCCGCCGGCTGATGCCGGAAGCGCCGGAATCGAAGGTGCGCGGCCGCGTCGCCCAGTTCGGCCTGACCACCGAGAAGATGAACACCGCCGCCAAGGACCTGTCCGGCGGCGAGAAGGCGCGGCTGCTGATGGGCCTGTCGGCGTTCGAGGGGCCAAACCTGTTCATCCTCGACGAACCGACCAACCATCTCGACATCGACAGCCGTGAGTCGCTGATCCATGCGCTGAACGAATTTCCCGGCGCCGTCATCCTGATCTCGCACGACCGCCATCTGCTCGAGGCGACGGCCGACCGGCTGTGGCTGGTCAAGGACGGCACGGTCAACCCCTATGACGGCGACCTCGATGACTACAAGACGCTGGTCACCGGTGTGTCCGGCGACCGCCGCGGCAAGCGCGAGGCCGAAAAAGCCTCGAAGGCCGACCGCCGCCGCGACGCGGCAGCGCGCCGCGCCACCTTCGAGCCGCTGGCCAAGGAGATCCGCGCCACCGAAGCGCTGATGGACCGCATCCGCAAGCGCATCGATTTGATCGAGGACGAGCTCGCCAATCCGGCGGTCTATGAAAAGGACCCCTCGACGGCGACACGGCTGGCCAAGGAGCGCTCGCAGCTTGCCCAGACGCTGGCCGGCCACGAGGAAAAATGGCTGTCGATGTCGGCGGAATACGAGGAAGGCACGGCGGAGTAGCGCGACGCCCCTCTGCCTTCTCCCACAAGCGGAGAAGGGAAGGCCCATCTGGCCCTACACGCCGCCGCCATAAACGGCTAGTTTGGCCTCATGAATCGACACGCCAAGCTCAGGATCTACCATTCGGCCTGTCAGCATGATTGCCCGTCGACCTGCGCGCTCGAGGTCGAGCTGCTCGACAACAAGCGCATCGGCCGCGTCCACGGCGCCAAGGCCGATACGTATACATCAGGCGTCATCTGCGCCAAGGTCGCCCGTTACGCCGCCGCGTCCATAGTCCCGAGCGCTTGCTGAAGCCACTGGTGCGCTTGGCGTCAGCACCTGATGGCTGCTGACGGCGTCGAATGCACGTGGACACAAGGGAAAGGCGGCCTCGGTAACATTACCGTGAGCCTGTAACGTTCGCCGTCGCTGGCGCGAACAACGGACCATATCCTCATGTCCGCCATGGCGGGATTACTTGCCCGCCGACACCTTCAGGAGTCAAGAAATGCTAGACCGTCGCACCTTCCTCATCGGCCTGACCGCAATATCGGGCCTCGCCTCGGCTCCGGCGGCGCTGGCGGCCAGCCGCATGGCCTACACACAGCAGGCCTTCGAAGAGGCGCAAAAGGCAGGCAAGCCGATCCTGGTCGAGATCACCGCCAGCTGGTGTCCGATCTGCAAGGCGCAGAAGCGGGTGCTCGGCCAGTTGCTGCCTGCGCCCGAGCACGCAAACCTGGCCGTTTTCGAAGTCGATTTCGATTCCCAAAAAGAGGTTGTTCGGGCTCTTGGTGCGCGGATGCAGAGCACGCTGATCACCTTCAAGGGCGCAACGGAAGTCGGTCGGCTTGTTGGCGTGACCAAGGCGGATGCCATCAAGCAATTGCTTGATAAAACGATCTGAGCGGCGGCGATGCTACTCGGCTTCATATTTTCGTTCCTGGCCGGGGTGCTGTCGACGCTGTCGCCATGCGTGCTGCCGCTGATCCCGGTCGTGCTCGGTGCTGCCGTCAGTCAGCATCGCTATGGCCCCATCGCGCTGGCCGCAGGACTTGCCATATCCTTCACGGCCATAGGGCTTTTCGTCGCCACGATCGGGTTCTCCGTCGGGCTTGACGGCGGTGTCTTTCGCAGCGCCGCCGCAGTTCTGATGCTCGTCCTCGGCACGATATTGATCGTGCCGGCATTCCAGGCGCATATCGCGCTTGCGGCCGGTCCGGCCGGCAACTGGGTCGAGCAGCGGTTTGGCGGCTTTTCCTCCGTTGGCCTTTGGGGGCAGTTCGGCGTCGGTCTGCTGCTCGGCGCGGTGTGGAGCCCTTGCGTTGGCCCGACTCTCGGTGCCGCTTCCGTCCTTGCAGCGCAGGGCCAAGACCTTGGCCAGGTTGGGGTCACCATGGTCCTGTTTGGTCTCGGTGCTGCCGTGCCGTTGCTGATCCTCGGACTACTGTCCCGCGAGACCTTGCTGAGTTGGCGCAGCCACATCGCAGGCGCCGGCAGCGGGCTGAAGGTCGCTTTAGGCGTCTTGCTGGTGATGACCGCCGCCGCGATTCTGTCTGGGTTCGACAAGGCGTTGGAAACCGCACTCGTCAACGCTTCCCCCGAGTGGCTGACGGCGTTGACGACGCAGTTCTAACGGCTCCGCGCTGGCGGTCGCCAGATTTTCAGCTTGCCTCAGCAAGGAGAAGCAAGTTAGCGCTGCATCTGGCCCTACACGCCGCTTTCGCAACCGACTAGTCTGCTCCCATGAATCAGCACGCCAAGCTCAGGATCGGCCATTCGGCCTGTCCGCATGATTGCCCGTCGACCTGCGCGCTCGAGGTCGAGCTGCTCGACGGCAAGCGCATCGGCCGCGTCCATGGCGCCAGGGCCAACAGCTACACATCAGGCGTCATCTGCGCCAAGGTCGCCCGCTATGCCGACCGCGTCCATCATCCCGACCGCTTGCTGAAGCCGCTGATCCGCGCGGGCGCCAAGGGCGAGGGCCTTTGGAAGGAAGCGAGTTGGGAGGCCGCACTCGACCTCGTCGCCGAAAAGTTTATCGAGGCCGAGGCAAAATACGGCTCGGAGACGGTCTGGCCCTATTACTATGCCGGCACGATGGGGCTGGTGCAGCGCGACGGCATCGAGCGGCTGCGCCACGCGAAAAAGTATTCCGGCTTCTTCGGGTCGATCTGCACCAATCTGGCCTGGACCGGCTGGATGATGGGCGCCGGCGCGTTGCGCGGTCCCGACCCGCGCGAGATGGCCAAGTCCGACTGCGTGGTGGTCTGGGGCACCAATGCCGTGGTCACCCAGGTCAACGTCATGACCCACGCGATCAAGGCGCGCAAGGAACGCGGCGCAAAAATCGTCGTCATCGACGTCTACGAAAACGCGACGATGAAGCAGGCCGATCTCGGCCTGGTGCTGAAGCCCGGCACCGATGGCGCGCTGGCCTCCGCGGTGATGCATGTGCTGTTCCGTGACGGCATGGCAGACCGCGCCTATTTGGAAAAATACACCGACGACCCGCACGGTCTGGAAGCGCATCTTCAGACGAGGACGCCGCAATGGGCGGCTGATATCACCGGGCTTTCGGTCGACGAGATCGAGGCCTTCGCCCGCCTCGTCGGCACGACCAAGAAAACCTATTTCCGCCTCGGCTACGGCTTCTCGCGCCAGCGCAACGGCTCGGTCAACATGCATGCCGCCGCCTCGATCGCCGCGGTCACCGGCTGCTGGCAGTATGAGGGCGGCGGCGCCTTCCATTCCAATTCGGGCATCTTCAAGCTGAACCAGGAACTGCTGGAAGGCACGCGGATGCGCGACCCCTCGATCCGCCATCTCGACCATTCGCGCATCGGCCCGGTGCTGACCGGCGCTGAGGATGCGCTCTATGGCGGCCCGCCGGTAACCGCGCTGCTGATCCAGAACACCAATCCGGTCAATGTCGCGCCGGAGCAGCGGCTGGTGAAGCAGGGTTTTCTGCGCGACGACCTGTTTTCCTGCGTGCACGAGCAGTTCATGACCGACACCGCAAAACTCGCCGATGTCGTGCTGCCGGCGACGATGTTTTTAGAGCATGACGACATCTACAAGGGCGGCGGCAACCAGCACATCACGCTCGGGCCGAAGCTGATCGACCCGCCGGAAGGGTCGCGCAGCAACCATTTCGTCATCGAGGAACTCGGTAAAAGGCTGGGCGTTGGCGACAAGCCTGGCTTCGGCATGACCGAGCAGCAGCACATCGACATCATTTTGGGCGAGCGCGGCCTGGGTAGTTTTTCGAGCCTCAAGGAAGAGAAGTGGGTCGACTTGCAGCCGGATTTCGAGGCGGCGCATTTTATCAGCGGCTTCGGCCACGCGGACGGAAAATTCCGCTTCCGCGCCGACTGGACCGGGCAGGCGGCGCCCAACCGGCCGCCGAGAAGCATGGGCCTGTTCGGGCCGGTGGCAAGCCTGCCGGAATTTCCCGACCACGTCGACCTGATCGAGGTGGCGGATGCGGCGCATCCGTTCAGGCTGACCACCTCGCCGGCGCGCAATTTCCTCAACTCGACTTTTTCGGAGACGCCGGTGTCGAAGGCCAAGGAGGGCCGGCCGGAACTGCTTTTGCATCCGGACGATGCGGCAGCCTATGGGCTGGCCAATGGCGACCGCGTCGAGATCGGCAATGCGCGCGGCGAAGTCGTGCTGCACGCAAGATTGTTCGACGGCGTCAAGCGCGGCGTCGTGGTCGCCGAAGGCATCTGGCCCAACAGCGCCCACGAGCGCGGCGAGGGCATCAACGTCCTGACCGGCGCCGATGCGCCGGCGCCCTATGGCGGTGCTGCGTTCCACGACAACAAGGTCTGGCTGCGCGCGGCGAAGTGAGGCCTCGGAACGATATATCCAACCAGCCGTTTTTGCGTGGCGGTGGAGACATGGTGATGGCAGAAGTGTTGGCAGCGCCGGACCCCATTGGAAGAACGCTTTCGCCCGGCGAACTCGTAACCACGATGTCGCACTTTCATCGCGCCGAGATTCTGCGCATGACGGGGTGGCGCGATCGCCTGGACCGGACGAGTAATTGGGCGATAACGGTCGTTGCGGCGATGTTGTCCATCTCGCTTTCGACAGCCAGCGCGCATCACGGCGTGCTGCTTTTTGCCATGCTGCTTGTCCTGTTGCTGCTGTGGATAGAAGCGCGGCGATATCGCTTCTTCGACGTTTACCGGGCCCGCGTGCGCCAGTTCGAACGGCACTATTTCGCGCAGATATTCTCGCCGCAGCCGGACTTCGCGTCCGATTGGCTGTTGGTCGTCGGCGAAAGCCTGCGCACTCCAAAATTCCTCATTTCGCAACGAGCGGCGTTGGCGCGCCGTCTGCGTCGAAACTACATCCACATGCTGCTGATCCTGCTGCTGGCCTGGATCCTGAAACTGTCGACCCCCAGTCTTCTAACCGAAGGTGTCCGCATCGACTTTGTCAGCTCGGTGCGCGAGGCCGTTGCCGGCGCTGCTCTGGGGCCCATTCCCGGCTTGGTCATCGTCGTGCTGGTCGCCGCCTTCTATGCCGGCCTGCTGGTCACGGCGTTCCTGACCGCTGGCGACGAGGGCGAACTCTCCTTTGGTGACGTGCACGTCTAGAGCGGCAGCGCAAAACCGGCGGATCTGCGATTTCATTTGTGCAGGAAATCGAACCGATCGGTTCGTTTTTGTTGACGCATTGTGCAAGATAGAGTGAACGTCGGCTCAGCAAATGGCCAGGCCGCGCGGCAGACGTATTCGCCTAAAGCATTGAGAAGAAGTTCAAAGATTGTGGCGAAGGAAGCCTTTTAGCGGATTTCAAGCACCCGGTTCAGGGCGTGGCCGGAACATCTTTGTGATTGGAAACTGCTGCATGGCCAACCCACCTCGGGGTGGTCCGAGCGACGCGAAATCCTCCCAAGGCACGCCACGAGACGGACAACAATACTGAAAGTATGAAAGTACTGGAGTACCTGAAATGACCAAGATTGCTCTCACCGCTGCCGCCATCCTCATTGCCACGGGCAGCGCCTTTGCCGGCAGCGACCATTATGGTTCGGACGGCGTCAACCAGCCGGCCGCGCCTGTTGGCAATGCGCCTGTTGTCGATAATATGTTCACGGGTTCGATCCGCAAGCCGTTTACGGCCGAGCACAATACCGTCAATACCAACGCGACGATCCAGCCCGGCACGACTGAACCGGTCGTGCCTCAGTCCGGCCGGGGCAACTGGGGCCGCTAAATCCTCAAGCTTCGGAACTCAAAGAGCGGCGGGCTTGGCCCGCCGTTCCTGCTTTTGTATATCAAGTCACAGCCCTCGTTTAGCGCAGGTCCTTCGGCCAAACGCAGTGTGTCAGCCGCGCATCGCCGAGGGCCAGCCGTGCCCAGTCACCGTCGAAAACGAAGCGGGCCAGGGCTGCCGTCGGGAATTTCTCTTCAAGCTTTTTGAGTGCCGCGGCATCCGATCCGGCGCCCGCAAGCCGGCGCGCGAATTCCTCCAGGCCGGGATTATGGCCAATCACCAAAAGGCTGCTTGTTGCCGCTTTTGCCTGCCGTACCTTGGCGAGAATGTCTGCCGCACCGGCCTCGTAGAGCGCCTGGACAAATTTGGCCGGCGTTTTCGCCGGCAATTCCGCCGAGACCAGCCGCCATGTGTCGCGGGTGCGCAACGCGGGCGATACCAGCGCCAGGTCCGGCAGCCAGCCCTGCCTGGCCAGTTCGCGCCCGACCAGCGGCGCGGCCTTCAGCCCGCGCCCGGAAAGCGGCCGGTCGAAGTCAATAAGGTCAGGATCGTCCCAACTCGACTTGGCATGACGCAGAAGAAGGAGTTGTTTCATGAGTTCAATTTAAGACCAAGGAATGTCGGGCTGAAAGTCTTTCCCATATCCGCCGCCATGTTTTGTGCCCATGGCGGTATCAAAGGTCGCCCAAAGCGCACCAAAGATGAACAAACCTACGCGCCGTTCATCCTTATCCCACTTGACCGAAATGTCTGCTTCAGTAATGGCCCAATCGCCCGATCGAATGTGAATTGCATCGATGACGGAACCCACTCGCCCGTCCTCGACTCGATACAGATAGAAGTACGCCGTGGCATTCGTTGGATTGTCTGCCTCATCATACTCGAAGGCACCGGCCAGATCACCTTTTGCCCGCATAGCGCTGTCGAAGAGATCCATTTGCCTGTCTGCATCTGTCAAAATAATGTTGAGACGTCGCGTGCGCCATGCGCGACGCGAACGACTTCGACGCGCTGTTCGGCAAGGCGATAAAGCACGAGATAATTGCCGATCGCCAATGCTCGCACTTCGGCACCGATGTCGGGTCTCTGGCGACCGGATTGCGGGAATGTCTCCAATTGCAGGATGCGCGCCGCAATCGCGTCCAGAAAGCGATCCGCGGCAAGCTCCGCCGCAATGCCAAACCAGATGTCGATCAGATCGTCTTCGGCGGCCGGGCTGCGGACAATGAGGATGTCAGCCACGCCGTGGTGTTTTTTTGGCAGCGTCGCTGAACCGGCTGTGCGCCTTCAGCTTGATCTCCTCGATGTCGAAAGGCGCGAAGAGGCCGCTCTCCAGCCCTTCCGTCCAGGCTTTCCGCAGCCGCTGCGCTTCCGCATCGCGCAAGGGCTGGCGAAGGCGCCATTCGCGGAGAGCCTCGCGGATCACTTCGCTTGCCGAACCGTATTGCCCGCTGGCCGCCGCGCTCTTGACCATGTCCAGCAGTTCCGGGGAAAGCGCCACGCTGACTTTTTCGACTGTCGCCATCAAACTGTCTCCTTGCCAAGATGGTGGCAATAATTGCCACCATCTTCAAGGATGGGCCTCAGGGCGTGATGCGCGCCAGATGCTCGAGGTCGGTCTCCTCGCGCAGCGGATCGGGGGCCATCACCACGGAGGTGCTGTTGTCGGCATCGTCGGCGAAGTGGGCCAGCACGGTGCGACCGCCTTCCATTCGCGCCTTGCCTTCGGCGACCAGCCCGAGCGCCAGCGGATAAAGCCGGTGCTCGGCCTTCAACACGCGCGCGGCGAGCGTATCCTCATTGTCGCCGACCATCACCGGCACAGCGGCCTGGGCGATGATCGGGCCGTCATCCATGTCCAGCGTGACGAAATGCACCGTGCAGCCATGGATGCGGATGCCCGCGCGGATAGCTCGCGCATGCGTATCCAGCCCCTTGAAGGCCGGCAACAGGGCAGGGTGGATATTGATCATCCGTCCCAGCCATTTCTCGACGAAGCGCGCGCCGAGGATGCGCATGTAACCGGCCAGCGCCACGAACTCGGCGCCGAACGAGACAAGTGCGGCGTCGATCGCCCCGTCATGCGCTTCCTTGCTGCTATAGTCCGCCCGCGAAATCACCTTGGTGGCGATGCCGCGCGCCGCCGCGATACCGAGACCGGCGGCATTGGCCCGGTCGGAAATGACGCCGACGATCTCGGCCGGATAGTCCGGGTTGCTGGCCGCGGCAATCAGCGCCGTCATGTTGGAGCCGCGTCCCGAAATCAGCACCACGGTGCGTTTGCGCGCGCTCATAGGCCGATCGAGCCCCGATAGATCACGCCGGCGTTGCGGCGCGGCACGATGCGACCGATCGGCGTCACGCTCTCACCGGCCTCCTGCAGCACGGCCGCGACCTGTGCCGCCTGGCCGGAGGCGACGGCGAGGATCATGCCGACGCCGCAGTTGAAGGTGCGCATCATCTCTTCGGGCGCCACGCCGCCGGTCTTCGCCAGCCATGAGAACACCGCCGGCACTTCGATGGCGTCGAGGTCGAGCTCGGCGGAAAAATCCTTCGGCAGGACGCGCGGGATATTTTCCGGGAAACCGCCGCCGGTGATATGGGCCAGCGCCTTGATGCCATGCGTGTTACGGATCGCCTTGAGGATCGACTTGACGTAGATGCGGGTCGGCTCGAGCAGCGCCTCGGCCAGCGTGGCTTCATCGTTGAAGGGCGCTGGATCGGTCCACGCAAGGCCGCTGGTGGCGACGATGCGGCGGACCAGCGAAAAGCCATTTGAATGCAGCCCCGACGAGGCCAGTCCCAACAGCACGTCGCCCTCGACGATGTCGTCGGTCGGCAGCAGTTGGCCGCGTTCGGCCGCGCCCACGGCAAAGCCGGCAAGGTCGTAGTCGTTGCCGTGATACATGCCGGGCATTTCCGCCGTCTCGCCGCCGATCAGCGCGCATCCGGCCTGCCGGCAGCCCTCGGCGATGCCGCCGACGATCGCCGCACCCTGGTCGGGGTCGAGCTTGCCGGTGGCGAAATAGTCGAGGAAGAACAATGGCTCTGCGCCCTGCACGACGATGTCGTTGACGCACATGGCGACGAGGTCGATGCCGATCGTGTCGTGCTTGCCGGCATCGATGGCGATCTTCAGCTTGGTGCCGACGCCGTCATTGGCGGCGACCAGCACCGGGTCGATGAAGCCGGCGGCCTTGAGGTCGAACAGGCCGCCAAAGCCGCCGATCTCGCCATCGGCGCCCGGCCGGCGCGTCGCGCGCACCAGCGGCTTGATCTTCTCGACCATGAGATTGCCGGCATCGATGTCGACACCCGCCTCGGCATAGGTGAGCCCGTTCTTGCGCTTGCTCATCACTCTTTCCTGCTTTCCGGGGCTCTTCGCATGAACGGCTGCGCCTCGCAAGGATAACGGCTGGCTCAGGCACTTTCGGCATCACAAAAGAGTGGACAGAGGCTTCAGGCAAATCTCCAACATTGGCGATTGGCGAAAGCCTTGAACACAGCCAATCTCTCCTCCACAAGGGGCGAGATTGGCAGCTTCTGCGTCGCTCTCACTTGCCCTACCCTCCCATCTCCATCATGTATCATCAAAACAGAAGCGACGGGATATGCGTTTGACCATCCCCAACATGATCACGATCATGCGTTTCGTGCTGGTGCCGGGCGTGGTGCTGGCCATGCTGCAGGCGCGCTGGGACTGGGCTTTCGCCGGCTTCCTGATTGCGGGCATTTCCGACGGCGTCGACGGTTTCATTGCCCGCCATTTCAATCAGTTTTCCCAGCTTGGCGCCTATCTCGATCCGATGGCCGACAAATTGCTGCTGGTCTCGGTGTTCGTGGTGCTGGGCTTCATCGGTGAATTGCCGCTGTGGCTGGTCGTCACCATGGTGTCGCGCGATGCACTGATCGTCTGCGCCGTCGTTCTGTCCACCGTCATGACCCACCCGGTCGAGATGAAGCCGCTGTTCGTGTCGAAGGCCAACACCGCCATCCAGATCGGGCTGGCGGCGGTGGTGCTGGGCGAACTTGCCCTCGCCATCAATCTCGACCCGCTCAGGCCGGTACTCATATTGCTGTCCGGGGTCTTGACCGTGGCTTCGGCCGCGGCCTATCTCGTGGCTTGGCTGAGGCATATGAGCGGCTATGGCGAAGGCTCCACACCGGGCACCTGACCAGGACATCGACGCGGCGGCCGAGGCTGCGGCTGCCGATGCTGCCGCGTCCGGCGTGTTTCGCCGCCAGATCCGCTTCTGGCTGATCAGCGCCATCATCCTCGCGATCTTTCTCTATGTCTTCAGCGGCATCCTGCTGCCGTTCGTCGCCGGCATGGTGCTCGCCTACTTCCTCGACCCGGTCGCCGACCGGCTGCAGCGGCTCGGCCTGTCCAGGCTGATGGCGACGATTGTCATCCTGTTTGCCTTCATCGTCGTTCTGGTGCTGGCCTTCGTCATCCTCATTCCGGTGCTGGCTTCGCAGATGGCCGATTTCGCCAGCAAGCTGCCGGAATACCTGACCCGGCTGCAGAGCCTGATCACCAGCTTCGACCCGAGATGGCTGGAAGAGCAATTCGGCGTCGACGCCAATGGCCTGCGCGAAGGGTTGAACTCGCTGCTGACCTCCGGCTTCGGCCTGCTGACCACGGTGTTCACCTCGATCTGGAGCTCCGGCGTGGCGCTGGTGTCGGTGGTCAGCCTGTTCGTCGTCACGCCCGTCGTCGCCTTCTACATGCTGCTCGACTGGGACCGCATGGTGGCGATTGTCGACAGCTGGGTGCCGCGCGACTATGTCCAGACCGTCAGGGCAATCGCCAACGACATCAACACCGCCACCGCCGGCTTTGTGCGCGGCCAGGGCACGCTGTGCCTGGTACTGGGCGCCATGTACGCCACCGGCCTGACCTTGACCGGCCTGAATTTCGGCATCCTCATCGGCCTGTTCGCCGGGCTGATCTCCTTTATTCCCTATGTCGGCTCGCTGACCGGGCTGGTGCTGGCCGTCGGCGTCGCCTTCGTCCAGTTCTGGCCGGACTGGACCATGGTCGCGGCGGTGGCCGGCGTGTTCTTCGTCGGCCAGTTCATCGAGGGCAACATCCTGCAGCCGAGGCTGGTCGGAAAAAGCGTCGGCCTGCATCCGGTGTGGCTGATGTTTTCGCTGTTTGCCTTCGGCGCGCTGTTCGGCTTCGTCGGCTTGCTGATCGCCGTGCCGGCCTCGGCCGCCGTGGCCGTTCTGGTGCGTTTTGCCATCGCTCGATACCTGGAGTCGCCGCTCTACAAGGGCCACAACACCGAACCTGTCCCGCCGCTGCCGGCGCGTCGCCGCGGGAGCGGTGGACCGCGCAGTTGAGCCAGATGCCGGACAACAACAAGATCGACCCGCCGCGCCAGTTGCCGCTCGATCTCGGCCACGGCACCGGCTATTCGCGCGACGAACTCGTCGTCTCCGGCACCAACAGCCAAGCGGTGGCGCTGGTCGATCGCTGGCCGGACTGGCCGTCGCCGGTGGTCGTGCTCGCCGGTCCGGCTGGTTCTGGGAAAACCCACCTGGCCTCGATCTGGCGCGCCCGCGCCGGCGCAGTGAAGGTCGACGCCGGGCGGATCGGCGACTGCATGGCCAGCCTCGGCGCGCGGCCGGCACTGATCGACGATGTCGATGCCGGTCCGGTCGATGAAGAGGGGCTGTTCCATCTGATCAACGCGGTGCGCGGGGCCGGCTCGACCTTGCTGCTGACCGCGCGGCGTTTTCCGTCCGCCTGGGGCGTCAGTCTTCCGGACCTCGCTTCGCGGCTGAAGGCGGCGGCGACAGTCGAGATCCATGAGCCCGACGATCTCTTGCTGGCCGGCGTCATCACCAAACTGTTCGCCGACCGCCAGGTCGAAGTCGAGCCGCATGTCGTGCAATATCTGGTGCGCCGCATCGAGCGCTCGCTGGCAACAGCGATGCGGGTGGTGGAGCGGCTGGATCGCACCGCGCTCGAGCGCAAGACGCCGATCACAAGGGCGCTCGCCGCCGAAACCGTCAGCGCCATGGATGAGGGGCAGGGCGAGTTTGAGATTTAGACTGCAGTGGGCTTTGGCGTGCTGCCTCGGAGGGCTGCAGGCTCTTCCACTTTCGCCGCAACTTCATTTAAAGTCGCTATCAGCCTGTTGATTTGCGACAGGGCGGTGGTCATCTCTGGACCGTATCGCGTCACTAAATATTCTCGGTTTCCAGTAAGTTGGGACAGATGGTGTGCCGTGCGTTTCCGCAGGACCAGTCCCGAGGCGATCGCCTTTGCGGTACGTGTCGCAAAATCGTGCTGCAGACCACGCAACGCCTTATGATCAGAACCAGTCAGGAGGAGATGGGCATTGAGGTAGAGTTCGATTGCGTGAAGGGCGGTGAAACGGCAGGGCACCAGGGAAAGCGCGTTACCCTTGCGTCGATGTTCCAGCAGGCGGATCGCTGCATTTCTGAATTCGCTTGCGAGTCCCAGTACCTGTTCGGCTGTTGCTTCTTCACCAGGGTAGGAAGCATTCATTCTACTTGCCCCGCCTCACATCGGCGTCCCGCCGTTCCCGCAGGATGACACGACGCCGGACGCTACGTCAAAGTCGAAACACCGATTGGTCGAACGCGGAAAATGACCACCCCTGCCGGTGTTCCATTTCGGGAAACGAAGACTGGCATCTGTCTTGCAACGTCAGTCTTGCCGGCTAACCCCGGTCCTGATTGCGTATCAAATCAGGTTGTAGGCTCGCCGGGAGATGAGGCGGTTGGGGTTCTCTTCCCGGCGAGCTTGCCTTCAATGAGGGGTCGGTAGTCGCGCGTACGGCACTGGCAACCGCGCTCACGGATAAACGTAGCCCGTTATAATGGACCGTTGAATGGTCTATTTTCATCGTAAATATGGACCAGAGGATGGTCCATAGAAGAGGGGCCGATGCAGGTATCCGTTACAGACGCCAAGGGACAGCTGACAAAATTGGTGCGTCGTGCCAAGGCAGGTGACGAAGTCATTCTGACCCGTCACGGTCATGCGGCCGTGCGCCTGGTTCCCGTCAAGGCAGAGCCGGACAGGAAAAGCCGTCGGGCATTGCTGGAGGCGATGCGCGCATCCGGCGCCGCGAGGGCGAAGGATGGGCCATCTGCTGCGCGAAGCCAGGATTTCCTCTATGGCGATGATGGCCTGCCCGAATGATCGTGGTCGATACCTCGGCGCTGATGGCGATCGTTCTTGACGAGCCGGGGCTGATGTCTGCATCGCGGCGCTCGAGGCCGAAGACGACATCCTGATTTCCGCCGGCACGGTGGCCGAAGCGCTAATCGTCGCGGCGCGGCGCAATGTCGGCGAAGAGCTGTCCGGCCTGATCGACAGGCTTGGTTTCGAAATTGCGGCAGTGGCGCCGGCCTCTGCGCGCCGTATCGCCGAGGCCTACGCGAAATGGGGTAAGGGCAGTCACCCCGCGCTCAATTTCGGTGACTGCTTCGCCTATGAAGTGGCGAAGGAACATGCCTGCCGCCTGCTTTATGTCGGCGACGATTTTTCGAGGACCGATATCGAAAGCGCTCTTTAAGGAAGCAAGCAAAGCCGATAGGTGCGATCCTGTTTTGAAGCCCCGTCGAGCCGTCCGGCCGTCCCAATCGAGACTCGTCACAACCGCCACTGCCACCGCTCAGATCCCACCGTCCGGCGGCGCTGCCCGTTCCACGCCGAAGCGCCTGCGGTAATCGCCGGGCACCAGGCCGGTTATCCTGGCGAAAACCTTGCGGAAGGAGCCGGGATCGTCATAGCCGACATCCCAGGCGATCTGGTCTATGGATCGGGTCGTCGCTTCCAGCATCTCACGCGCATTGCCGACGCGCAGGTGCTGGCAATACTCGGTCGGCTTGAGGCCGGTGGCGTTGCGAAAGCGGCGCAAAAAGGTCCGCTCCTCCAAGGCCGCATGCTCCGCCATGGTGGCAAGCGTCACATCGCGCGCGCCTCTCGCCTGGAGCCAGTGCTGCACTTTGAGGATAGCTTCGTCGCGATGGCTCAGCCTGGGAGCAAAGGGGCTATAGAAGCGTTGCTCGCGCCCCGGCGGGTCCACCAGCATGAAGCGGGCGGTTTCTATCATCACGGTCGGCCCGAGCACCCGGTCGACGAGCTTCAGGCCGAGATCGGTCCAGGCCATGTAGCCGCCGGCGGTGATGATGTCGCCATCGTCGATGACCAGCTTGTCGGCATCCAGCACGATGTCGGGGAAGCGTATCGCCAACGCGTCGCGATAGGCCCAGTGCGTGGTCGCCGCACGACCCGACAGCAGACCGGTCTCGGCAAGCACGAACGCGCCGGCGCAGACCGAGCCGAGCGTCGCGCCTGCCGCATGGCGGGCCCTGAGCCAGTCCGCATAGGGCGCGGCCGCCTCGCGCGGAATCGGATCACCCAGGGTCGGAGGCAAGATGACCATGGCAGGTCCATGGCCGGGGCCGGGCTCGCTGTCGAAGGTGCGGATGACGGTTTGGCTCGCCTCTTGCAACTGCCAATGGCTGACACGAAGCCTCAGCACGTCCGGTGACCGTTCGGCAGCCAGCCGGTTGGCCAGCTGGAAGAGATCGGTCAGCCCAAGAACGGCCGCTCCTTGAACGCCAGGATATACAACGAGGCCGATTTCGACCGCGCCGCGATCATCTGTCAGTTTTGCCATGTACAATGTCTGTTTTGCCAATCCTTACCTTGACTCCGTTGCGGTAGCTTGTCCACAGAAGGAACGAACCTTCCCCCAAACCAATCCAGCCAACCACATCAAGGAGTACGACGATGAGCACATTCACCACCAAGGACGGTACCGAGATTTTTTACAAGGATTGGGGCACAGGCCAGCCAATCGTGTTCCATCACGGCTGGCCGCTGAGCGCAGATGACTGGGACAACCAGATGCTGTTCTTCCTCGACAACGGCTATCGCGTCATCGCGCATGACCGGCGCGGACACGGCCGCTCGACCCAGACAGCGACCGGCAACGAGATGGACACCTATGCCGCCGATGTCGCGGCTCTGGTCGCTCACCTTGATCTCAAGAACGCCGTCCATATCGGCCACTCGACCGGCGGCGGCGAGGTGGCGCGTTACGTTGCCCGCTACGGTGGCGATGGACGGGTCGCCAAGGCGGTGCTGATCGGAGCGGTGCCGCCGATCATGCTCAAGACCGACAACAACCCCGGCGGCCTGCCGATCGAGGTCTTCGACGGCTTCCGTGCCGCTTTGGTCGCCAACCGCGCTCAGTTCTACAGGGATGTACCGGCCGGCCCGTTCTACGGCTTCAATCGCGAGGGCGCCAAGGTCTCGCAAGGGGCTGTCGACAATTGGTGGCGCCAGGGCATGATGGGCGGAGCCAAGGCCCATTACGACTGCATCGAGGCTTTTTCCGAGACCGACTTTACTGAGGACCTGAAGAAGCTCGACGTGCCTGTCCTGATCATGCACGGCGATGACGACCAGATCGTGCCGATTGCCGACTCCGCTCTGCTTGCAGCCGAGCTGGTGAAGCACGGCACGCTCAAGGTCTACAAGGGCCTTCCGCACGGCATGTGCACCACCCACCCGGAGATCATCAATCCGGATCTCCTGGCGTTCATCCAAGGCTGACGCCTCGCAGCTTCAGGCGGGCACGCCCGGAAATCCGGGCCGCCCGTCGGTCGCTGGGGTGCTTCGTCCGTCGCAGATGCTGTCCGGCGCAGCTGCGCCGGCACGGCTGCTGCTCGTCGCGGTGAATGAATGGTCGGAGTGGAGAGATTCGAACTCCCGACCCTCTGGTCCCAAACCAGATGCGCTACCAGGCTGCGCTACACTCCGATGCCTTGCGGGCTATAGGGTTCCGGGCTTTGGAAGGCAACCCCCGAAACGACAAAAACGGAACGAACGCCATACAGTGGCAGGGAGTTGCACGAAAAGTCCACCAAAAGTCCCACGGCTGTTCATCGCGCTCCTCATGGATAGAAAAATGAAGTAGCCGCGCCTTGTCGCCCTCTGGCGCTACCGGCTCGCGTTCAACTAGTCGGCGGCGCGTCAACCGGCGGCGGTGCTTGGAACATCAACCGCTTCGCCAGCAAGAAAGCTGCTTGAATTGAGCGATCCACCAACGAGACCATCCTCAGAATTCTGCATCTTGTTCTCGAAATCCGCGCGACCGACAACCTGGAAAAGGCTTAGCTAGCCAATCGCAAACACCCCTCGGGCAGCCAATAGCTTGTGCTTTTCAAAGATCGCTAGCTTCTGCGGGTAAGTGATCCGCACCTTGGCGTTGCACCCGTCACATCTGAAGTGCGCGATCGTTTTTAGCGCAGAGCCCTTCCTTACCGCCGGATGCGAGCAATCCGGACATTCGAATGTGAGCGCAACATCAGACAAGTCTTCGGCTAAGCCCATTTCCGTCCCCTTCGCAAGCGCTGTGGCTGGCGAGTCTCAATTAGCAATTCAGATGTAGCAATTCAGATGCCAATCCATTGTCCCAAAGCGAGACGAGAACGATTTGCTTTGGGATTGGCCAAGCGCCTTGGGCGCCCGACACAACGTGCTCGTCGGCAGCTCCCGCTAAGAGCTGATTACCGCGGCCCGAGTCCTTGCGGGCTATAGGTTGCGGGCTTGGCTGCGCAACCCCTTGAAAAGACGAGAACGGAACAAACGGTAGGCCCGAGCCGAGAGCGGGGCCGGAAATGCAGCCAGCCGGGTCGCAACGGTTTCGCAGCGCCGTCTCGGCGCCCAGGTTCCTGTCCGGTCAGACCTTCACCAGGCGGCTGTCGCATACATGAAGGCGACGCCGGCCGCCAGCCCACCCAGGACCGGCGGCGTGAAGAAGGCATCGAGACCCTTCTGGCTGCGGCGCATCAGATAGGCGCCGACCTCGACGATGACCTGCAGGATCGTCCCGGCGCCGATGGCAAGCGCCAGCGCCGACCATTGCGGCGCATAGGCCAGGCTGCCGAGCCACATGCCGAGAACCGCAGGCCCGCCGGCTAGCAAGGTCAGGCCGGCGAACGTCCACAGCGGTGGCCGCTCCTTGTTAGTTCTGCGTTGTAGCAAACTGCTCAGGCTGATTGAGGGGATGGGTTCTTTTGCCGTGAACCCTCGCGCGATCATCGTCGGTGGCCCGCCGTACCGAAGGGGTACGGCAGGCAGCGGCCTTGCCGCCGGCGGCATTGCGCAGTAATGACGGGAATACAGCGGCGGTGCCGCTTGCACGTAGCAACGAGGTGTCCATGTCCGCGCGCATTTTCAGCCCAGCCAAAACCGCGATGCAGTCCGGCAAGGCCAAGACCGGCCACTGGGTGCTGGAATTCGATCCCGAGATGCGCAAGAAAATCGATCCGCTGATGGGCTATACCACGTCGGGTGACATGCGGAGCCAGATCAGGCTCACCTTCGATACCCGGGAAGAGGCGGTGGCCTATGCGGAGAAAGAGGGGCTGGCCTACCGTGTCGAGGAGCCGAAGGAATCCAAGCGCCGCCAGATTTCCTATGCGGAAAATTTCCGCTATGACCGCAGGACGCCCTGGACACATTGACCGGCAAATGCCGGGCAGCCGTCCCAGCGCATAACTCAGCCGGCCCTTGGCGTCGGCCCAGCGGTCCCGTAGCTCAGCTGGATAGAGCACCGGCCTTCTAAGCCGATGGTCACAGGTTCGAATCCTGTCGGGATCGCCAGTATTTTCAAGGTCCATTCTGGACACATAGGTTACGGTTTATACCGGAGACATGGGTAACACTTTCGGCCCGAAGGATTGTCTAGTGGCAATGCTCGAAATGCTCCGCGTCGGGTCGGCAGACGCGACGCAGCCGGCAGCCTATCATTTTTCACGATTCGCGAACCGGGCAAATCCCGACCCACCCCGCGCTCGATGATCGCTTGATCGCCCCGTCGCGCTTTAGGTGCGGCGGACTTTTTGTTTCCGTATGGAACACTGGCACGCGCAAGACGTTCGCCTCCTGCGGTAATATTTCCTGTGCACATAGGAATGCTGCGAGATCGGATTGTCTCCTCCGATCAGCCCGCGTCCTTCCCCTCCGTGGGGCGCGGGCTTCTTCGTTCATGGCACCGATACGATCAAGGCTCGTCGGACGTGCAACCCCTGCGTGTTGGCACCGCGTGTTCAGCCTCGATCGCGTCGGGCAGCGCCGCTCTGAATTCACGATGCATGTTCATGCAACCACCGCCATGTCTTCGCGTTTAACCGCCTTCGATCCTGGTGAGCGACAAAAATGACGGCGTTTGTCCCGATTACAATCTACCTGAATCACACGCCGGTGGTGGTCGCGTCGATAGCCGGCGCTGCGAAAGCGCTTCAGCAACCATGGCCATCCATGGACAACCCGTCCCGGCTTGAAGCAATCCGAATGATCGAGGAATGCCTGGCCGGACATTGCAGTCACCAGGCTGCGTTCGCCGCTTTCGAGGCGGCTGCAACGGAACAGGGACTTCATAAGCAGAAGCCTCCCAGCGAAGGCCTCAAGAAATTCGACGGGATTGCTGAAGATCTGATGTGGGGTCGCCCTCGCCCGCTCGCAGATCTTCCGCGAGGGGCGCATCTCGCGTCTGCGATTCTGCAACGGGGTGCGGTTTTTTTGGTGTATGATAATGACGCACGAACAAAATCTCTGGGCGAAGGGGGTTTGTCATGCCGATTGGTGGAAAAGCCGAGCATGCGGGTGTCTTCAACCCGACCGAGTTGGCCCTACTGGCGCGGGTGTTCGAGCGGTTGAAGATTGACAGTGAATCTGCGCATCGACGTGAAGCGCTCGCGTCCCGAATTATTGCCAACTACATGGCCGGAGTGGTGGACGAAGAAGAACTTCTGTCGGTTTCGAAACAAGCGCTGGGGCGGTAGGACCGGGTAAAGCAAGGCTCACCGAGTTGAGCATTCCAACCGCCGGTTGGTAGACGCGACGCAGCCGGCGCGCGTAGGATTTCCTACAATCCGGGCACGCCCCCCCGCCCACCCTGTGCCTGGTGAACGACTGATCGCCCGCCGTGCCGAAAGGTGCGGCGGGCTTTTTGACTTCCGTATGGAACACCGGCTCGGGGAGGGCGTTCGGCTTCCGCAGCATCTTCTCCTCTCCCGGAGGCGCGGGCTTTTCGAGCGGTGGTTATCTGGTTGACAGGCCCGGTTGGGAGATAGCCAACAAACCGTGCTACATGGGCGATGAAATTCCCCCGCCCGGCGTACGACCTTGCCAACACATTGAGCGAGATCGGGCTGGCGCGGGCGCTACGTGCCACCCTTGCGCATCAGAGGGCGCGAATGATCGCCTTACTTAGCGATCTGCCCAAACCCGAATGGAAGCCAGAGATGCCGCCGCCGTCCGCGCTCATTTGCGAGCTGCCGGCGCTGCCCAGCCGTAGGCGTTGACTGATTTTTTCCGTTCCGGAAAATGCTGATGCATGTCGCGCAAAAGTGTACAGCGGTTTTGCGATAACGACATGCATAAAACAGCAACCTAAAGCGTCGCACGAGGCCGGTCAAACGCGACGCGCTTTAAGGCTTGCCTGTCGCAACCGATGGTAGTAGATTGATATGATTAATTCTAAAAGTTGAGCAGATGTGACAGGTTACTGGGTGCCATGGGCGAGCGCGGTGAGGAATACCTCCCTGAATGGATTGCAGGCCATCTGTCCGATGATCCGGTAATTGCCGGAGACATCTCGGCCAGAATTTGGAACATGAAGAACGTTGGGCTCCCGTCCCGTGGGATCAGGAGAAGCCAGCGGAAAGAAGCGTTGATCGAGGGCGGAGGTGAAGCTTTGGAAGCTCAGTCGACTCGCGCGATCACCGTCATCTTCCCAGACTCAACACCCATCATGCTACTGGCTGTCTTGGCGCTTTCTGTGCTGCTGCTCCTGGGCGTGGCAGGGTCCGGGCTATTAGATGAGGCGGTTGCGTCAAGGCTCTGACGGAAAGCGAGTTCGACCTGCTTGGCGTCGAGCGCGGAGAGGCAAGCCCGCATTTGCGCTCGTGGGCGAGCCGGGCACCCGGAAATTATGTCGGCAGTGCCTTCGTCAGCGTCAATCGCGAGATGCGCGAACGGCTTTGCAAGCGCGTCCAGGAGGCATGCCGGCGAGGCACCCAAGGACATGAAGAAGCGGCCGGCAACGCAGTGGGTGAAACCGGGCATGAAAGCCTGCGTGAAGCACTTGCGCGGCGAGGACGATCTTCGGCACGCCTTGCTTCCCAAAACTTTAGGAATACTAGGTGCGACGTGACTGTTTTCGCTCGTTAAAAATTGAGTATGGACTCTGATCCTGACAGGATTATGAATTATCCGGGCACCGTTGTCGGGATGTCAGCGCACACCGTGCTCCTGCCCATCAATGGAGGAGGACATGAGAAAGCCTCTGGCGCTCATCTTTGAGGACGAGCCGATGATCGTTATCGATATCGAGGCGTCACTCAGAGAGGCTGGCTTTGCGGTGGCCTCAGAGCCAAGTTGCAGTCGTGCACGACTAATTTTGGCCCTTGTTGAGCCGGACGTCGTCATCCTGGACGTGCTCTTGCAGGACTGCATCAGCTCTTCGGTTGCTGAAGAACTCGTGGCCCGTAATATCCCTTTTGTAATTTATAGTGCCACGGACATCGAGGGCCGCGGTGAGGCCTTCAAGGCCGGTACTTTTGTCGCGAAACCTGCGGACGAATCCGTGCTTGTAGCTTTGGCGGATTCCATGGCTAGGGCATCCACGGCTGCGAGAACGCTTCGAGAAAGCTCGAGAGACGGGCGAGTGCTCTAAAATCCGGTGTCAGAAACTCAAAACCGCGCGACTGGCTACACCGAACGCATAAAGAGGCGACGAACCGCGCTGCGCCCCCGGCATGAGGCTCCACATCAGGCATCTCCGTGACGAGAAAGAGTTGCGCCACGCCTCGGTGCTGGGCTCCAGCGACGAGGACGCCTCGGTCGCGCTCGCACGGACCACCCGCCAAATCGAGGAATGGCGGGTGGTCCTTTATCAGCGCAGGAAGGGACTTAGCTGCGCAGATCTCAGTTTCGTTCTTCGGTCCAATTCGTCAAAGTCCGATTATCCCTAGCTAACGACATTCCAATCGCCAGGAACGCGGTGGAGACGGCCAAGACCGGAGCGAGCAACCAGCGGGCTCGGTGAACGCTATTTTCCATGGGCTCTCCCATGAACTCACAGCGAGCAACTACTACGAGCAGCCGCAGTTCCGGGTGGCGCGATGTCCGGACTATTACGCGAAACCAGGTGAGACTTAGGTCCCGTCTCGGATCAGACCGAAGCCCAGCCAAGGAACGTTTGCAGCTGCCTGAGGTTTGAAGAGCCTGGCGCGAAGACGATGCCGTTCAGCGCAGGGAGGAGTATGATCATCATGTCGAACCGTGAGATTGGAGCGTCCCAGGCACTGCGAATGCGCGTGGCCGACCTCAATGAGAGGATGCGCGGCGCCCGGATTACCGAGAGTGAACTGAAGACCTTTCGAAAGGTCGCGGCCGTCATGGAGGGCGGCAAGGGCAGAATCGATGCCGACGATTTGATTGCCGCATCCTTCGTCGTCGAGACGCTGGACTAGCCAAACCGCCTACAAGCTCTCCAGAATGCGAGGCGCTGCAATGTCCCTCTCTCCCAGCCTATTCTCTGTTGGCCTGACTTTCCAATGCCCGCAATGCGACTTCGCCGTCATCAAGAACGGCAGCTGGTTTCAGGTCGTTTCCCACTACAGGTGTGAGGGATGCGGACGCGAGATCCGGATTACCTATCGCGACAAGATTGCGATCTTCCAGAAGCACGCGCACTTGGCCATGCCGCCGCCGGGAGCGCGTTAGATGCGACAGATGTGCAGACCCCTTCACCGGATGTGAGCTCGAATTGCTGGGGTCGAGTGCGAGGCGCCGGCATTCGCTCTGATGGGCGAGATCGGCACGCGCAAGTATGTCGGCTCGGCCTTCACTGATTCCAGCCGCGCGATGGTATCACCAATCGCCCGGGCGCCTCGGTAGACAGGATTCGCCGACGTCGCGGGCATCTCTTGTGCTTGCGTTCATTCATGTCGCAGTGAGGAGGGGCATTGGCGATTCGCCAATGGCGGGGCACGGCGGATCTGAACGGGGCTTTTCCACGAATGACATTGATGGGCGCGGCGGCACTGCTGATCCTGACCTATGCCGGCGTCGCCGTCGGCAGGTTCCCCGGCTTGCGCCTCGACCGGGCAGGCATTGCGCTGCTCGGCGGTGCGGCGATGATCGCCATCGGCGCGCTCAGCCTGGAGGATGCCTACCGTGCCATCAATTTCGATACCATCACGCTGCTGCTCGGCATGATGATCGTTGTGGCACATCTGAAAGTGTCGGGCGCTTTTCGCGCGCTCGGCGCCGTCGCCATCGAGCACGCGCACGCGCCGTTCATGCTGCTGGTGATGGTGACGCTGCTGACCGGCGTTCTGTCAGCGTTCCTGGTCAATGACGCGATCTGCCTGGTCATGGCGCCGATCGTCGTCCACGTCACCCGCGTCATCAACCGCAACCCGCTTCCCTATCTGATCGCTACCGCCACGGCGTCGAATTGCGGCAGCGTCGCCACCATCACCGGCAACCCGCAGAATATGGTCATCGGCGCGCTGTCGGGGATATCCTATCCGGCCTTCTCGGCAGCCCTGGCGCCGGTCGCGCTATTCGGCCTCATCGCCGTCATCGTCATAGTACGGATCGTCTATCGCGCCGAATTCGCGCGCAAGGCCGAGCTCAGCCCCGAGGTCTATCGCGGCCGCATGCTGCCGGGACAGGTGGTCAAGGCCGTGGTCGTCTGCATCGGACTGGCGATAGCCTTCTTTGCCGGCGTCCCGGTTGCCAAGGCGGCGCTCATAGGCGGCGCCATTCTTCTCGTGACCCGCGCAATCAAGCCGGCGCGCATCTACCGCGAGATCGACGGGCCGCTGCTGTTCATGTTCGCCGGCCTGTTCATCGTCGTCGCCGGCGCCGAGAAGACGCTGCTCAGCCCCGACATCGTCGCCTCGGCAAAAAACCTCGGGCTGGACGACGTCTGGCGGCTGTCCGGCTTCACCGCAGTGCTGTCCAACATCATGAGCAACGTTCCGGCCGTGCTGGCGCTGCGGCCGTTCATACCAGGCCTGGAAGACCCCGAGCGCGCCTGGCTGGTCGTCGCCATGAGCTCGACGCTGGCCGGCAATTTCACGCTGCTCGGTTCAGTCGCCAATCTGATCGTCGCCGAGTACGCGCGGGTCTCCGGCACACCACTGTCGTTCGCCGCCTTCTTCAAGGTCGGCTTGCCGCTGACGCTGGTCACGCTGCTTGCCGGGACGGCATGGCTGGCGCTCGGGTTTTAGGCCGCCGGCGCAGCAGCCTAGGCGGTTCAAGCGCAAGCCTGATCAGACTATTTGGCGTGGGTGGGCCAGAACGCCCAAATCAGCAAAGCTGCCAAAGCCAGCCAGAGCGCCACGACAAGAAACATTCCCGTCCTGCTTTGCGGGTTAGTTTCGAGCGCGGCAGCCTGCGCGCGAAACTCGTCCATCAGCGGCGGCGGAACAAGCCTTATGGCCAGGATTACGCCGAGCGGGACGATGATCAGGTCGTCGAGATAGCCGAGCACCGGAATGAAATCCGGGATCAGGTCGATTGGGGAAAGCGCATAGGCGGCCACCATCCCTGCAACAAACTTTGCAAACCAGGGCACCCGAGGATCGCGTGCGGCGAACCACAGGGCGACGACATCAAGCTTGATGTCGCGCGCCCGGCTCTTTGCCGCTTCCAGCCATGCTTTCATAGGGTTACTTTAGCACAGATTGTCGTCCGCCTGCATCCGAGCGGTTGCCGGTCGCGCAAAACCAGACCGTCCATAGCGCGTCCCAAAGGGCGTGCGGCGCTTTAGCACTCCGACGATTCGGTGCTGCTCGCCGGCTTCGCGCCCGAAACATAGGAGTCGAGAAAGTCCTGCGAGGCGACATCGTCGGCGAGGCTCCTCAGCTTTTCGGCCGCGGCCGCCCCCAAAATCGCCTCGACGCGCCGGTTGGCCTCGACCCACACGACATATGCCTGCTGGTATCGCGCTTTTCCGAGCGGCGTCAGTACAGCATGTTTCGTTCGCCGATCGTGGGTATCGTGGCGGACCTCAACCAGACCGTCTCGCACAAGCGGCCGCAGAGCGTGCGTCAGCGCTGAGATCTGGATCGCTAGGCGGCCGGCGAGGACCTGCAGCGTCGGCCCATCCTCGCCGTAAGCGGCCGCGAGCCCGTCGATCTGGCCGAGCAGAAGGGTTTGCGTTGAAGTCAGCCCGGTTGGGACCAGTGCCGCGTCATACAACTGGCCAAGCCGGCGCGCCGCACGGCGCAGCGACGAATTGATGCAGACGAAATCACTCGGCATGCCGGGCGCTTCTGCATCTGGCTCGTCCCGACCTTCGAGGGTCGCAAGCGATTCGACTTTTTTTTTCATTGTTTCAAAATAGTTGAGGGCTGAACCATTGCAAGGGGCACAGATCTGGCTAGTTGATTGAGCGCTCAACATTTGAGCGCTCAACCAACGTCCAGGAGATAACCCATGTCGAACTCCGCTTCCAAGCCGATCGCCGTCGTCACCGGCGCTTCCGCCGGCATCGGCGCCGTCTATGCCGATCGCCTCGCTGCCCGTGGTTATGATCTTGTGCTCGTGGCGCGCCGCGCCGAACGCCTGAAAACCCTCTCGGCAAAGCTGTCGCGGGCCCATGGCGCCAAGGTCGAGGTGATCGGCGCCGACCTGACCAAGGAGGAGGGCTTGGCGCTTGTCGAGAAGGTGCTCGCCACCAACCCCGCCATCACCCTGCTTGTGAACAACGCCGGCAACGGCACGCTCGGATCGACGATAAACACGTCCGACGAGAATGCCGCGTCGACGATCGCGCTCAACATCACGGCGCTGACGCGCCTGACCCGAGCGGCGCTGCCGGCATTCCTGTCGCGCAACGCAGGGGCGATAATCAACATAGCCTCGGTCATGGCGCTGCACTCGCTGCCGATCACCTCCCTCTACAGCGGCACCAAGGGTTATGTGGTGAACTTCAGCCGTGGCCTGCAGGAGGAGCTTGCCGGAACCGGCGTCAGGCTGCAGCTCGTTCTTCCTGCCGCGACCGCCACCGAATTCTACGAGTTCGCCGGCATGCCGCTTTCGCCGTTCGACCCGGCAGTGGTGATGACCGCGGAAGACATGGTCGATGCGGCCCTGGCTGGGTTCGATCAGGGTGAAGCCATCACGCTGCCGTCGGTCCACGACCGCGCGCTGTGGGAAACCTATGACGCCGCCCGCGCCACCTTGTTCGCCGCGACGCAGACCGGCGAGCCGGCGCCTCGCTACCAGGCGGCTTGACGCCGCCCGACCGCCCTGCGCGCGCAGGGCGGTCTCTGCTGGCTGGGTTAGGGCGACGTCACCGTCATTTGGCCTTTCATGTTGGGGTGGAAGCGGCAGAAATAGTCGAACGCTTCCGCCTTCTGAAGGATCATGCTCGCCGATGTCTTCGGCGGGATCATCACCTCCCAGCCGCCTTTGACGGTCGCCGTGTGGGCGAACACGTCCTTGTTGACCCACTCGATCGTGTCGCCGACCTTCGCTTCGACAGTGGCTGGCGAGAACACCAGCTTCTCGATCGTCACCTCGATCGTTTCGGCCTTGGCTGGTGCGGGGGCAATAGTTAGCGCCATGGCAAGCCACAGATGCCGTTTCGATACCGTCGGTGCTGTTCTCATTTCAGCATGCCGGCGACATGTTCGGCATGCTGTTCATGGCCATGGAATAGCTTCAGGCCGGTCTCCAGCAGGCTCTTCAGTTCGGCATTTTCGGCCGAGGGGATCAGCAGGGTTTCGAGTGCGCCGTTGACCTGCTTGTGATAGGCGACCTCGTTGTCGACATAGGCCTTGTCGAACGCGGCGCCGTCGAGCTTGGCGAGCTTCGCCCGTTCCTCGTCCGCCGCCTTGGTCAGCGCCTTGCTGGTGGCGTTGTCCTCTGGCGTCACGTTGAGCTTCTTGACCAGGCCAAGCGCTTGTTTGTTTACGGCTTCATGGTCTCGCACCATGTCTTTGGCGAAATCGAGAATCTCCTTGTTCTTCGATTTCTTCAGCGCTTGCGTGGCCGCCTCGACGTCAAGCACGCCGGCTGTGTAGGCGATGTGGGCGATCTGCGGGTCGCTCGGTTTGTCGGAGGCTTGCGCCAACGTCGCTGCGCTGAGCAGGAAAAGCGCTGCCAGTGCGGTGGTCGATCGAATAAACATGACGTTCTCCTTCGCCGGATGCGGTTGGCTCCGGGCATTTTCAGTTGACGATGATTGGATGCCGGAAGGTGGCAAACGTTCCCGGGAATTCGGGAAAATCAGTCAGTAAAGCCAAGCCGCTGCATCACCGCGGCGGTCAGCCGTTCACACCGGCGGCCGGCGAAGGGGAAGGCATCGAGCAGCACCGGGCCGATCTGGTCGGCCAGCGCCTTGCGGACGAGGGCGCGGGCGCGGTGCAGCCGGGTCTTGACGGTTTCGGGCCGCACATCAAGCAATTCGGCGGTCTCGTCTATGCTGAGACCCTCAATCACCCGCGCCACGAATACTGTCCGGTAGACATCGGGAAGGCGATCGGTCGCCCGTTCGACAAGATCGAGGATCTGCCGTTGCGCCATCATCCGCTCCGGATCGTCGCTGGGATTGAGGGGGAACTTGATGATTTCGGCTTGTAGATTTTGCGGCATCGCTACCGTTCGCCGCCTTTTGCGCAAACGCCCAAGCGCCTCGTTGATGACGATGCGTGACAGCCATGTGGCGAGAGAGGATTCGCCGCGAAAATCCCCGAGCTGGGCAAAGGCCCTGACATAGGCCTCCTGCACGACGTCTTCAGCCTCGCTGTCGTTGCGGACGACGCTGCGGGCGATACGATAGAGTCGCTGGTTGTGCATTTTGATAATCGTGTGGAAGGCTCCGCCCTCGCGCGCCAGCGCACGGCCGACAAGCTGCATCTCGCCAGACGCGGCGGGCATGACGGTCGCAGACATGACCGGTTTCCTCATCGCGAGCCAATCTCCTGACCCGAGGCAAATCCTCCGATCGAAACATTGGACGGCTTAACCGGCAAAAGGTTCCCGAACATTTTTCCCGGCGGCCGGCACCGACTACGCTACCGCTTCCACCAGCAGCTTGTCTGCAGCTTGCGCGCGCCGTTGCGGCCAGCAGATCGGCCTGCGCGATCAGGCCGAAGATGCGCCTGTTAGAGACCCTTTCGTCGCTTAAGTAGCGGCCGCCGCCGCAGTGAAGCCGCGCGCCAGATCGGCCTTCAAATCCTCGACATCCTCGAGCCCGATCTGCAGGCGGATGAGCGGGCCGTCATAAGGACCCTTGGCGACGACGCGGTCGCCGAGGAACACCGGCACCGCAAGGCTCTCATAGCCGCCCCAGGAATAGCCGAGGCCGAATATCCTGAGCGCGTCGAGGAAGGCATGCTGCTGTTTCTGGCCGCCGCCCTTGAGCACGATTGAAAAGATGCCGCTCGAGCCGCAGAAGTCGCGCTTCCAGAGATCGTGATCGGGGTGGCTGGCAAGCGCTGGGTGTAGCACGCGCGCCACGCCCGGCTGGCCCTCCAGCCAGCCGGCGATGGCCAGTGCGCTGCGCTGATGGCGGTCCAGCCGTACGCCCATCGTGCGCAGGCCGCGCAGCACCTGATAGACATCGTCCGGCCCGGCGCAGCAGCCCATTGTGTAGAAGGTCTCGCAAAGCTGTTTCCAGCAGGCCTTGTTGGCCGACACGGTGCCGAGCAGCACGTCGGAATGGCCAGCCGGATATTTCGTCGCCGCATGGATCGAGATGTCGACGCCATAGTCGAGCGGGCGGAAGTAGAGCGGCGTCGCCCAGGTGTTGTCCATCATCACGATCGCACCTGCCGCGTGTGCGGCGTTGGCAATGGCCGGTATGTCCTGCACCTCGAAAGTGTTGGAGGCCGGCGATTCGGTGAACACGACCCTGGTGTTGGACTTGATCAGCGCCGCGATACCGGCACCGGCATGGGGGTCGTAGTACTCGACCTCGACGCCCAACCGGTTGAGCATCGTGTCGGCGAAATTGCGGGTCGGGTGATAGACGGAATCGACGATCAGGACATGGTCGCCGGCCGACAGGAAGGCGAGCAGCGGCACCGTCACCGCTGCCAGGCCCGACGGCACCACAATCGTGCCGGCCGAGCCTTCCAGCCCGTCGATCGCGCTGGCAAGCGCGTCGGTGGTCGGCGTGCCGCGCGTGCCGTAGGTGTATTTCTGACTGCGCGCCGCCATCGTCGCTGCGTTGGGATAGAGCACGGTCGAGGCATGCACGACCGGCGGATTGACGAAGCCGAAATAGTCGTGCGGATTGTTGCCCGAATGGGCAAGCCGCGTGTTGATGCCCATTTCGTTGCCGTCTTTTGTCATTGCGCTTCGCCTCTGATGAAGCGCTAGCCATAGTGCGGCGGCATTGGCCGCGCAACCGTTCGCCATCCGCCAGCCGGCGGACTTTGGATATGCCAATCGATTCCATGACAAGTCAGTCATGCGCGGTAAATCCGAGGGACGGTTTTGCCGGCGCAATCCCGATTTGCGTTGACCGAGCTTTGCCGGCTTTGTTCGCACTGCTGGCTAATTTCCGGGCGCGTTTGTCTGCAATACAGGCATTTGCGGCAATTGGTTTTCAAACTGTTTCGGTTTCGGTCATTTTCCTTGACCTCACTGGAATAATCGCCTTCGATGCAGTTCGTGAATGGGAGGCAGCGCGTCGGTTGCGATGCGGGGTTCCGGGAATGGGCCGGAACGGGAAGCTGCGTTCACACGGAAAAAAGTCAGGTTCGCCTGAAAAAAACAGAAAAGGGTCTGTGGGTTATGAAACACATTGCAATCGGCATTCTGGGCGCCGCCGCGCTTGGATTGGTGGCTTCGGCCGCGTCGGCGGCCACGCTCGACGACGTCAAGGCCAAGGGCTTCATCCAATGCGGCGTCTCGACCGGTCTGGCCGGCTTCTCGGCGCCGGACGACAAGGGTGACTGGCAAGGCATCGATGCGGATTTCTGCCGCGCTGTCGCGGCCGCCGTTTTTGGCGACGGCACCAAGGTCAAGTTCACGCCGCTCAGCGCCAAGGAACGCTTCACCGCACTGCAGTCAGGCGAGATCGACCTCCTGTCGCGCAACACCACCTGGACCATCAACCGCGATACGGCGCTTGGGCTGAACTTCGTCGGAGTCACCTACTATGACGGCCAGGGCTTCATGATCAATGCCAAGAAGCTGCCGGGCGTGAATTCCGCACTACAGCTTTCGGGCGCGGCGGTCTGCGTGCAGAGTGGCACCACGACCGAACTCAACCTTGCCGACTATTTCAAGTCGAACAAGATGGAATACAACCCGGTCGTCTTCGAAAAGCTGGAAGAGGTCAACGCCGCCTATGACGCCGGCCGCTGCGACGTCTACACCACCGACCAGTCGGGCCTCTACGGCATCCGCCTGACGCTCGGCGCACCCGCCGACCACGTCGTGCTGCCCGAGATCATCTCCAAGGAACCGCTCGGACCGGCCGTGCGCCAGGGCGACGACCAATGGTACCACATCGTCAAGTGGACCTACTTCGCGCTGCTGCAGGCAGAGGAACTCGGCATCACCAAGGCCAATGTCGAGGAGATGAAGACCTCGGACAATCCCGAGATCAAGCGCGTGCTCGGCGAGGAAGCTGATACCAAGATCGGCACCGATCTCGGCGTCTCCAACGACTGGGTCGTCAACATCGTCAAGGCCGTCGGCAATTACGGCGAACTGTTTGAACGCAATGTCGGTTCGGGCAGCCCGCTGAAGATCGCGCGCGGCATCAACGCGCTGTGGACCAAGGGCGGCCTGCAATACGCTCCGCCCATCCGCTGATCGAAATGTGATCCGGAAGGCAGATCGTCTGCCTTCCGGTTTCTCTTTCCAGGGGATGGTCGAATGGCATCGCAGGAAATTCTTCGCGAGGAGCCAAGCCGCGGCTCCTTCATCAACGATCCGAAGGTCCGCGGCATATTTTTCCAGGCGGTGGTCGTCATCGTGCTGGTGGCGTTGGTCTGGTGGATCGTCCAAAACACCATCGACAATCTGACGCGCCTGCACATTGCATCAGGCTTCGGCTTCCTCAGGGGCCGCGCCGGCTTCGACATCAGTGACAGCGCCATCGCCTATTCGTCGGATTCGACCTATGGCCGCGCCATTGTGGTCGGCTTCATCAACACGCTCATCGTTGCCGCCGCCGGCATCATTACCGCCACCATCATCGGCTTCATCCTCGGCATCGGCCGGCTTTCGCACAACTGGCTGATCCGCAAGATCTGCATGGTCTATGTCGAGGTCTTCCGCAACATTCCGCCGCTGCTGGTTATCTTCTTCTGGTATTCCGGCGTGCTTGCCGTGCTTCCCATACCGCGCGAGAGCATCAACCTGCCGTTCGGCTCCTTCCTCAACCAGCGCGGCTTCTATTTTCCGCGCGCCGTCTGGGGCGACGGCTCCTGGTTGATCTTCGTCGCTTTGCTTGTCGGCATCGCCATGGCGTGGTTCGTTGCCCGCAAGGCGCGTCAGCGGCAGATGGCGACCGGCCAGCAATTCCCGGTGTTCTGGACGTCGGCGGCGCTGATCGTCGGCCTGCCGTTGCTTGCCTATGCGCTGAGCGGCTTCCCGCTGAGCTTCGACTATCCAAAGCAATCGACCTTCAACCTGACTGGCGGCTTCCAGGTCAAGCCGGAGTTCCTGTCGCTCTACCTGGCGCTGTCCTGCTATACTGCGGCCTTCATCGCCGAAATCGTGCGCGCCGGCATCATGGGCGTCAGCAAGGGCCAGAGCGAAGCAGCCGGTGCGCTGGGTCTGCGTCCAGGATCGATCCTGCGGCTTGTGGTTGTTCCGCAAGCCATGCGCATCATCATTCCGCCATTGACCAGCCAGTATCTGAACCTGACCAAGAACTCTTCGCTCGCCATCGCCATCGGTTATCCGGATCTGACGGCGACCGCCGGAACGGTGCTGAACCAGACCGGCCAGGCGATCGAGTGCGTGCTGATCATGATGGTGGTCTATCTCGTGCTCAGCCTGCTGACCTCGGCGGTGATGAACGTGGTCAACGCCAGGATGGCGCTGGTGGAGAGGTAGCGACATGCAGGAACACGATACCTCCTGGGTTCGGACCGAAATGGCGCTGTCGCAACAGGCGCCCGCCGGCGTGCGCGGTCTGGGGGCCTGGATCCGCAAGAACCTGATCGCGTCGACCGGCGACACCATCCTGACCATCGTCGGCATCGTACTGGTCGCGATGATCCTGCCGCAGATTATCAATTGGGCCTTCATCAGTGCCCAGTGGACCGGCACGGACCGCACCTTCTGCGCCACGGTGGCGCAGGGCGGCATCCAGCCGGACGGCTGGTCCGGCGCCTGCTGGGCCTTCGTCAACGCCAAGTTCGGCCAGTTCATGTTCGGCCGCTATCCGATCGAGGAGCGCTGGCGGCCGATCCTGGTCGCCATCCTGTTCGTGGTGTTGCTGGTGCCGTTGCTCATCCCGCGCGTGCCGCGCAAGGGGTTGAACGCCATCCTGTTCTTCCTGGCACTGCCGATCGTTGCCTTCATCCTGCTGACCGGCGGCGTGTTCGGCCTGCTGCATGTCGAAACTCCGCTGTGGGGCGGGCTGCTGGTGACGCTCAGCCTGTCCTTCGTCGGCATTGCTGTTTCACTGCCGGTCGGCATCGTGCTGGCGCTCGGCCGGCGCTCGAAGATGCCGATCGTCAAGACGCTGTGCGTCATCTTCATCGAGACGGTGCGCGGCATCCCGCTGATCACCGTGCTGTTCATGGCCAGCGTCATGCTGCCGCTTTTCCTGCCGGCCGGCGTCAGCTTCGACAAGTTGCTGCGCGCGCTGATCGGCGTATCGCTGTTTGCCGCTGCCTATATGGCCGAAGTGGTGCGCGGCGGCCTGCAGGCGATCCCCAAGGGCCAGTATGAGGGTGCCGATTCGCTCGGCCTCGGCTACTGGCAGAAGATGGGCCTGATCGTGCTGCCGCAGGCGCTGAAGCTGGTCATTCCCGGCATCGTCAACACCTTCATCGGCATGTTCAAGGACACCAGCCTTGTCTACATCATCGGCATGTTCGACCTGCTCGGCGTCGTCAAGCTGCACTTTTCCGACGCCAACTGGGCGACGCCGCAGACCGCCAGGTCCGGCCTGGTGTTTGCAGCCTTCGTCTTCTGGCTGTTTTGCTTCGGCATGTCGCGCTATTCGATGTTCACGGAACGCCGGCTCGACACCAGCTACAAACGCTAAGAACAAAAAAGGGAACCTTCCATGGCCACAGAAAATGCCGTCAGCGCGGAAGAGATCAAGGTCAATGCCGCCAAGATGCATATCTCCGACACCGATGTCGCCATCGACATCATCGCCATGCACAAATGGTACGGCGAATTCCATGTGCTGAAGGACATCAACCTGAAGGTGATGCGCGGCGAGCGGATCGTCATTTGCGGCCCTTCGGGCTCCGGCAAATCGACGATGATCCGCTGCATCAACCGGCTGGAAGAGCACCAGAAAGGCAAGATCATCGTCGACGGCAAGGAATTGACCAACGATCTCAAGAAGATCGACGAGGTGCGCCGCGAGGTCGGCATGGTGTTCCAGCACTTCAACCTGTTCCCTCATTTGACCATCCTGGAAAACTGCACGCTGGCGCCGATCTGGGTGCGCAAGACGCCGAAGAAGCAGGCCGAGGAAATCGCCATGCACTTCCTCACGCGCGTCAAGATCCCGGAACAGGCCAACAAATATCCCGGCCAGCTTTCCGGCGGCCAGCAGCAGCGTGTGGCCATCGCCCGCTCGTTGTGCATGAACCCGCGCATCATGCTGTTCGACGAGCCGACCTCGGCGCTCGATCCGGAAATGATCAAGGAAGTGCTGGAGACGATGGTTGGCCTCGCCGAAGAGGGCATGACCATGCTCTGCGTCACCCACGAGATGGGCTTTGCCCGCAAGGTCGCCAACCGGGTGATCTTCATGGATCAGGGCCAGATCGTCGAGCAGAACACCCCGGCCGAGTTCTTCGACCATCCGCGCCACGAGCGCACAAAACTGTTCCTGTCGCAGATCCTGCACTGATCGCTCTCATGCAAATCAAAAAAGAGCCCGGCCGAAACCGCCCGGGCTCTTTTTGCGTCTGAGCCGTCAGCCCCCGATTGCGCCCCAATTGCGAGGCCGTTCCCTCATGAGAAAGCTTGGGCGTTTTCTCGCCATTCTGGTGGTGGCAATAGTGCTTGCCGTGATGCTGGGCACAGTCATTCCACGGCCGCTCTTGTCGGCGGCCGCCGCCGATCCCGTCGCCACCAGGCACATCCTGGTGCTGAAAAATCCGATCCACACCGATATCGCCATTCCGGTCGATGACGATGTGCGCAGACGCTTCCATTTCCTGATCGATGGCGGCATTCCGGCCGACATGGCCGAGGTCCGCTACATCGTCTTCGGCTGGGGCGGCCGCGCCTTCTATCTGGAGACGCCGACCTGGTCGGATCTGAAGGCCGTCCCGATGATGAAGGCGCTGACATCAGACGCATCGGTGATGCATGTCGATGTCGCCGGCAATATTGTCGAGCCGCACCCCGACGTCGCCGGCTTCGACATCAGCGAGGCGCATTTTGCAGCGCTGCTCGACTTCATCGCCGCAAGTTTCCAGCAAGGGCCGAACGGTCCGATCCTGATCGAGAATGCCGCCTATTCCAGGTTCGACCGCTTCTACGAAGCCAACGGCCATTTCAATGCGCTGGTTGGCTGCAACACCTGGACGGCGGCGGCTCTGCGTATCGCCGGCCTGCGGACAGGCTGGTGGAATCCGCTGCCGGCCTCACTAGACCTGTCGATGCGGATTTACAATTGATGGCTGCGGGTAATCAGCGCCTCATTCCGGCGCGCCCCCTCTGTCCCGCCGGACATCTCCCCACAAGGAGGGAGATCGGCCGTCACCTCGGCTTTCGCCAATCTCCAACGTTGCAGGATGAAGCGCGGCGCCGAAACTGCCAATCTCCCCCCTCGTGGGGGAGATGTCCGGCAGGACAGAGGGGGCGCTGTCCCATAGGCGCTAACTTAGGGCATGAGCGTTATCCTTGCTGCGGCGGATTGGCTTTTTCGTCGCCTCGGTGG